>JBGSNL010000028.1:0-17570 GCA_041739675.1 bacterium
CCGTGTGCCGAAAGGCATGAGGGTTCAACTCCCTCCCGTCGCACAAAATGACGCTAAAACATGGAAAATAAGAAAGGATCTAAGCATGTTGAAAACAGTCCTGGAAAAACTCAAAGCGGTGCGCCACAAGATCAACGTCGAAGTTTCCGCCGAAAAGGCGCAAAAATCCGCTGAGACGGCGCTCAAGGCGATGCAAAAAGAGGTTGATGTCAAGGGGTTCAGAAAAGGCGCGGTACCCTTTGATATCATAAGAAAACATCTGGGAGTCGAGGCCGAAAGGGAGATCGCAAAGCAGATAGTGAGAGACACATATGCGGCGGCGATCGGCCAGGAAAATGCGGCGCCCATCTCCGACCCTTCCGTTCAGTATGAAACCTATGCGGACGGACAACCCTTCAAATACTGGGCGGAGTTCGACGTCATGCCCGACATCACGGTCCCTGAATATGAAGGCCTGAAGCTTGAGCGTGAAAAAGTCGAAGTGACGGATCAGGAGATCGACGGCGAAATCAAGAGGCTTCAGGCGGCGATGACGCAGCTTGAACCGGCAGATGACGGAATCCTTGGCGCGGGCATGATGGCCCTCGTCGATTTCCACGGAACCGTGGACGGAAAGCCGTTCAAGGGCAGCGACGCGGAAAATTTCGTAGTCGATTTCGGAACGCTGCTTCCCGCGTTCGAAGAAAATATTAAGGGAATGAAAAAAGGTGAAGAGCGCGAGATCAAAATCACATACCCCAAGGATTACTTCAATCAGGAGATAGCCGGCAAAGAGGGTACGTATCACGTCAAAGTGAAAGAGCTCAGGAAGAAGATAGTGCCGGAGCTGGGCGACGATTTTGCAAAGACACTGGGAAAATTTGAGAACATGAATGCGGTCAGGGCCGATATAAAAAAACACATCGCGAACGCCAAGGAAGAATTTCAAAAACGCAGGTTGGGGACAAACGCGATCCGCGAGCTTTCCGAAAAGAACGATTTCGAGGTCCCCGAGGTGATGATCCAAAACGAGCTGGGCGCGATGCTGGACGATATCGCCCGTCAGCTCAAGGCACAGGGCAAAACTCCCGAAGAGGTGGGCTTCGATACGAAGAAGTTCATCGAGGACAATATGGGTGAGGCCAAAAAACGCGTGCGCGGTTACCTGATAGCGTTTGCAATAGCCAAAGGGGTTCCGCTCACAGTCGGGGACGAGGAGCTCGAAACGAGAATTGCCATGATAGCGCGCCAGTCGAACCAGCCGGTCGACAAGGTGAAGGCTCAGTTTGAGAAAGAAAACCTCAAGGAGCGTCTAAAGAGCCAGGTTTTGTACGAAAAGACGCTTGATTTCATAGTTTCAAAGGCTAAAGTGAAGGAAGTTAAGCCAAAAAAAGAGAAATAAAGAGTAACTTTTAAAGATTTGAGGTCAAAATGGAACTGATTCCGATGGTAATCGAGCAGACCCACCGTGGCGAACGGGCGTATGACATTTATTCCCGTCTTTTAAAGGAGCGGATCGTATTCATCGGTTCCCCTATCACGGACGATCTGGCAAACATCATCATAGCCCAGTTGCTTCATCTGGAATCCGAGGATCCTGATAAGGACATCCATCTTTATATAAATTGTCCGGGCGGGGTGGTCACGGCGGGGCTCGCTATCTACGACACGATGCAATACGTGAAGCCCGACGTCTCCACCTTGTGCATGGGGCAGGCGACATCGATGGGCGCGCTCCTTTTGACCGCGGGCGCGAAGGGTAAGCGCTATTGCCTGCCGCACGCGCGCGTCATGATCCACCAGCCGCTGGGGGGTTTTCAGGGACAGGCATCCGACGTGGAGATCCAGGCGAAGGAGATTTTGCGTATGCGCGAGAAGCTGGATTTGATTCTCGCCAAACATACGAGTCAGGCGCTCAAGAAAATCCAGTTGGACACCGACCGCGACTATTTCATGTCGAGTGAAGAGGCGAGAGATTACGGAATCATCGACGAGGTAGTTACGTATCGTCGGGAAAAAGATCTGCAGATGGAAGACAAAACAGGAAAAAAGAAATAGGAGCGATCTATGACAAGACCGCCGGAAGACACACTCAATCTCTCGTGCTCGTTTTGCGGAAAGAACCAGCGCGACGTGAGAAAACTCATCGCGGGGCCCACGGTCTATATCTGCGACGAGTGCATCGAACTCTGCAACGACATCATCGCCGAAGAGGGGGTGCGCGCGAAAGGGTTGGGCGACAGGATCGGCGTTCCGAAACCTTCAGAGATCAAGAATGTTCTCGATGATTTCGTTGTGGGTCAGGAGCACGCGAAGAAGGTTCTCTCCGTGGCGGTGCACAATCACTACAAGAGGATAGAGAGCCGCGGCAAGCCCCACGAGGAGGTCGAGCTCCAGAAATCGAATATACTTCTCATTGGGCCCACGGGTGTAGGAAAGACGCTACTTGCCCAGACCCTTGCGAAATTTTTGAAAGTTCCGTTCGCGATCGCCGATGCGACCTGTCTCACCGAGGCGGGCTATGTCGGCGAGGACGTGGAAAATATAATACTGTCTCTTCTGCAGGCGGCCGACTACGACCGCGCGAAGGCCGAGAGAGGCATCGTCTACATCGACGAGATCGACAAGATATCGAGAAAGAGCGAGAGCCCTTCTATCACGCGCGACGTCTCCGGCGAAGGCGTTCAGCAGGCGTTACTCAAGATTCTTGAAGGAACCGTCGCGTCCGTTCCGCCCAAAGGCGGGCGAAAACATCCGCAGCAGGAATTCATCCCCGTGGACACTACCAACATCCTCTTCATCTGCGGCGGAACGTTTGTGGGCCTTGAGGATCTTGTCGAAAGGCGCGCGGGCGAGAAAAAGATGGGGTTCGGCGCCACCATCAAAGGCAAATCCGAGAAGAAACTGGGCGAGCTTTTGAGAGACATCCAGAACGAAGATCTTTTGAAATTCGGTTTGATACCTGAGTTTGTCGGACGCCTTCCGGTGATAGCCACACTTGAAGAGCTTGCGGAAGACGCGCTCGTGAAAATCCTGACCGAACCCAAAAACGCCCTCGTGAAACAATATCAGCGCCTCTTCGAATTCGAAAAGGTGAAGCTCACCTTCACGAAGGGAGCGCTTGAAGCGGTTGCCAGAGAGGCGGTGAAGAGGAAGGCCGGTGCAAGGGGCCTGCGTGCGATCCTTGAATCGGTGATGTTAGACGTGATGTACGACATCCCGTCGCGCGAAAATGTCAGGGAGGTCGTGGTGAACGAAGAGACGATAGCGAAACAGAAACCGCCGTTTGTGGTCTATGAACAGAAGGCAGAGACTGCCTAAGGAGCCATACCGATATGCCAGATCCCACGCACAAGGCCGTTGCAGAACGAGTTCTCGTACCGCTTCTTCCTCTCCGGGATATCGTTGTATTTCCTCACATGGTGGTTCCTCTCTTCGTGGGGCGCGAAAAATCTATAGCCGCCCTTGAAGAGGCTATGGGCAAGGAAAAGGACATCCTCTTATCTGCGCAGATAAACGCGAAGACGAACGACCCCAAAGAGGAGGACATCTATAATATAGGCACGCTCGCCTCCATCATTCAGCTTTTGAGGCTCCCCGACGGAACGGTGAAGGTGTTGGTGGAAGGAAAAAGCCGCGCCCGTCTCCATCAATATATTCCCAACGTCAATTTTTTCATGGTGGAGGTGGAGCCGATAAAAGAGGAGCACGAGGTAACAATTGAAACGGAAGCGCTCATGCGCGGCGTGAAATCCACGTTCGAGCAGTACGTGAAGCTCAACCGCCGGATACCGCCCGAGATGCTTGCCTCTGTTTCCACGATAGACGATCCGGCGCGCCTCGCGGACACGATCGTGGCACACCTGGCGTTGAAGCTCCCCGACAAGCAGAACATATTGGAGATCACGAGCGCAGCCGAGCGCCTGGAAAAACTTTTGTCCCTCATGCAGTCCGAGATCGAGATCCTGCAGGTGGAGCGCCGCATCAGGACCCGCGTGAAAAAGCAGATGGAGAAGACGCAGCGCGAATATTATCTCAACGAACAGATGCAGGCGATCCAGAAAGAGTTAGGCGAACGAGACGAGTTCAAAAGCGAGATAGGGGAACTCGAAGAGAAGGCGAAGAAGAAAAAACTCTCGGCAGAGGCGCGGGACAAAGTGGGCAAAGAGATCAAGAAGCTCAAGATGATGTCGCCCATGTCGGCCGAGGCAACCGTCGTGCGCAACTACATAGACTGGATACTCTCTCTGCCGTGGGACGAGATGACCAAGGACAAGATGGACATAGATGAGGCGGAAAAGATTTTGGACGAAGATCACTACGGTCTTGAGCAACCCAAAGAGCGCATCGTCGAATATCTCGCTGTCAGGTCTTTGGTCGATAAGATGAAGGGCCCGATACTTTGTTTCGTGGGCCCTCCCGGCGTCGGCAAGACGTCTCTCGGACGATCGATTGCAAGGGCGATGGGGCGGAAATTTATCCGCCTCTCTTTAGGCGGCGTGCGCGACGAGGCGGAAATCCGCGGCCACAGAAGAACCTACATCGGCGCGCTTCCCGGCAAGGTGATTCAGTCCCTGAAAAAGGTGGGATCCAATAATCCCGTCTTCCTGTTAGATGAAGTGGACAAGATGAGCATGGATTTCAGGGGTGATCCGTCCGCGGCGCTCCTTGAAGTGCTCGATCCGGAACAGAACCACACCTTCAACGATCATTATATGGATATCGACTACGATCTCTCGCACGTCATGTTCATCACGACGGCGAACACGCTGCCCGCGATTCCGATGCCTTTGCAGGACAGGATGGAGATCATAAGAATCGCCGGCTACACTGAAGTGGAAAAGCTGGAGATCGCAAAACGTTATCTGATACTGAAACAGCGCGAGGCGAACGGGCTTCTGGAAAAACACATCGACTTCACGGAATCGGCCATCAAGCTGGTGATCAGGCGATACACGAGAGAGGCCGGAGTCAGAAATCTTGAGCGCGAGATCGCATCGATCTGCAGAAAGGTCGCGCGTGAGGTTGCAAAAACGGAAAAGAAGGACAAATTCATCCGCATCACGCCCAAGAAAGTCATGCAGTATCTCGGCGTGCCCAAGTTCCATTTCGGCATCGCGGAGGACGTGGATCAGATAGGCCTGTGCACGGGCCTTGCGTGGACCGAAGTCGGCGGCGAGCTTTTGACGACGGAAGTTTCGGTGATGCCGGGCAAGGGCAAACTCACGATCACGGGAAAACTTGGAGACGTGATGCAGGAATCGGCCCAGGCCGCGATGAGCTACGTCCGTTCGCGCGCGGAGGCGTTGGGTCTGGGACGCGAGTTCTATCAGAAAGTTGATATCCATATCCATATTCCTGAGGGTGCAATTCCCAAGGACGGACCGTCGGCGGGCATCACGATGGCCACGGCGATTGCCTCTGCGCTCCTCAAAGTTCCAGTGCGGAAAGACGTTGCGATGACTGGCGAAATCACGCTCCGCGGCCGCGTGCTTCCGATAGGCGGGCTCAAAGAAAAAATTCTTGCCGCGCACAGAGGGAAGATAAAGAAGATATTGATCCCGTCGGAGAATGAAAAGGATCTCAAAGAGATTCCGAAAAAGATCCTGAAGGATCTTGAGATCGTGAAGGTCGAGCACATGGACGAGGTTTTGAAAGAGGCTTTGGTGCTTGACCCCTCAAAGGCGAAGCTCTTCTCGAGGCCGATTCTCAAATCCGGCGGCACAAAGAAAAAGGGTTCGCCTGATGAGGCCGAGATCGCCGAAATGGACGCGTGATGTTTGCAGCCGTGTTTGAATTGCCGCTTAGGATAGCTGCATTCGCAGTAGGTTTTTTCTTCTACTGGATGGAAACTGGGGCGGATTGGATCATCGGAGTTCCAAATAAAACCGAATTTGTGAGGACCGGCGCGTGCAAACGCTGCGGGCGGTGTTGCAGGCTTTTGGCGCTTGAGATGCCGATGGCCATCGCGAAACGCGATCGGCTGGTCGATTTTTTGAGCTGGTGGCACAAGGTTCTATTCAATTTCCAGTTCAAGGGAAGGGACGGCAAATGGCTAATATATAGATGCGGTTACTTTGCAGACGGCGAAAGGCCTGGATGCCGCATCTACCGCTTCCGTCACCGCCTGTGCAGGTTCTATCCAAAGCAGCCCCTCTACGGTCATCCCAAAACCCACGCTGATTGCGGATTCAAATTCGTGAGGCGCGACACCCGCCTGCCTCGCCTTGCGGCATCGCATGGCGGGCAGGGAAAACCGACCTTCGATGAAGTGCTTGAACAAAAGCGAAAGATAGATATAAGTGATTAGAAAAAAGGAGATAAAATGGACATCTCAACATCGGGGAAAATTTATAGAAATATATCTGTGCCGGTGCTTGTCGAAATGGCGCTTGCGCGGGGGGAGGGAAAGCTTGCTGCTAACGGCGCACTTGTTGTCAAAACAGGAAGGCGCACCGGCCGCAGCCCAACCGACCGCTTCGTCGTCGAAAACAAAAGTACGAAAGACGAGTTGTGGTGGGGGCCTGTCAACAAGGCCGTCACGCCCGACACGTTTAATAAGCTTCTCGCGAAGGCGAAGGACTATCTCTCAAAGAGGGATCTTTTCATCTTTGACGGTTTCGCCGGCGCCGATCCGGCCTATCGCCTGCAAGTCAGGGTGATTGGGGAAAAGGCGTGGCACGCACTTTTTTCGCAGACTCTTTTCATAAGGCCGACGCAGGAAGAGTTGAACGGACACAAACCGGAGTTCACCGTAATCAACGCGTGCGAACTTTTGGCCGATCCCAAAACGGACGGTACCCCCTCTGAAGTCTTCATTGGCGTTGATTTCGAGCAGAAAATTATTCTGATTCTGGGCTCCCATTACGCCGGCGAGATGAAAAAGGGAATCTTCGCTGTGATGAACTATCTTCTGCCCAAGCGGAACGTCTTCCCGATGCACTGCTCGGCAAACATCGGCAAAGACGGCGATGCTGCACTCTTCTTCGGCCTTTCGGGAACGGGAAAGACAACGCTCTCCGCAGATACATCGCGCCGCCTGATAGGCGATGACGAGCACGGCTGGTCCGATCACGGCATCTTCAACTTTGAAGGGGGTTGCTACGCGAAGGTGATCAAACTTGACCGCTCACGGGAGCCGCAGATCTGGGACGCAATACGTTTCGGTTCGGTCCTTGAAAATGTTATCGTTGATGAAAAGACGCGCGCCATAGATTACGATGATGGCTCCATAACCGAAAACACGCGCGCGACATACCCTGTCGAATATATTCCCAACTGCATGATTCCCGGCGTGGGCGGACATCCGAAAAACATCATCTTTCTCACGTGCGATGCCTTTGGCGTGCTGCCTCCGATAGCGGAGCTCACCCCCGAAATGGCGATGTACCATTTCCTGTCGGGATACACGGCCAAGGTGGCGGGGACGGAGGCGGGAATTGTCGAGCCGCAAGCTACCTTTTCCACATGTTTCGGTTCGCCGTTTCTGCCGCTGCATCCAACCGTGTACGCCGGTCTATTGGGGCAGCATCTCGAAAAACACAAAGCCAAATGCTGGCTCGTCAACACCGGCTGGAGCGGAGGACCCTACGGCGTCGGGAAGAGGATGGACATAAATCTTACAAGGAAACTTCTGAACGCGGCACTTTCGGGAGTGCTGAACGATATGCCCCGCGTTCCTGACAAAGTTTTCAAGATTCTTATCCCTGAAGCGTGCCCCGACGTCCCGGGCGAGATACTACATACGCGAAACACGTGGAAGGACAAGGCTGCCTACGACGCCAAGGCTCATGATCTGGCTGTAAGATTTAACAAGAATTTCGAGCAGTACGCCTCAAAGGCGTCAGGAAAGGTTCGCGACTCAGGACCGGTTATCGGTTGACTTTGAACGACGCGATTTGTATACAGCTGGCACGTAACTTAGCGCGTTTTCGAGATAATTCGGGGGAGTAATGGGTCAGGTAACGGGCAGGTACGATTACTTTTTGCTCAAGCGCCTGCAGTCTTTCTTCGGCATCTTTCCGCTCGCCGTCTTTCTTTTTGTACATTTCACATTCAACTCATTCATATTCAACGGGCCGGAGGCGTTCAATCTTCTGGTCGATGCAACTCAGGGTTTTTCCCTGGTTGTCTTCTACGAAATCGGCCTCATAGGCATTCCGCTCCTGGTCCACATTCTCCTGGGCCTTATTATTATATACAGGGGTTCGGTGAACCTTGTTCCATATTCGCAATACCGGAACTGGATGTACATCCTGCAAAGGCTCACGGGCCTGATCGCGATCGCGTTTGTCTGTTTCCACGTATGGTCCACTCGCCTGCACGCCTTTATCACCGGCAAGCATGTGACGTTCGCGTATATGCAGCAGCATTTCGGGCCGATGTGGGTGAAGATTTTTTATGTCGCGGGCATTATCAGCGTCGTCTTTCATCTGGCAAACGGGATTGCGACGGCGATGATGACGTGGGGAATCACTTCAAGCAAGATATCGCAGCTCGCGATGACTGTTGTGACATGGCTTGTGACGCTGTTCATGGGGGCGTGGGGTTTGAGGATATTGCTCGCATTCACCGGATAATATTATGGCAAAACCTAAAATAATAGTGGTCGGCGGCGGACTTTCAGGACTCATGGCGGCTTTGAAGGCGGCAGAGAAGGGCGCCGAGGTCTCCATTTTTTCAGTCGTCCCTGTCCGCAGATCGCATTCCGTTTGCGCGCAGGGCGGCATCAACGCGGCGCTCAACACGAAGGGCGAGGGCGACTCGATTGATGCGCATACCTACGACACGGTTTACGGCGGCGATTTTCTCGCCCACCAGAGCGTTGTGAAACGGTTGTGCAATGCGGCTCCGGGCATCGTCTGGATGTTCGACCGCATGGGCGTCATGTTCAACCGCACGAAGGAAGGGCTTTTGGATCTTCGCCTCTTCGGCGGCGTGAAAAAACGGCGCACCTGTTTTTCTGGCGCCACGACCGGCCAGCAGCTGATGTACGCGTTGGACGAACAGATCAGGAGATTCGAGGTTCAGAATCTGGTGAAAAAATACGAAAATTGGGAGTTCGCGTCTCTTATAATGGATAACGAAGGTGTTTGCCGCGGCATCACTGCGACTGATAAATCAACGATGGAGACCGCGGCTTTCGTGGCGGACGCGGTTATCATGTGCACGGGCGGCTTCAACCACGTGTTCGGAACGTGCACGAACTCCACGCACTGCACCGGTTACGCGGCGACTGAAGTTTACAAGCGCGGCGCGTTTTTTGCCAATCCTGAGTTCGTCCAGTTTCATCCAACTGCTATCCCCGGCACCGACAAGTGCCGCCTCATAAGCGAAGCTGCCAGGGGTGAGGGCGGGCGCATCTGGGTGCCCAAAGACGGAAAGCCGTGGTATTTTCTGGAGGAGTGGTATCCCGCGTACGGCAACACCGTTCCGAGAGACGTCGCCGCTCGTGCGATCTGGAAAGTCGTCAAAGAGATGAAGCTGGGCGTTGACGGCGAAGATGTCGTTTATCTCGATCTCACGCATCTCGATCACGAAGCGCTTGCGGAACGCCTTGAGGGAATTCTGGAAATCTACGAAAAGTTCGTGGGCGACGATCCGAGAAAAATTCCGATGAAGGTTTTTCCGGCGGTCCATTATTCGATGGGCGGTATCTGGGTGGATTTTGAACACCGCACGAGCTTGCCGGGCCTTTTCGCCGCCGGCGAATGCGATTATCAGTATCACGGTGCCAACCGCCTGGGCGCAAATTCGCTTCTGTCGGCCATCCACAGCGGCATGGTAGCCGGTCCAGCGGCCATAGAATACGCGAAGGGTTTGAAAAAAGGCGCGGACGCCGTACCATCTTCGCTCCTTGCGGATGAAAAAAGCAGGCAGGACGATGTAAACAGAAAAATCATCGCGATGGACGGTCCTGAAAATCCGCACCTTTTAAAGCAGGAGCTCTCGGCTTGGCTCACGGACAACGCGACCATCGTCAGGCACGACAAGAAGCTCAAAGAAACGGACGACAAGATACGGGAGTTGGCCGGGAGATTCGAGCGCTCGAAGATCCATGACAAGGGCGCTTTTGCCAACGAAGAGCTCTTTTTCATGAGAACTCTTGCCAACCAGTTCGATCTTGCGCGGATGATCGTCCTGGGCGCGCTGGGCCGCGCGGAGAGCAGGGGCTCGCATTATAAACCCGAAACTCCCAACCGCGACGATGAAAAGTGGTTGTGTATAACGAAAACGAGCTACACACCTGATGGGCCGAAATTTGATTACAGCGAAAAGGTGGAGATACAGGACATCAAACCGGTGCAGAGACGGTACGACGTGGCACATTGATATTATGGACGACATACGCTTAAAAATCAGACGTCAGGACGGGCCGGATGATCTTCCCTATTGGGAGGAGTTCGCAATTCCATATCGGCCCAAGATGAACGTGGTCATGTGTCTGCAAGCGATCACCGACAATCCCGTGACCGCCGAAGGAATCCCCACTACGCCCGTCGTGTGGGAGTGCTCGTGCCTAGAGGAGGTTTGCGGTTCGTGCACGATGCTCGTTAACGGCAAGGTGAGACAATCCTGCAGCGCGCTGGTCGATCAGCTGAGCCAGCCGATTATCCTGGAACCGATGACGAAATTCCCGGTCGTGCGAGATCTGAGAGTCGACCGCTCAAAGATGTTCGAGTCTCTCAAAAAAGTGGGCGCATGGGTGACGGTGGACGGTTTTCATGATCTTGGGCCCGGCCCGCGCATGGCCCCCGCCGATCAGCAGAAGGCCTACCATTTTTCGCGCTGCATGGTCTGCGGCTGCTGCTGCGAGGCGTGCCCCCAGTTCAATTCCAGATCCCCATTCATGGGCGCATTTGTCATAGGACAGGCGTTTTTGTTCAACTCTCATCCAATAGGCGGCTTGGAAAAGGGCAAGCGCCTCGAAGCGCTCATGGGCGAGGGGGGCTTGGCTGACTGCGGCAACGCGCAGAACTGCGAAAAACTTTGCCCCAAAAACATTCCGCTCACCGAATCGATTGCAAGGCTGGGATGGGATTCGACAGTCCATACGATCAAAAAATTTCTAAGATGAAACTTCACGAATACCAGGCCAAGGATCTCTTAAAAAAATACGGCGTTCCCGTGCCGGAGGGGCGCGTCGCGTTTGAGGTCGAAGAGGCGGTGGGGATCGCAAAGGAACTTTCAGGGCCGGTAGTCGTCAAGGCGCAGATCCACGCAGGCGGGCGGGGCAAGGGCGGCGGCATCAAGGTTGCCAAAGACGCGGAAGATGTCAGAAAACACGCGCAGTCGATTCTCGGAATGACGCTTGTCACCGCGCAAACCGGTCCGGCAGGCAAGAAGGTGAATCGCGTTCTCATAGAGCGCACTTCCGATATCGCGCGCGAGCTCTATCTCGCAGTGACCACCGATCGTTCCACATCGCGGCCCGTCATGATCGCATCGGCCGCCGGAGGGATGGAGATTGAGCAGGTCGCGGCCGAGTCGCCTGAGAAAATTTTGAAAGAGTCGGTCGATCCGGCGGTGGGTTTTCAGTCTTATCAGGGCAGGAAACTCGCGTTCGCGCTGGGCCTCGATTCCAAACTCGTGAACTCCTTCTCGTCGGTGGCCTCGTCTGTTTATAAGACATACGTTGAAAACGACGCCTCTCTTGTCGAGATAAACCCGCTTGTCGTCACGAAAGATCAAAAAATAATGGCGCTCGATGCAAAGATCGATCTCGACGACAACGCGCTCTATCGCCATAAAAATCTGGAAGAATGGCGCGATGTCTCGGAAGAAGATCCCGCAGAGCTCGAGGCTAAGAAATTCGATCTGAACTACGTGAGCCTTTCGGGCGCAATTGGCTGCATGGTGAACGGCGCGGGGCTCGCAATGGCCACGATGGATATCATAAAGATTCACGGCGGTGAACCTGCCAACTTTCTGGATGTCGGCGGCGGAGCAACGAAGGAAAACGTCGCCGAGGCCTTCAAGATCATACTTCGCGATCCGAAGGTGAAGTCGATCCTCATCAATATATTCGGCGGGATCATGAGGTGCGACATAATTGCGGAAGGTGTCGTGGCGGCCGCCAAGGAGCTTTCGGTCCGCGTGCCGCTTGTCGTGAGACTTCAGGGAACGAACGTCGAGAGGGGGCAGGAGATTCTTAAAGACGCGAAATTGAACATCGTTGCTATCGACAATCTGGCCGAGGCCGCAAAAAAAGTTGTGGAGCTTGCAAAATAATATGTCCATCTGGATAGATAAAAAGACGAGAGTCGTAGTTCAGGGAATCACAGGTTCCCAGGGTGCGTTCCACGCGAAGGCCTGCAAGGAGTACGGCTCCCAGGTTGTCGCCGGCGTCACGCCGGGCAAGGGCGGGCAATCGGTCGAGGGCATCCCTGTTTTCAATACGGTTTACGAAGCTGTCAAAGAGACGAAAGCCGACGCATCTCTCATTTTCGTTCCGGCGCCCTTTGCGGCCGACGCGATCTTCGAGGCGGAGGCTGCGGGTGTAGCGATCGCTGTCTGCATAACTGAAGGAATTCCCACTTTCGACATGATCCGCGTGAAGCGCGCGCTTGAAACTTCAAAGATGCGCCTCATAGGGCCCAACTGCCCCGGCATCATCACGCCGGGCGGATGCAAGATGGGGATCATGCCGGGATGGATCCACAAACCCGGCGACATCGGCGTTGTTTCAAGAAGCGGCACTCTGACATACGAGGCTGTGGATCAGCTGACGAAGCTGGGTCTCGGCCAGTCGACCGCCATCGGAATTGGCGGCGATCCCGTTCCCGGCACGAATTTCATAGATTGCCTTGCGGTATTTGAAGAAGATCGTGGAACGCGCGCGGTAGTCATGATAGGCGAGATCGGAGGCACTGCCGAAGAAGAGGCGGCCGATTTTATCAGGAATCATATGAAAAAACCGGTGGCGGCGTTCATCGCCGGGCAGACCGCCCCCAAAGGCAAGCGCATGGGCCATGCCGGCGCCATCATCGCGGGCGGAAAGGGCACGGCAGCTGAGAAGATTGCAAAACTTGAATCGTGTGGTATTGCGGTCGCAAGAAGTCCGGCCGAAATCGGCAAAACATTGAAGGAGGTTTTATGAAAAAAGTCGTAGGTTTGATGGTACTGTTGCTCGGTTTTTTTCTTCTCACGACTGGCTGCGAGAAGGCAAAGATGACTGAAGGGCCGGCTGCTCCAGAAGCGTCTGCGGGTGGTGAGACTATGCCTACCGGCGGCAGTGTGAACGCAGCCAATCTCATGATTCACACGGCAGGCGGTAAGGCCGTTAACGTGCCGGTGGAGATCGCGGCGACTGATGATGAGCGGATGAAAGGGCTGATGGGGCGCTCCGAGCTTCCTTTCAAGACCGGCGGAATGTGGTTCGTCTTCCCTGAGGAGGTGAAGGATCCTTTCTGGATGAAGGACACGACTATTTCTCTCGATATCATTTTTGTGGGTCCCGATATGAAAATTGTCGATGTCAAAACAAACACCACTCCGAACTCTGAAGATAAATTGTATCCGATGAAGGACGGTCAGGTCGCCGCATACCGTTATGTGCTTGAAGTCGGCTCCGGATTCGCTGCGACAAACAGTGTTGTGGCGGGCGATACGGTAATGCTCGGCGTGGGGCCGCAGTAAAAATTCTCCGCCAGAGGCGGATCCGCCTTAGGCAGAAAAAATAAAAAACCCGATGAGCATGAAACTCATCGGGTTTTTCTTTTTTATAATTATTAATCTACTGTTTCTGTTCCGGTGCCGGCTTCACTGCGGATTCCGGTTTCTTTTCGGTTGCCGGAGCTTCTTTTGCGATCTTCTTCGCTTCCGGTTGCTTGACCTCGATCTTTATCGGAGAGGCCTTGTCTGGTGAAGGCGTTGCCAGCGTCTTTGGGGCTTCGGCCGCGGGTGCCGCCGGAGCTCCTGCCGCGCCTGCGGCTTCGCCTTCAAGTGTCGGCGCGCCTGCGCCCGCTACTCCTTCAGCCGGCTTTTCCGGTTTCTTTTCATCGGCAAATTCCACCTTGCCTTCTTTCTTCAGGTTGGCCAGAAGCTCGTTTCTTGCATCATTTCTGACCTTGAACACGATGCCGGCCTTCGCTTCTTCGAACGGCTCAAGCTCAAGTCCTTGCGTGACGGTGATGATGTGGTAGCCCTGATTTGTTTTGATCGGCCCTGAAACCTCGCCGACCTTCATCTCGAATGCCTTGTCGATTAAGGGCGCCCATCCGCGGGATTCGAAACGCTTGTCGCCCTTGGAAACCGGGCCCATATCCCCGCCGCGGTTCTTTGTTGTAGCGTCGTCGGAGACTTCCTTTGCAACAGTGGCGAAATCATCGCCCTTCTTCAGACGCGCTTCGATATCATTGGCGAATTTCAGTGCGTCGGCTTCGCTGCGCATGGTTTCTTTTTTAGCGCCCTTTTTCTGATCCTTCTCTTTTTTCGCATCCGCCGGGTTAGCGTATTTGATCATTATCTGCGCCATTTTGAGTTTCTGGAACTCGTCGCCGTGCTCGTCATAATATTTCTTTGCAGCCTTCTCCACTTGTTCATCGACTAAGGCCTGCGCGATGATGACGCGGCGGTAGAGCTCAACCTTCGCCTTAACGTCGTCTTTTCTGCTCAAACCCTCTTTCACCGCCTCCTGATAGAGGAGTTCCTGTTCGACGAGGTTGTCCAGGAGTTTCTTTTTGCCTTCGGGGTTCACGATCTGCGCCTGGATTCGGGGGTTGATCGTTCCCAAAAATTCAAGTTCTCCCTCGGTGATCTTTGTGCCGTTGACGTTGACCAACATTTTGCCCTTGCCGGTGGTTCCGCCGCACCCTGCGACGAGAACAACCGCCGTAAGCACGCATACCAGCATACCGATTTTCTTCATACCTTTCCTCCTCCTTTTACGAAAAGTGTGTAAATTTTGGGTTTTATACACCGTTACAAAGGAATCTGTCAAATCTTAAGGGGGACGCTTCTCATTTTCACATGGACACCAAGTGAACAGGAGAAGCGTCCCCTCCTAGTTAATACGTGACGCTGAAGGTTCGGTATTTCCCTGTGGCCTTGGCCCACTCTACATCGACGGAATTGACCTTTGCCGCCGCCGGGCCACTATGGCACCACGAAACCAGCGCCTCAAGAGACTTTTTGTCCCCCTCGGCCATGGCCTCCACCCCGCCGTCCTCTGTATTTCTGACCCAGCCGGTAAGCCCCAGACTCGACGCTTTTTCCTGCGTATGGGCCCTGAAAAAAACCCCCTGCACCCGCCCGTGAACCTTGATACGCACGCGTTCCATTGCGCCATTCGTACCGCATGCGCACAAAAAATCAAGGGCTATGCAAAACTCGTCGGCTTTCGGGGCTGTGGGGTTTGTGGTACGGCGTCTTTTTTGGGTTACGGCCAAAAAACGCGCCTCGCGCCTCGGCATTCGCGTTATCATAACCATAGATGCGAACGCCTCCGTCCGCCCACAAACCCCACTGCCCCTACGCCGCCGAGTTTTTGACACAGTTTCCAGGATATTCTGTTCATGTGACATGGGGCTTCCCCTGCGTGAGGACATGCCCGAAAGACGAGCCGGCAATCGCCATGCTGGCTGATAACTCATCCCCAGATCCAAGTTGAGTACGGCTTAAAAAGCCACCTTATGGATGGGCCCCGACCAAGTTCTACGATGCCGAGCCAGCATTGCGTTGGCGGCGAAGGCGAAGGGCCAAGGCCTCACGCAGGGGAAGCCCCATGCCACATGTTCATGATTACAAAATTACAAAGAGGTTGCGAAGGGGCTTTTATGGCTGTATTAGTTCGCGTTGTGAGAATTCTATGTCTCGATATCGGTTCCAAGCGCATAGGCGTGGCCGTGAGCGATCCGATGGGTTGGACCGCTCAACCTCTGGGCGTGATCGCCCGCAAGACGAAAATGCGTGATTTTGATGAAATTTTTAAATATATTAGCCAAACCGAAGCGGAGAGGCTGCTCATTGGAGTCCCTCTCGATTCGGACGGGGGAATAGGAAAATCGGCTAAAAAGATCCTGGAACTCGTTAAAGAGATCGAGGCCTTTTTGAAAGAGAAGGAGCTCGATATCCCCATCGAAACATGGGATGAAAGTTACTCGACGGTGGAAGCTGAAACTCATCTTATTGGCGCCGATGTGAGCCGCAAGAAGAGGCGCAAGGTAATAGACAAGATGGCGGCTCAGAGAATACTGACGGATTATTTGGAATCTAAAAAGACGTAATCAGTAATCAGTAATCAGTAATCAGTAATCAGTAATCAGTAATCAGTAATCAGTGATAACGCGTTAAGGGGGTCATATGGAAACGGGTCAAGGCAACGAGAGCTCACTTAACAAGGCGACAAACTCGCTCAAGAAAACGTTGCGGCGGATTTTCATCGCCGTCGTCGTGCTCATAATACTGGGCATCGGTTTCGTGGGATGGTCGTTCTATGCCGCGATCTACCAGTGGCAGTCGCCCGCGGCCGCAACTGTGGAAATAGAGCAGGGACTTTCGGCTCAGGCGATAGCCCAGCTGCTTGCGGACAACGGTGTGATCAGAACGCCGCAGATTTTTTCGACATATGTCAGGCTCCGCGGTTTGGGTTCAAAGGTCAAGGCGGGCGAATATGAATTCCCGGAGGGCTTAAACGCCAATGCTGTGCTCGATATGCTGGTTAAGGGTCAGGTCAAAAAGTACCAGCTGCAGATCATCGAAGGCTGGACGATAAAAGATATTGTGAAATACCTCTCCGAGCTCACGTTCCTCAAGGATCCGGCCATCCCGCAGGAATTTGACAGGCTCACGCACGACAAGGCCTTCATCGACTCTCTGGGATTCAAGGATATTTCGTCGCTGGAAGGCTATCTCTTCCCCGATACCTATGAAGTTCTGCGGCCCAAAACCGCCGATGAGATAATCAAACGCATGGTTGCGCGTTTCCGCGAGATATACACGCCGGAATCGGCGGCCCTTGCCGACAAACTGGGCCAGACGCAACAGCAGATCGTGACCCTTGCGTCGATCATTGAAAAGGAGACAGGCAAGACGGAGGAAAGGCCTCTCATTTCGTCGGTCTTCTGGAATCGTTTGAGGCAGAATATGCCGTTGCAGAGCGATCCCACTATCATTTACGGTATCCCCGATTTCAACGGGAACCTGACGCGCGAGGATCTGGACAACGTGGTAAATCCCTACAATACTTATACGCGCTTGGGTCTTCCGCCGGGGCCGATCTGCAATCCGGGAAAAGCCTCGATCGATGCGGCTCTGCAGCCGGCGAACACAAAGTATCTATATTTCGTTTCCAAGAATGACGGCACTCACCTCTTTTCGGAAAATCTTGAAGAACATCAGAGGGCGGTGGCGCAATATCAGCTGGGAAGGGCGTTTGCAGCAGGACCGGCCGAGGCGCCGCCGACTGGCGATGTGGAACCAACTCCGCCTCCGGGCGTGACAGCCATACCGCCGTTTGTCGCACCCAAGGGCGGAACAGTGATGCCGCCTCCAACGCCCGGGATCATGCCGCAGGGAAGGACCGTGCCCGAAATTCCGGCGCCGGCCGCCCAACCGCCAGCGGCCACACCGCAGGCGATTCCGGGACCGTC
>JBGSNL010000032.1:0-16595 GCA_041739675.1 bacterium
CTCCAGAAATGACGGGTGCGTTGTGATCCCCATATCGGGTGGATAGGCGCCAAGCATGTTGGGTTTCAGAAGACAGGTTTTGCCGCGAACCGATTTGGTGTCGAAGCCGATGAGGTTTAAGGCGTCCGAAAAGACCGTCAAAAGTGCTGCGACGTCGTAATCAGCGCAGCGGAGAAGACCTACGGTGTGAGCCATAAAAATCTAGTTACCCTATTGCGGATTCTGGGTCAATCGCGCTATATGACTTTTATGGACAATGCGAAGTCAAAACCGATCGTTGCAATTTTATCGGCAAGAGAGGGTCTCCTGGGCGAGATTTTGTCTTCACTCAATGCCCGCTTCGGCAAAGAAGATCTTGTAGGGCCATGGCATCCGTTCGTGCATACGAATTATTATGCACCGGAGATGGGAGATAATCTTCAGCGCTGCATCGTCTCTTTTGAAAATAATATTTCGGCGGACGGACTTCCAAAACTCAAGATGTGGACCAAAGATATCGAAGATAAATACCGCGTTGGCGACAAACGCACCGTGAATCTCGATCCCGGTTACGTCGATCTCCACAAAGTTGTCCTGGGTTCGGCCAAGGGCGGCGGGCACATGATCATGGTGGGGGAAGGTGTCTATGCCGACATGCTCTTATATTACAACAAAGGCTGGCAGCCGATGCCCTGGGCGTACCCCGATTTCAAAGACGGGACGTATTCCGAAGAACTCGAAGAGATTAGAAAAATATTCAAATCCGGTCTTCACCGCACCGTGGCAAATGCGGGGCGCTGAAGGGTAAAAAGACTCCGCAATGTATTTGCAGCCGACGACGCCGGCCTCCTGCACAAAAATCCGCCGGAAACAATAGCTCTTTGGCGCGCTCTTGCGATATAAGCGGAGCGAGCGAGCGGAATCTCCACTGTTCTTCTGGCACCTTGTGAACCCGACGACACCTCGTTCGGATCGAAAGTGCCGGTTACCGTGCTCCCGCCCCCTTGCGCGGCCGGGCTGCCGTTGTTACCATTTTCACCGTTCCCGCCGGAACCTTGTCCATTGTTGCGAATTGCGCTTCTTGTGTCGACGCCCAGGCCCGCATTTATTTCAACCCACAACTTTGCAAATTGTTCGAGACCGAGGGCATCTTTCTTTTCGGAGTCGAAATCCTCCCAGTCATCGATCAACGATTTTGCTCTCTGTTCGAGAATCCCGGGATATGAACGAAGAGAGGGGTTCTTCTTTGCAATTGCGTCCATCATCTCCGCCAGACGGATATCTTTATAAACTGTCTCATCATTTTCGGCGTACTCCCAAGACGTCTCCGCCTGCGCCATGTCGTAACGCTCGGACGTGCCGACCTCGAAAGAGGATTTTGCAATTCTCACAAACGAAGCCGGCAGGTGTCTTGAATCATCCCGCCTTCCGAATATCCTGCGCAGATTGATATTAGGAGGTGGGTTTTCCCAAACTGCGTTGAGACGTTCCGCTCTTGCATTGACGATTGAAAAGTCGAGTCTTTGCAGTTGAGGATTGAGTCTCAAAAGCTGCGCATAGATCGGCGCGAGCTTTCGCACATTGGCCATGTTTATACGCTGCTTCATGGCACGAATTTGCAACTGCGGCAACTCGTCGGCGTTGATGCGCAAAGGGCTTTGCATAAAAATGTTCAGTTGCTGTTCGACCCCGTAACTGTTCCACTCTTCGGTTGTCATAGCTGCAGCATACATCCCCATCTCTTCAGTGAAATGCTGATCGGTCAAAAACTGTCTTCTCACGCCTTCGAGCGAGATCGCGGCATGGTGTCCGAAGATTTTCGACTCCGCTATTATTTTTTTGACCTCCAGCGCGAATTCCGAATCCGGCGACTCCTTCAACTCTTTCTTTATTCTGGCCAGCGCGGATGACCTTAGCTTACTGACCATGTCGGGCGTCAAATATTTCGCGGCAACATACTTTATATGGCTGTGCGGCAGGTAACCGAAGAAAGGCCTGCTGTCCGCATGAAGCATCTGTTCAGCCGACTCTCGCTGTTTCTGAAGCCTTTCATCCCATCTGTCCACTGCAAGCAACGCGATGAACAACTGGACGAGTTCATTTTCCCTCATGAATATTTCGCTTTGCGCTGCCAAGTTTTCAAGTGTGATTCTTTCCCTGCGGTCCAAACTGGGATTTACCAATGCTTCATCGGCCTCCTGTCTCAATGCGCCGAACTGTGAGATGACGACCGACAGTTCGGGATTCCCCCTCAACGGATCGTTGGTGGGCTGAAATATCCTGATCTCGGGGTTCGTCTCGCGCAGCCTTCTTCTGCCCTGCGTCTCCTGGGTCTGACCTGTTCCGGTTGCATTCTGCGTCTGTTCGGCCCCGCGGTTTTGCTGTGGAGCCTTCTTTCTGAATATTTGGCCGGTGAATATAGATTTTGCCAATCTGCCGATTTTCACCAAGACATGGCCGAAGAAATACTTGATATTCTCGATCCCGCCTTCGAACGCCTTCATCAAATTCTTGGTGGCCGCGTTGAGCTTCGTGATCACGACGGCGAGTTGATTCACTACGCCTGCAAGGGCCTCCAGAATTTTTGTAAGAATGCCCAACTTATTAAGAAGATAAAGCGCGCCTGCTGTGGCACCGGTTATGATGCCAGGGATGCCTAATTTTTGGAGCCAGGAGGGCTCCTCATCGGGCGGCGGCGGCGGCTGGGTTCCTTGTGGGGGCGTCGCCTGGGCAAACGAGGATCCATTTTTTTCCCTGCAGCGATCATCGATGAGCTGGGCGACTTTTTCCTTATTATCTATAGCCAGTATACAGGTATATGAATCTGCGGCAACGCTGCGGGCGAGTATGTTCTGAATAAAAAGATTTTTGTCCGAATCTGAAAGGTATCTGCACTGCGGCGCATTGTTGACGATCGATTGCATGTCCTCAACAAGTGTGGCGCAGTCGTTTTTGGTAAACCAGTCTATAGGATTTTCCGAACAGGAAGAATCGTCTGAGCAATAAGTGCCGCTCAATGGATAGATATAAGGCCTGATCGTGGGGAGCCACCCCTCATCGACGAGGCGAGATTCTGGTATGCCCATAGAACCTCCTTTGCCCCCATCCAGCCAAAAATAAGGCCCTCCGCACTTGGAGGGCCCCCAATAAAGGCCTTATTTGAATTAGCGACCGTAGTCAATTCCCAATCCATACGGCGCCTCCTGTTTCTTCGTTTCACTCAGGTTTGCGCCATCCCCAGAATGGGCAGCAGGGGTTTCAGCTTATCACGTGAAATTTTCCGGGTTATGACGCGGGATATCAATGAGAAAAAATCGGGTGTGTATTTTACCACCCATTTGCATAAAACGTGCTGAAAAAAAGGATCGGAGGCTGAGGTATTTTCAACCCGTGATAATTGAAGGAATATGGACGCGGCTGTATACTTGGTTCGGCCCAAAACATCTTATCGTGAAGAATGGATTTGCAGGATAAATTCAGTCGGAAGAACTCCCGGCCGTTATCTTTCGAAGGGTCAGTGAAAGTTGGCCGGCGGACTTATTCCCTTTTTGCTTTGGAGTTTCTACGGCGAAGCGGTCCTGTGCAAGGCCCCTTATTTCATCGACAAGCGATTCACTCGAGCCGTGATAGCTTCCTTGATATTCTATGAGTCCCTTGCTTGATAAGGTTGGGGAGAGCCTCGTCACCTGCGCGGACCTTTTGAGATTTGTGATGAGATAGCGCACGTCGTTGAAATTTGCGGCCCCTATAACGGTGACGCTTAAAGGGAGATCTTCCGATAGCTGGGATTCTTGCGCTTGCGCCGCGGCAAGAAACGAGAGAAGAGCAAAAATTGTGAGGACAAGTGTTTTTATCTTCATAATGATGAGAGTGAAAACGATTCGACGCGTTCAATTTCTATCATGGCCCTGTCTTCGCCGTTCGCGATTATAATTGTTCCGTTTTCCACGTCAACGCGTTTCAAAACGCCAGTGTAGAGTATGCCGAAAGCTATGATCTCGACGCGTTTTCCCTTTGCGTCGATGAGGGCGGCGATGAGAGGATCGTCTTCAATTGGTTCAGCTTGCTTCTTTGCCATGCGCCCTTAGTAGCGTATCGGCAATTTGAGGTCAAGGAAAGCCGCTTTCAACGCACGGACACTCTGAAAGATGTCGGAGGTGCCACACGCACTGGCGCTAGCGCGAAGGCGCGGGCGCCCAGGAAAGCGCGGTGCGAAACCTGCGGCGCTCGCGCTCCCCAAAAAACCCTGAGGCTTGAAGCTATTCTGTGGAGCGTACCCTGCGGTGTGCCCGACGCGCCGCCCGACGAAGTTTCATTGGGTTCAACCAATCCTGTGACCGTGCTGCCACCTGCGGGGGTTGCCCCTCCCGAACCATTTCCGCCGTTCGAGCGGGGTGTCATGGCTGCTGCGGCGCGACGCGCCAACTCTATGTTTTCATCGGTCAAAGCCAGATCGATTATGTTTTGAGGAAGCTCGCCGTACCTGAAAACACGGGTCAAATCGATGGAGGCTATTCTATCCTCCTCCAACTGTGTCCGCCAGAAGACGACGGCGGATAAGTAAAGGGCGTGCTTAATCTCGCGCGATTCGTTTTTAAGTGAAGCCTTTTTAACTACGAGCTGATCGACAATTTTCCCCTCGTCTAACTGA
Source organism: bacterium (assembly GCA_041739675.1). Taxonomy (GTDB): domain Bacteria; phylum UBA10199; class UBA10199; order 2-02-FULL-44-16; family DYJF01; genus DYJF01. Next base: position 4,631 of record JBGSNL010000032.1, read on the forward strand.
GCGTCTATTTTCGCCGCAATTCGGAGTGCGGCTTCGTCACGGAGAATCTCCCGATTCTTTGCGGTGAGCATGTTCTTGGCGAACGCCCTTGCGTAACCCCAAGGCAGGCTGTGCGGCGGCCTCCCCTCTTTATCCAGATAAATGTGGATTCTCTGTGTTATAGGACGCTGGGCCTCGAATCTCTCGATGGCCAGATCGGAAACATAATTTTCCACTTCGCGCTCAAGCCCTTTGAAGAACTCAGGCGCCTCCGCTCTGAGTTGATCCAAAACCTCACCACGTCCCAACTGCAGATTTTCTTTCTTACTGCTGAAAATATTGGCGATGTTTTCCAACGCAACGAAAGCGCCGACAAGCTTGGTGAGCCCCGCCTGAAATTTTCTAACCGCAATGGCTGCCGCGGAAAGCAGTCCGCCGACGGCGGTCAGGGTAGCGACGACTGCGGTCGTGTTCTCGTCGAGAAAGCTTACAAAATCCTCCCACGGCGAAGTGGCAGGCGGTGTCTGCGTTGGGGGAGGGGGTGGAGGATTTTGACCGCTCGCGGGAATTGTCTGTCCCGCCTCGTCATCTTCATCACCCCGTGCCTCCTCAACACTTCGGCAGAAATCGGAAAGTTTTTCCATTCCATCCACGTATCTGTCTGCGTTTTCACCCGACGGATCGATCTCTCTCAGGTATGAGACGGGCTCGTGCGTGTGCGGTCCGGTCGGCGCGATGCTTCCAAGCCATCTCAAATAGTCCGCACAAAAATATTCCGTTCCAAGATATGAATGCTCCACACCACCGGTTTCGGGGTAATCAAGTTGCACTTGCTCGTGGCCGCCGTCAACCGGCGCAACGGGCCAGTTTTCGCTATTGCTCCCGCAAAAGGTGTCCGCTCTGGGTTCTGTGAACTCTGCGACGGGGTGATTTTCAACCAGGCTACATATCGGTCTTTGAAGCGCGCAAACGAGATCTTTGTCTGCTGTGATTGATATGGGGGTGCTCATGATGCCTCCTTGATGCGGGCCGATCGCACCCCCCGGATGAATCGCCCGAAAACACCAGTTGTCTAGCGCATTGGGCGCCCACCCGCAAGCGGTTTTTCTAGAGTGCAGGTACCGTTGAGACCGCCGGCCGCGCAAGAACGGCGGGCCTGAATACCGAAGCCGGGCGAGCCGTATAGGTCGCCGGCCTGTGAGCGACCTGTCTTTGACGTCCGAAAAGAATTGAAGCACCAGTGGTCACGGGCGAGCTGTCCATGGGGGCCAAACCGGCGCCGGTTGACAGCTCTTCAGGATCGAAAACCCCGCTCACCGTGCTTGTGCTCTCTTGTTCCGGCGATGAAGCTCTTTCACTTCCATCGACTGGTTGCCCACCACCCGCGACCTGTCCGCCCTGTGCAGCAGGTGCGGCGCCGCCGCGAGGCGTGCCGCCGGATCCTTCCCCGCCGCGTTTCTTCGCATCTTCTCGCTTCTCGGCATAATGCCACATGAGTACGTCAAGGACGTGCGGATAATGTGCAAGACCCGGGTGTTCCGCAAGCAGTTCCCCTTTGGCCTGTCTTCGTCCGTCGACAAGTATCCCGGAATCATAATTTATGTCGAACCTACTGCCTTCTTTGAAATAGAAACCCAGTTCGTCGTTGCGGTCCGCAACGGCCAGCATAAAGTCAGTGAAGAGGGGCGGATAATGACCGGACTGTTTGCCACCCAAGGCGTCCTGAAGCGGCCGGGGCATTTTTCCCCAGACCTCATCCAACTCTCTCAATTTCGGATGGGCATATTCATTAATAAATAGATGCATGAATAAGCGAGGCACTCTGAAAACTCCGTCATGTTCAGAGAAGAATGGTTTTCTGAACGCAAGAACGGCAAGCTGACCCAGGTAGTTTCCGTTTGTTTCGGTTCCGCCGACGGAAGACGAAGAAAAGATGGCCCTGATTCTGGAGCTCAGATGCTCTTCATCGAGAGTTTCGATCTCATCGGCGGTATCGCGGAATTGTCTCAAGAAAGGATCCTTCGAGAGAGATGCGGCCTGCTCCCTTATGAATTGGGCATCCGGCGGATCGATCGACCTTCCTTTCAGGAGGAGCCATCTGAATTCTATGATGCGTGCTATTGTGGGTACGTCCGAGTAATCTAATTCCAGCGTTCGACTGAGCGTGTCACTTATGACCAGCACGTATTGTATGTTGTATGACAAAATACCGTAGAGTTGCGCGAACGGACGTGTGCTTAAGACACGATAGTGCGACTGCGCGGGTTGTGCCGGGGATACCGGCCGGCTGCGCGTCAGCACAGGACGAGATCTCTCCGGCTCGCTCCGCGCCGATTCTGTCGCGGTTGACGTTGCTTCTTGTTGTGCGGCTCTCACAGGAGCCGATTTGATGGAGTGCGCCATCGTTTCCTGGCGCTCAGTCGCGATGTGATCGGAGAGCCGTCTGAAAATGTTTCCGTAATGGAGAAGGACCGGATTTCTGTGCGCCAGCTCGTCATCCACAGCTTTTGCTATTGGCGATCTTGGATCAACAACGCTGCGCGGATAATCGATTCTGATCGGCCTTTCATCTCTTTGCAACATGTGGTCGATATCAAGTCCGTGTTTTGCGGAAAGCATCAGCTCTATGAAAAGTGACGGATATTTGTTGCCGCTCTCTATTGTCCCGAGCGCCCTTTGAAGCTCTTCAGGCATCCTGTTCCACACATCCTGCAATTCTTTCACTTTCCGCAGTGCGAATTCGATTCTGAATAAAGTTACAAATAGGCGGTCAATATTGAAGCGTGAATTTTGCCTACTGAAAAAGGAACGTTCAAATGCGGACATCGCGAGTTGAGAAAGATACCGCGCAGTTTGAACATCATATGGGTCGAAAGTGATCATGCGATCATAAATGAAGCGATGCAAACCTTCGCGGTCTTGAGGTATTTCAACAAGGCCGGGAAATTTATTCCGCAGTGCCCAGGCCTCTTTTATTACGAATACGTCGGGAGGGATGCGCTCTTTCGAAGACATGTGATTAAGGGATGTGTTCGGGTGCGTCGTTACCAAGTGCAATTGCCAACGGAACATGACGGCTTGCGCTATCGTTTCTATGTATTCATCCGGAAGACCAATATAGGCAAACTCACGCTTGACCATGTTGGTAAGATAAACATAGGACGCCGGAGAAATATCGAACGCCTCTAGATTCATTATATAGCGCGCCGGCTCCGGCGTTTGAGACTCGGTTGACTCCTCGACGCGCGAAGGGGCGGCCACTGAAACTTCAGGTTCGCGGCTGGCACTTAGAAAAGGAACATCCGACGCGGGAGGGATTGAAAGGATTCCCGATGGCGCCTGCGGTGCCGGCCTTATCCTTGGCGCCGGAGCGTGCAGTCTCGCAAGATATCTTTGCGGGATCGGACCGCCTGTGTAGCCGTAATCCTTTTTTTGTGTCTTGTGCGGAATTTTGTTCCAGCCCTTTACAATCTCTTCCGCTCGTTCATCGATGGCTTTGAAACCTTTGCGCGCAACTTCAGGCTCGTTTCCCTCAACCCATCTGAAAACATGAGCCAACTTCAAAAGGGGCGGAATTATCTGCGGCCAGAGTGTTCTTCTATGTGTCCGCGTCGAACGAGAAACTGTGTGAATGAGCCATTGTTCAGATTGCTCGACAATCTTCTGCGAGAGTTCGCCGCCCGGCGTTTGTTTTCCCACATAGGGGGCCATTCCCATTGCGGCAAAATACGAAATGACGACATCCATATCTTTATCACTACCGATGCCTAACGCTCGCAGCCGCTCACCATAAGTTGTCCTATATTGCAGAGCCACCTTCTGAGGGTCGAGCTGAGAATTTGCGGGGAGACCTTGCGGCGTGGCTGGAGTATCCGGCGCCGGGGGAGCTTCCGAATCCGAAGCGGGAGGAACCACTGAGAACAGTTTGCGCAAACCGGACCATATACCAAGCGGCGCCGGGGCAAAAGGCATGAAAGCATGTGCCCACCATGGATCACTCGCACCTGCTCTCACAGTGCTCGTCGTGACGGTTCCTCTTGAAGGAACTGCTCCCGGCTCACCACTTCCTGCCGTTCCCGCACCGCCTGCTCCGCTGGTGCCGCTTGTTCCATTGCCGTTTGTCGCAGATCTGTTTTGCGCAACTGCAAGGCGCGCGTTCGCAAGGACGACCACAAAATGTGAATACGAGGCGAGCTCCGGGTTGGCCGCGACTATCGAGCGGCGTTCGGCAGTCAGGGCGCCGGTTTGCGGCAGGCCGTCCATGTCAACCGGTGCTGCGTCACGCTCGAGGATCCGGGCAAGATTTTTTTCAAGTTCAGCATTCAGATCCAGCGCAAGCATCATTTCGTAGAAGACATCAGGGTAAGAATCGGATTGGCCGGCAGGTCTTCCCATTGCATTGCGAAAAATTTCAGGCATCAGGGCCCACGCGTTTTTCAGCTGATCTTCCAGCCTTGGCTTGGCATTATTCAAAAACCATGTCTCAAGGAGAGGAGGTAGCTCGCCGGGCCTCGCGATAAGATCCTGAGAGGTGTTCGATACGAACCATTCCCGCCGGCGGGGAGCCATGATGTCGCGCCACATTAGAAACGCCGTCGAGCCAAGATAATCGCTGAAGTAGGATCCGTTGCCCATGCGCCTTCTGAACTGCGCTCTTACGACCCTTTCCTTTGTCACCCGCGTGACGGCATTTGCCATGACCTCTTTAGAGACGCGAACGTAACCGCCCGCCCTCTCGTTTGCCGCTATGCGGCCATCGGGTGAGGCCAGCGGATATTGGGCAATGTAGCCGCCGATATCCAATGATGGCAAAGCGTTGGTGGCGTTAGCGGGTTTATAGTGATCGATCACTTCTTGAACATAACTATCGATCAGGCGCTGGACATAGTATTGTCTAGCGTTCTGCGAAAGATCGAAGAGAGGCAGACGAAAATCAGTGCTTAAACGATCCTGAAGGAGATCGTAGTTGGGGATATACCGCCCCACATAAAGATTAAAATCGTCCATCAGTTTTAACAGGGTCTGGGCCGCCGGGCGCGGCGCGCTTTGTGGGGAAGATGCAACGGATGCGCTGTCTCTGCGCCGAAAAAGCGATGAAAGCCCCATGAAAATCATCATGGGACCCGGTGAAAGCGGGATGCCGCGTTTTTTTAACCACTCTGCCAATTTCGGGATGCGCTTCGTCATCCAATCGGGCATGGATGGAGGAGTTTTTTCATGCCAGAACTTGTCAGGCCAGAGCCTCTGAAGGCACCAGTAAATGCCGCCGACAGCCAGGAAGCCAAGGCTCATGCCGACGAATGCCCAAAAATATGTTCCCCTGTCGATTTCCTCTTCCCCGCTCGGCGGGGGGTTGTCGGTTCCGCCCACTTGTGTGCATGAGCAGTAAGAACCTCTTTGCTCGTCATCTACGCATTCACATTCTTGCGAAATTGTTGGTTGATCCGGGTCGATAAACTGCAGAGGGATTTTTGAAGATGTGACACCTGGGGTAGTCATGTCTTATGGTTCTCCTTGTTTCAGGCGGTAAGTCCCCAGTGCCTTACGCCCGCGATTGGCGGCATATAGCGAATATGAGCTTGATCCGCAAGTATTTTGTGGTTATTTCAGGATCGATCTCAGCTCGTCTTTTAAAGGCAGGGAGCAGAGCCATGTTACGGCGTCTTTGGGCTTGAAATCTCTATGGAGCATCCTGTACATCGCCTCGCAAATGGGGGCGCTGATGCCGTTTTCCACGACGAGATGATATACCGCCTTTGCGGTCGGGATCCCTTCAGCCTCCATTTTCATATCTTTGAGTATTGCGTCGAGAGTCTCCTCCTGCCCCAGCCTCTTGCCCACGGTGTGGTTTCTGGAAAGATCCGCCGTGCAGGTGAGGACAAGGTCGCCTATGCCTGATAGGCCGATGAAGGTTAAGGGATTTGCTCCCAGCGCTTTTCCGATCTTCACCATCTCGTAGAGGCCGCGCGTGATTATCGCCGCGCGCGCGTTGTGGCCGAACCCCAGCCCGTCGCTCATGCCGGCGGCGATCGCGATGACGTTTTTCACCGCACCGCCAACCTCGACGCCGATGACGTCCTCATTCGTGAATGTGAGAAACGTGTTTGTCCTGAATGTTTCCTGAACTTTTCCAGTAACACCCTGATCTTTTCCCGCAATCACGACAGATGTCGGGAGCCCTTTTGCGACCTCTGGGGCAAAGCTGGGTCCCGATAAAAATGCGCGATTGGATTGCGGGTGAGAGGGCAGGCAATCGGACAGAACTTCGCTCATAAGTTTTTTTGTGTCCGACTCTATTCCCTTGGTTGCGCTGACAATTATTGTTTCCTTGTCGACAAATTCCGCCGCATCGCTCCACACCTTCCTCACGAAGCGCGACGGGACGACGGAAACGACTATCTCTTTGCCGGCCACGGCATCTTTAAGCTCCGTTGTGGCCGCAATTTGCGCAGGGAGATCGATGTTTGAAAGATAGAGAGGGTTCTTATGGTTTTTATTTATGCCGGCGGCGACTTCCTTCTCCAGGCACCAGAGAGTTACCGATTCGCCCTTTTCCGCCAGCATTTTTGAAAGTGCTGTGCCCCAACTACCCGCCCCGACAACACCAATATTTTTAGCCATAAAGGCTAATTACATCCAAGGGGATATAAATTGCAAGAAGTGCGCAACTTTTTTGCGGGGCTGCCGATCAATAGGGTGAAAGCTCTTGCAACGGGGAAAGTTGGGGTATAAAAGGAGAGGGCAATGGAAAAGAGAAGGCACCCCAGGGTCGCGCTGGATCTTCCCGTGACTGTCCGTCACAAGGGAAAATTGATCCCGGCAACGGCTGTCAATGTGAGCTGCGGCGGCATGTATCTCGTAACTGAAGGTGAAACCCTCTCTGAAAATTCCTCAATCGAAGTCACGTTCGACCTTAACGACGAGGCCCGGGACGTGTCGCTCTGCGGTGTCATTTCACGCGTTGAAAGCACGGATCGTCCGCGCATCGGCGTCCAGTTCGGCAACTTTTTCTCATCGGGCCACAAAGCGCTCCGCGAATTCTTAAGACGTCATCTCAACTGACGCTTCTCTATGGGGGAAAATCAATATCTGATGTGGCTTGTGTTCGGGGTCCTGGTCGCGGGGCTTCTTGTGCTGGACCTTGGCGTTTTTCACCGCAAGGCCCACGTGGTGAAACTCAAGGAAGCGCTCCTTTTCAGCCTCGGGTGGATCTCGCTGGCACTCATTTTCAACGGCTTCGTCTGGTACGAGATGGGCCACGTAAAGGCGCTTGAATTTTTAACGGGCTATCTCATCGAGGAATCGCTCTCCGTCGACAACCTGTTCGTCTTCATCGTTATTTTTTCCTATTTCGGTGTCGCTTCAATACACCACCACAGGATACTTTTCTGGGGAATCGTGGGCGCGATAGTCATGCGCGCGATTTTCATCGCATCCGGCCTCACGCTGATCGCCAGATTTCACTGGATCATCTACGTTTTCGGTATCTTCCTTGTCATAACCGGCATCAAGATGCTCCTCTACAAAGAACAGGAGATCCATCCCGAGAAGAATATTTTTGTCAGACTATTTAAAAAATTCGTGCCGATCAAAACCGATTATGAAGGGAAAGATTTCATAACGAGAGAGAACGGGAAGCTGATGGCGACGCCCCTTCTCGTCGTGCTCCTCGTCGTGGAGACTACCGACGTCATGTTCGCGGTAGATTCCATTCCCGCAATTTTTGCCATCACGAACGATCCGTTCATAGTCTACACGTCTAATATATTCGCAATTCTGGGGCTCCGCTCACTCTATTTTCTGCTGGCGGACATCATCGACCGCTTCCAGTATTTGAAAGTGGGGCTCGCATTCGTGCTAACGTTCGTGGGAATCAAGATGCTGATATCGGAATTCTATAAGATTCCAATAGCGATCGCGCTTGGAGTGGTCGCCGCGATTCTTGCGGCGTCGATCGTAATTTCTCTCGTCAAAAAACCTAAACCTCTTGAAGGCCGCGATCCATCTCCTCGATGAGAATGTTGGGCTCTTCCAAACCCACTGCAACTCTCACCCCGCCCGGATCGATGCCGGCCTTCGCCTGATCTTCAAGGCTTATGGCGGAATGGCTCATCGAAGACGGATGCTCGATAAGCGTTTTGCAATGGCCGAGCGATACGGCCAAGGTGTAGGAAAGAGCGTTCTTTGCGAGCCAGTTCATGAGCTTTGCGCCTTTGCGCCCCGCCTCGTCGGGTTTTCCCTTCAATACGAAATACAAAATTGAAGACGGCGCGAATTCACCGGTAAAGGTGCGCATCTGTTTCCTGGCGAGATCGTATTGCGGGAACGTTTCGAGGCCGGGATAAAGGACCTTTTCCACTTTCGGGTGCTCCGAGAGATGCTTTGCGAGCACGGTTGCCGATTTCATCGTCTGGCGCATGCGAGTGGAGAGGCTGGGGAGTCCGTAAACCAGAAACGGCCATGCGTGCTTGCCCGAAAGTACCGCGCCGAAATCCTTTCGATAAAGCATGATGTCGCGGAAAAACTTTTTAGGGCCGATAACCACGCCGCCCATGTCCGTCCCGAAACCTGACAAATGTTTTGTGAGCGACGCGACGACAAAGTCCGCGCCGAACTCCATGGGCCTCTGGCAGAAGGGGGACGCAAACGTGTTGTCCACGACGATGAAGATTTTATCTTTTTCCGATCTCTTTTTATTCGCCTCGTCCACCTGCCTTTTGATCTCCGCTATATCTATCAGCTCAAGTGTTGGGTTGATGGGTGTTTCAAAGAAGACCACGCGCGTGTTGGGCTTTATAAATTTTGAAAGATCGGCGCCGTTCATGTGCGCGAAAGAAACTTCGACCCCGTTCCTGGGCAGCCAGTTTGTGAAGAGCGAATATGTGCAGCCGTAAACCGAATCGTTCGATATCAAATGCGATCCCTTCCCAGTCAGAACCGAGACGACAGCGCTGATGGCCGCCATGCCAGTGGAAAAGCAAATCCCCGTCTCGCCCCCCTCGGTGGTCGCAAGACGGTCCTCCAGCATGCCGGTGGTCGGTTCGTCGATCCGCTCATATATATAGATGGGATCGTTCTCCATCTTGTCATAATCGCCGAACTGCGCAAACCCCTGCGCCCCGCGCTCCGTCGTGCCAAGGCGGTAGATGACCGACGCCGTCATCGGGGGGACGACGTGATGGCTGTAATCCCACTTCGGCGTGACGTCTTCGCCGTGGATCAGAAACGCCTCCATGAATTTTGGCGGTTTGTTTTCATGTGTCATGGGAGTCTCCTTTATTATATGGGCATGCCTTCTGGCACAGATCGCAGCCATACTGTTCCGGTTTGATGTATTTTGTCAATTTGTCATCGATCGGACCTTTGTGTTCGATCGTCAGGTACGACAGACAGCGTCTGGCATCTATAATATACGGCTCAAGGATCGCCCCGGTGGGACAGGCGCCGATGCATTTTTTGCAACCGCCGCATTGGTTTGAAGAAGGCTTGTCCGGTTCAATTTCAAGATCGGTTATTATCTCACCCAAGACAAAAAACGATCCGTGATCGGAATTGATAACGACCGAGTGCTTACCCTGCCAGCCGATTCCGGCCTTCACCGCAAGGGCCTTTTCAAGAATGGGGCTCGTGTCCACACAGGTTTTGAAGCGCGCGGACGGATGACGTTTTTTAATGACATCGGTGAGAATACCCAGCTTGCCCCTGACAAGGTCGTGATAATCTCTTCCGCGCCCCAATTTGTATTCCAGCGCCGCACAAATTACCGATTTCGCCCCAGGCAGAAGAGATGAGGGATCGCATCTTGCCTCGGGGCTCCGTCTTATCCAGTCCATTGAAGCGCAAAGGCCGTTTGCGAGCCATTTATCCAGGTGTTCCAGTTCGGAAAGCGGTTCGGCTGCAGAGACACCAACGGCAAAAAAACCGTTTTTCAGCGCGGCTTCGCGTACAATATCTTTAAGAGCGTCGTCCATTTCGCGGAAATTATCGGTTCCCGGCGAGCCCAAGTCAACCCCTCTTTGGGTTGCGAAAATAGCAAAGATGAAGTAGAGATAATCTTATGACCGTGAACAAAATAGGTTCGGCGACGATGGGCCTGCCGCCCACATGGATGGCAAGGGCGGCCGCGGCGGGCGGGGCGATAGGAAACGCCGACGAGATCAAAAAGATTTTGGGCGAACCCATCCCGCAGATCGCCGATCCCAAGACAATTCCGCCTCACATCGCGGAGATGTTCGAAACCGGCGGCCTGCTCGATCGGATGAGAAGAAAGTTGGCGCTCATATCGAGAAAGCGCGGGCGCAAGATCATTCCCGCAAGAAACACCATTGCATCCGTTGATGAAGAGGATAATCTCTACGTTGGCGTGGATTTTCTGGAAAAGTACGGCGATAACGAGGCGCTCATCGCCGCTGTTCTCGCGCACGAATGGGGCCACATGATGAGCGATCTGCCGCGCGGGATAAACTGGTCGCGCCTCACATGGGACGAGCTCCACGCTATAAGGAGAGAGGAAGAGGCCGACGCGGACGGTTTTGCGGGCAGGGCGCTCTTTCTCATGGGATTCAAACCGGACGAGATGATAAAATTTTTAAAAGACCTCGATAAGAAGAGGAATAAAAATATTCCATGCCACAAATACCACAACACTCCCACGCGCGTTGAAATATTGAAACAATCCTACGATGCCGAGAAACGCGCAATGGAAGTGGCGCGAAGGCTTTTCTTCGGTTCCACCGTCGGCGCAAAAGTTGGCAGGGTTATCACTTCAGGATAAAGTTACGTCCTTGACCCACTGCAGATAATCAGGCAGGGCGTCATTGATATCCACGACCATGAATTCCGGAACTTCGTAGCTGTGATGCTTTTCGATGAATTCCTTGAGTTTATCCGTCTTGCTCTTGAGGGATTTGATGACGAGAAGATGCTCCTGCTCGTCGTGAATCTCCCCTTCCCATTCATAGACAGATCTGATGTTGGGAAGGATGTTCACGCAAGCCGCGAGTTTTTCCTCCACAAGTTTTTGCGCGATGGAGGTTGCTTCCTTTTCCGTGTTGGTCGTGACAAACGCTACTATTAGATCCGCCATTTTCTACTCCTTGGCATCGAATTTCACCCCTTCACCGACTTCGGCCCGGCGCGCAAGCATGAAGAGATAGTCAGAGAGACGATTGAGCCATATGAAAAGATTTCCGCTCTCATATACTTTTGCGTCTTTCATGGCAACAGCTTCCCTTTCAACTCTTCTGGCGATCGCCCTGGAAAGTTCCAGAGCGGAGGCACAAGGCGTGGTGCCCGGGATCACAAAAGATTTCGGCAGCGCTATCTTCGCTTCAAGCGCCGAGATTTTCTTCTCTATTTTAGAAATATCGGTCTCCGATATCGGCTCGAACAAACGTGACGGTTTGCCTCCTGCAGAGATTTCAGCCCCGGCCCTCATGAGATCCATTTGAAGCTCCCTGATCTCGGACGAAAGGCGCTTGTCTTTGGAGTGGCTTCTTGCAAGGCCCAGCGCAGCCGTCAGTTCGTCCAATACCCCAACGCAGATGAGGCGGGGATCGGCCTTTGAAACCGTCTCGCCCGACAGGAGGGAGGATTTCCCTTTATCGCCCTTTTTTGTGACTATCCCCATGGCGCAAATTGTTAGTCATAAACGGCGACACTTGCAAGATTTTACTTACTTCATTGACAGTTCGGGGTGGGACACATTAGAATTGCGAACCAATAACGGAGAATTTGGCCCGCCACTAAAACGTCGGCGGGCAAGGAGGCGTTATGGACAGGTTCCGGGCGCTTGCTTTTGCAGTTATTATTTTTCTTCCCGTCGGTGCGGCTGCTTCTGTCGCCAGAAATCCACTCGATGTTAACGGTATGAATCCGGCCCAGGCCGATAAATATTTTCAAAGTATTTCGGGCCGGGAGCTTACGGTCCCGGGTGTGGTGAAAGACGCGTCAGACATGAGGGCCGTCTCCTCCTCAATGCTGTATG
>JBGSNL010000035.1:0-29621 GCA_041739675.1 bacterium
ATAGTGGCGCTTATCACTCTCATACTCGACGTGCGCCGTCGCAATCGTAATACCGCGCTCCTTCTCCTCCGGCGCCTTGTCGATCTGGTCAAATGCCATCCACGACGCCTTGCCCTTCTCGGACAAATAACGCGTGATGCCAGACGTCAATGTCGTCTTGCCGTGATCCACATGCCCGATCGTGCCTACGTTCACGTGCGGCTTTGACCTTACAAATTTCTCCTTCGCCATAAATCCTCCCCTGTTACTTGCTTAAATCGTTCATCGCCTCGGCAAACTTATTTGTCGAGGTGACATTGTTGATCATCATCGCAAGGACATCCGAGAGTGTTGACTCAATTTTTTTAACGTTCTTTTTTCTCAACCCTTTATCATGAACCTCGCCGCCGAATTCGAAATCGACCGATCTGCCGGCTTTCACCACACTCACCGTCATCATGCCCTGCGCCAGCGTCTCGCCGGTGATAAGTCCCTTTTTGCTGCCCGCAAAAAAATCGGTCAGGTCGACCGACATCTTGATGCCTGCCGCATTTGCGTTGGATGCAAACGTGTAACCGCATTTTTCAAACATCGTCTTCAAGCCCTGCTCTAAAAGTTTTGCAACGGGTTCGGAGGCGACAACTTCGGTCTGCTCTTTTTTCTGCGTCAGTACGCCGATAACGGCAGCGGGGCGTTTGTCGTTCACGCCGCTCCAGACGATGGGCGCGACACCCTTCCCCATCGACGGCGCGCACTGCGAACCGATCGTGGGAGAGAGCTTGATCGTGGCAGTGAGCGTCTCCGCGTGTGCGGCACTCACTGCGATCAGGCTGCATGCCAAAATTGTAAAAAACTTTTTCATCGCTTTCCTTTTCCTTACACTTACTGAGCCGAGACGGGGAATCGAACCCCGGACCCCAACCTTACCATGGTTGTGCTCTGCCGGCTGAGCTATCTCGGCAAAACTTTTCACCATCTTGAGCGGGAGATGGGAATCGAACCCACATGACCAGCTTGGAAGGCTGGAGCTCTACCATTGAGCTACTCCCGCATAAAATCATGTGGAGAGGGATGGATTCGAACCATCGAAGGCTATTGCCGGCAGATTTACAGTCTGCTCCCTTTGGCCGCTCGGGAACCTCTCCCCCGAAACTTTTTTTTGAGCCGACGGCCGGACTCGAACCGGCGACCTACTGATTACAAATCAGTAGCTCTACCTGCTGAGCTACGTCGGCGTCATGCCGACGAAAATTTTTCAAAGACCAAAACACACGAGAAGCGCGCCACGATCGCGGCAAAAAAAATCGCCCGCACTTCCTAATGTGTATTTTTCGTCAGGCTCGCTCCTAAAAACTCCGAACCCAAAAAGTTGAAAGTTTCTATGGGCTAAGGGCTACTTTGTCAAGTGATTTTATGGGGTTTTGAAATGGCGCTGGCGCATGATCTCGGACATGAAAATGGCGCCGGCTACCGACACGTTATACGACTCAATCTTGCCAAACATTGGAATTGAAAGGAGAAAATCACAATTTTCCCTCACCAGGCGCCTTATCCCCTTGCCTTCCGCGCCAAGCACCAAGACATAATTATTACCAGTGAAATCGAATAGATAGACATTTTTTGCTGATTCGCCAGCTGCACCCGCCACCCAGAACCCTGCGTCCTTCAATTCCTTCAAAGTGGAGGCAATGTTCGTAACTTGAACGATGGGAAGATACTCCGTGGCGCCGCTCGATGCCTTTGTCACCGTCGGACTCACGGGCGCCGAATTGTCCTTCGGCAGGATCACGCCATTGACTCCGCACAGATGGGCGGTCCTTATAAGTGCCCCCAGATTTTGCGGATCCGTGATGCCGTCGAGCACGACTATGAGTCCCTTGTTCGTAACTGCCCGGGCAAGGCCCATGACGTCGCCCAGTTCCGAAAAAACAAAGGGATCGCATTTGGCTGCGATCCCCTGATGTTTTTCCACACTTGAAAGACCGGCCATCTCCTCATGCGTGACTTTTTTCACCTTCACGCCTTTTTTTTGGGCCGCCTGCTCTATCTCCTCTGTGATTTTCTCTTTTCTTTTTTCAGCGATGTAGATTTCATAGCACCGCCTCTTTCCCGCGCGAAGCAGTTCAAGCACCGCATGCGTTCCGCTTATGATCTCCGTCATTTTGCCTTACGCCTTTTCCTTCTCGGCCTCGCGTTCGCGCTTCGCCTCGTCAATTATTTTTTGCGCAATGTGGGCCGGCACCGGCTCATAATGCGAAAAAACCATCGAGTACGTCCCCGCACCGCTGGTAATCGATTTGAGCGCCGCCGAATACTGATAAAGTTCCGAGAGCGGAACCTTCGCCTTGAGCACGCCGGAATCCATTCCCGTCACGCGGCCCCTGCGAGAGCTGATGTCCGATGACAGATCGCCCATGCAATCCTGCGCCGCGTACACTTCAAGATCGACGATCGGCTCCAGAAGCTGCGGGCCGGCTTCCTGCATCGCGCCTCTGAACGCCTGTGATCCTGCAAGCTGGAAAGAGAGATCGGAAGAATCCACATCATGATACGATCCGTCGAACACGCTGACCTTGAGATCGACCACCGGATATCCCGCGAGAGTCCCTCTCTGCATCGCCTCGCGAACGCCCTTCTCGACTGCGGGGATATATTTTCCGGGTATCGACCCGCCGACGATATCGTCTTCAAACTGGAATTCCGATCCGGCAGGCAAAGGCTCGAGCCTGAGCCAGCAGTCGCCGTACTGTCCGTGTCCGCCTGTTTGTTTTTTGTGTTTGCCCTGCTTCTCCGCCTTCCTTGTAATTCTCTCACGGTACGGAATGTGCGGTCTCGAAAGTTCCACCTCGACGCCGTAGCGATCGAGCAGCCGTTTTACCAGAATGTCTATGTGAATTTCGCCCATTCCGGTGATGATCGTCTCCGAAAATTCCTTGTCCACGTGATATGTGAGTGTCGGGTCAATTGACACAAGTTTTGAAAGCGCGACGCCCAGCTTATCCTGATCCTTCTTCGCCTTGGGTTTGAGGGCCATCGGCACGACGGCCTTCGGGAAAGTGATCGGATCGAAGATGAGAGCGTTGGCCTTGGACGTGAGTGTATCGTTGATCGCGGTGACCTTGAGTTTTGCAACCGCGGCGATATCGCCTGCCGGCGCTTCATCTATTTCGATGCGCTCCTTGCCGCGCGTGGTCATTAGATGGCCCATTCGCTCGGCCGTGCTCTTCGTTCCGTTGTAGACGTCGTCGCCGGACTTGATCGTACCGGAAAAAACGCGGAAGAAAAAGATGTCGCCGATCCCGGGATCCGATGTCGTCTTAAAGACATGCGCCGCCAGAGGACCCTTGGGATCTATGGTGAGCTCCATCTCCGATTTGTCCTGACGCTTCACCTTGAACGCAGGCATCTGGGAGGGATTGGGAAGATCGGCGACGATCGAATTGAGGAACGTATCGAACCCCGCCGCATGAAGAGACGAACCGACAAAAACAGGATGAATCTGGCCGGTCGCGATTCCCTTGGCCACCGCGGATTTCATCTCGTCTTCGGAAATCTCGCCCTGCTCCAGATATTTTTCCAAAAGTTTTTCGTCGCTCTCCGCGATCGATTCCATGAGCACGGTCTTGAGCTCTTTTGCCTTTCCCGCAAGATCGGCGGGGACCTCGGATTTTGAGTTTAAGAGATCCACGATGCCCTTGAAATTCGACCCAAAACCTATAGGCAGATGGAAGAGCGCCGCGCTGGGGCAAAGTTCCTAGATCGAAGCTAGGGTTTTTTCGACGTCGGCCCTTTCCGCATCCATCTTGTTGATGAAGAACGCGTACGGTTTTCCCGACTGCGTCACAAAATGGAAAAAGCGCTTTGTGGGGATTTCAACGCCGTTCACGGAATCTATGAGGATCAAAACCACGTCCGCCGCGTACATGGCGCCGATCGCCTCTCCCAGGAAATCGAGATAGCCCGGGGAATCTATGATGTTGATTTTGGAGCCGGCCCATTCGATGCCGACGACCTTTGAAATTATCGACTGCTTTCTTTCGACTTCGACGGGATCGTAATCGACGACAGAATTTCCCTCGTCAACTCGCCCGATGCGCGTGGTCAGCTTGGCGGTGAAAAGCGCCGCCTCGATGAAAGTCGTTTTGCCTACGCCTTTTGCGCCCACGAGGGCGATGTTCCTTATCTGTGATGTCTGATACCTGTTCACAAGTCCCCTCCTTTTTTTAGAGAAAGCAGTCTTTCTTATTGAATTGAAACCTTGAAATCAACAGGGAAATAAAGCAAGCTGCAAAACATGGACACAATACAGATTACGCCCAAAGGGGTGCGCCACTTTGAAACCGGCCATCCGTGGATATACAAGAGCGACCTGAAGGGAGCTCTCCCGGGCAACGCAGGCGCCGTGGCCGTTAAGGACGGTTCGGGGCGGTTTCTGGCACAGGCCCTCTTTTCACCGAAATCCCAGATATCGCTCCGCATTCTCACGAAAAAAAGGGAAACGATCGACAGGGATTGGCTCAGGGAAAAAATCAGAAAGGCAATCGGACTCCGCAGCCAGTTTGGCATTTCATCCGATGCGATGCGCCTGGTTTTCGGCGAGTCGGACGGGCTACCGGCTTTCATCGTCGACCGCTTTGGGGACGTCATCTCCTTTCAAACGCTTTGCGCCGGTATCGACCATTATAAAGACGAGTTGGTGTGCATTTTGGCTGAGGAGTTGAAACCTGCTGCAATCGTGGAGCGAAACGACGTGCCGGTCAGAAGGCTTGAGGGACTTCCTCTGACGGCTCAGGTTTTGAAGGGTGACCTCCCCAGTCGGGTCAAGATCCGCGAGGGGGACGTATCATTATATATAGATCCGCTTCGCGGGCAAAAAACCGGGGCGTATCTCGACCAGCGCGACAACCGTCTGCTGGCGGGAAGGATCGCCTATGGCAAGGTTCTCGATTGCTTTTCGTATGAGGGATGGTTCGCGGTGCACATGGCGAAAAATGCTGGCTCTATTCTGTGCGTCGACAGCTCGGCCTCCGCGCTTACCGCGGTCCGTGAAAACGCAAAACTCAATGGAATTGAAAATAAGGTGAAAGTTTGCGAGGCCAACGGTTTTGATTTCCTGAAAGAACAGGATAGCGGCGGTACGCACTATGATCTCATCAATCTCGATCCGCCGCCCTTCGTCAAAAGCGCGCGCGACCGGGAGAGCGGATACCGCGGTTACAAAGAAATAAACTTGCGCGCGATGAAACTCTTGCGGCCTGAAGGAATTTTGATAACGGCTTCCTGCTCGCACCATTTTCTGGAAGGGGATTTTGACTCCATGCTCGCCGACGCCGCGAACGACGCAGGGGTCACCGCACAGGTTTTGTATCGCACCGGCGCCGCACCCGACCACCCAATCCTCGCCGGCTTCCCGGAATCTCATTACCTCAAATGCCGCTTTATAAAAATATCTTGAGGGGACACTTCTCATTTTCGCAGGGAGTCCATGTGAACAGGAGAAGTGTCCCCCTCCGCACAAAATGAAACAGGGGAGCCATCTCACGACGGGTCCCCTGCTTGAGAAAGGAGGGTTAGGGATTTAGGCGTTGTAATGGGCCAGCATTATCTGCTTCTGGTGCATGAGATCCTGTTCGAACTCAACTAGAGCATACGGGTCATAGCCGGCCAGATCGTGACGCGCCTCGAAATAGGTAGCGCGGCATTCGTTCATAAATTCCAAGAGCTCTTCTTTGCGTTCTGTATCTGCAGTATCGTCAAATTCCATCCTGGCGTATTCGTGATTGATCGAAGAGGTCGCCATCATAAGCTGAAGCTCCAAAAGGGCCTTGCGGTTCTCTTCGGATTTGCAATCGACATCGAGCGGAATTATGGAAATAGCCTGCATTCCGTCATCCGTTACTGCCGAGTTTGTGATTTCCTTCTTCATCTTATGCCCCCCTTCGGTCTACGCCCTTAGTAAATGCAAACCCCTTGCCAAACCACGCACCGCGGCATGCATCTATCTAGGCGATATTATTGGTCTTTTTAGGATTATTTTTGGTGAAATTGGGACCTGGCACGAAATCGGAGCCGGACTGCCCCGATTCGGGGTGGAGTCTCCCCACCCTATTCCATCATTATATATGGGGGAATCGAGGAACCAGGCATTACATCGCCGGCGGACTTTATGAACTGATCTCTTTTAATATCTGGCGCACGACGTCCGCGGGTTTTTTCGCCTGAACGATGGGCCGGCCGATAACGAGATAATCCGCGCCCGCCGCAATCGCCATGATGGGGGATGCGATTCTTCTCTGATCCTGCGCTTCCGATCCGATCGGGCGAACACCGGTTGTTACGATCAGGAATTTTTCGCCGCAGGCGTTACGTATCGGTTTGATCTCCAAAGGCGATGCCAAAACTCCGTCGAGACCGCATTTCTGCGAGAGCTTCGCCAGACGCACAACCTGATCGCGCACTTCAAACTGCACGCCGATATCCGCCATAGAATCCATGCTCGTGAGCACTGTCACAGCAACAAGCCTCGGCATTGCTGCCTTGCTGCCCGCCGCCTGAAGCGCCGCGTCCACGGACCTTTCAAGCATTTCCTTGCCTCCGACCGCGTGCACGTTGAGCATGTGGACCTTGAGTTTTGTGGCGGCAGAAACCGCGCGCGCTACAGTTGAAGGTATATCGTGGTACTTGAGATCCAGGAACACTTTGCATCCTTCATGATGGATCATCCTGATGACGTCGGGACCCAGCATCGTGTAGGTCGGCATGCCGACTTCGAAAATGTGGACGTCGTTCTTCAAGAGTTTTACGAATTTTGTCGCATCCTTCATGGAATCGGCAAGGAGTGCGACGATCAGGCGATCCTTCGGGGCCACTTTTTGCTGTTTCATCTTTTTATCCCCTCAATTATTTTTAAAAAATAATTTACGACTTCTTCAGGTTTGATTTTCTCGACTTTGCCGGTCTTTCTCTCTTTCACCTCGACTATTCCCTGCGCCAGCCCCTTGCCGCCGATCACGATTTGATACGGAATACCTATCAGATCTGCGTCAGCGAATTTCACGCCGGGCCTCAAATCGCGGTCGTCGATCATGACCTCGATACCTTTTTTGCCCAGCTCATCATAAATCTTTTCCGCGATTTTCACCTCTTCGCCTTTTGCGGACAAAGGAATCACCTCCGCTGCAAAGGGCGCAATTGGAAGCGGCCAGCACATACCTCTCTCGTCGTTGTTCTGCTCTATCGCAGCGGCGGCCGTTCGCCCCACACCGATGCCGTAGCAGCCCATAACGATGACCTTGTCCGCACCGGTCTCATCGAGATAAGTCGCCTTCATGGGTTCGCTGTATTTCGTGCCGAGATAGAAGACCTGCCCAACTTCGATTCCGCGGTGGGTGTTCATCGTGCCGTCGCAGCGCGGGCAGGGATCGCCCTTCACCGCATGTCTTATGTCGCCGAATTTCGTGATCTTCAAATCGCCGAGATTCATGCCGGTATAATGCGAGTCATTTTCATTGGCGCCGATCACAAAATTTTCCATTATTTCAACTTCGTTGTCGGCATAAACCGGTATATTGAGACCAAACGGCCCCGAGAAACCGGAGGGCGCGCCCGTCACCTTGCGGACCGATTCCTCTTCCGCCAGACGGCACCACTCGCAGCCGATAGTGTCTTTGAGTTTTGCCTCTTTTATGGCGTGATCGCCGCGGCAAAGTGCGGCAACCGGACCTTTGTCCGTTTCAAGAATGAGCGTCTTCACAATCTGCGCCGGATTCACTTTCAGGAACGCACAGACTTCCTCGACAGATTTTTGTCCCGGCGTTGAAACTTTATTGTACTTTCCGCTTTGAGCTTTGACCTTTGAGCTTTGAGCCGGTTTTCTTATCTCCGCCTTCTCCACATTCGCCGCGTACTCGCATTTCTCGCAGGAGACGATCTCGTCCTCCCCGGATGCGGCCAGAACCTGGAACTCGTGAGACATCGAACCGCCGATCGTTCCGGTCATCGCCTCCACGGGACGAAACTCAAGGCCGCAGCGGGTGAAGATGCGTTTGTACGCATCGTACATCTTTTTGTATGTCTGTTTCGCCGCGTTCTCGTCGCGGTCAAACGAGTAGCCGTCCTTCATGATGAATTCGCGGCTGCGCATGAGGCCGAAACGGGGTCTCACTTCATCTCTGAATTTTGTCTGTATCTGGAATAGATTTTTTGGAAGATCGCGGTACGACTTCACCTCATTGCGAACGAGGTCCGTGATCGCCTCTTCGTGCGTGGGGCCTATCACGAAATCGCGATCGTGGCGGTCCTTGAAACGCAAGAGCTCCTTGCCGTAGACCTCCCACCTGCCGGTCTCCTTCCAGATCTCCGCGGGCATCACTATGGGAAGCAGAAGCTCCTCTGCTCCGGCTGCTGTCATTTCCTCACGGATTATATTTTCAATCTTGCTTGTGACCCGAAGGCAGAGCGGCAGAAGTATGTAAACGCCGGAGGCGAGTTTTCTTATGTAGCCTGCGCGCATCATCAAGGCGTGGCTCACGACCTCCGCAT
Source organism: bacterium (assembly GCA_041739675.1). Taxonomy (GTDB): domain Bacteria; phylum UBA10199; class UBA10199; order 2-02-FULL-44-16; family DYJF01; genus DYJF01. The sequence continues at coordinate 8,521 of JBGSNL010000035.1, forward strand.
CGGCGGGCACTTCCCTCAAAGTGGGGATCAGCATCTGTGAATAGCGCATTTACCTATCTCCTCATCTCATCTATCTGCTTCATCAGCTCGTCTTCGATTTCGTCTTCACGGCAGGTCTTCACAACCTCACCCTTGCGTATGATCATTCCTTTACCGTTACCCCCTGCGACTCCCACATCGGCGTGTGACGCCTCGCCGGGACCGTTCACGATGCAACCCATGACCGCAACTTTGAGCGGGCCTCTCACGCCCTCCAGCCGCTTCTCAAGACGGTTCACAAGCCCCTCCAGATCTATCTGCAACCGGCCGCAAGTGGGACATGACACGATCTCCACATATGGACGTTTCCTCAAACCAAGCGATGCCAATATTTCGTATGCGGCTTTAACTTCTTTAACAGGATCAGCTGTCAGGGAGACGCGGACCGTGTCGCCTATTCCCTCCTGAAGAAGCGTGCCGATTCCCAGAGCGGATTTTATGGCGCCGGTCAAAAGCGTTCCCGCTTCGGTGACGCCCAGATGGAGCGGATAATCGACGCGGGACGATAAAAGCCTGTACGCGGCAATCGTGTCTTCGACCCCCGATGCCTTGACCGAAATTTTGATATCGTTAAAATTCAGATCTTCAAGAATCCTCACATGTCCCAAAGCCGATTCCACAAGCGCTTCCGGAGTGGGGCCGCCGAAACGCGCAAGCAACTCTTTTTCCAGAGAGCCGCCATTGACACCGATGCGAATCGGTACTTTTCTGTTTTTCGCTTCCGTTGCAACTTCGCGCACGCGTTCTTTTGCCCCGATGTTTCCTGGATTGAGTCTTAAACCCTCCACTCCCTGTTCCAATGCGATAAGCGCAAGCTTATGCTGGAAGTGGATGTCCGCGATGAGAGGAATCTTTATCGATTTTCTGATTTGCCCCAGAACCCTTGCAGCATCTTCGTCGGGAACGGCGACGCGGATGATCTCGCAGCCGGCGTTTTCAAGCCTTCCGATCTGTTCGACCGTGGCGGCAGCATTGCGCGTGTCGGTATTCGTCATTGATTGGACGGAAATTTTTGCGGTGCCGCCAACGGGTACACTTCCGACTCTTATCTCTCTTGTCTTCTTTCTTGTGATGTTCATTTCGGAATAATGAGCGAACAGCCCTTCCCTCCGCTATCGCTGACATCGCCGTCGCCTGAGTCAGGCGGACAGTAAGTATCGAAATTCACGCTCTCTATCTTCACAGCTTCCATCTCTACAGTCTCACCGCCGTTGTCGCACTTGGCCTGGCCTATCGTTCCCGGCTCGAATCCCACGGGTGGGCTTCCAAGCGGCTCAAAGCCGGACATTCCGGTGTAGCTGGAATCCAACGGCTCGTAGACCACGTCATAGGTCCTTCCCGGGACAATGCCGTGGAGATAGTAATGACCGTCTTCATTGCATGCCGTGTACATGACTCCGGAGACCATCGAACGCGAATCGGCCTTCACAAACGACTCATCGGAGCTCACGCGCTTTGCGATGACGTTGATTCCCTGCATGGGCCTGCCATTCATATCCTGTATCTCGCCCGTGATCGTGCAAAACGAACTCCCGAATGCAGCAGATGAATAGATCCACGAGATAGTCGAAATATCGTCAGTCTTCAGCTCCGCCCCCTGCCTGTATGTCTTCAACGCAGGAAACATTGTCGGAATGTACTGTGCGTCAGGACAATTCGCGACATCTATGTTCGTACCCGGCGTCAGTGTGCAATTGTCGGCGACGTCCAGATTCACCTGCGTATGGTCAAGGTTGATAAGATGGCCCAGCTCATGCTGGATGGCGGCCTGAAACTGCTCCTTCGTCAAACTGATCTCGCCGCCGGAAAGAAGAAGCCCGTTCAAAATCACAATTCCCTTGAGAAGCACTTTTCCGTCCTCGTCGGAGAGAAGAAGCTCCGTCAAGCCCGGGATGTAGAGATAATTTTCCCCCGCCATATCCTTTGTGATCATTCCATTTTTATCGAAGACTATGACTATCTTGCCGGGGTTGTTGTTGTAGTACGTTTCATAATTAGTCTCATCGATCCCCTCGTCAGTGTGCCCTCCGAACGCTGCCGTGAAACCGACCGTCTTGACGAGAACTCTGTCCTTATCCAGAAGCCCCGCGTCCGCCCATTTGGCAAACGCTGCGCTGATCCACTCCTTGGCCGTTGCATTGTTTACGGTGGTTGAAAGATCGTTTCCCTCCGGCTCTATCCACCACTCAAGCGTGTTGCCGCCCCAATGTTGGGCATCGCCAAGATCCTTCACCCTGTTGACCCAGAACGGCCCGCCGGCATATGCCGACGACGCAGTCAAAAAACCGATTGCCGCGATCACGAGCCAGAAACGGCGTTTCACCTTGAACCTCCTATTTAGATTGTAACACATTCACAAAATTCTTTAAATCGTCATAAGGGATGGGCCCCTCTGGAGGCTTTGAAACGCTTATATTTGCGGCCTTCATAGCCTTTCCGCCCGCCGTGTTCTTTCCCATCCCTTTGAAGACACTCTTCGAAAATTTGTTCACGACGGTCGCCTTCCCGTCCTTTTCAACATATTCGAAGACACCTTTGGTCATCCCCTGCACCGCATAGACGCCCAGCTTAGTGGGGCCGGTCAAGAAAACCACATATTCCTTGCCCGGCTCGAATTCATAAAAACCGACTGCATAGGGTTTCCCGGTTTTCAGCGCCTCCTGCCTTGAGACTCCGTACGTATCGAATATGAATGGATCGGGGGCAGACCCTTTGAGAACTTCTCTGATCGGATGAAAACGCCAACGCGAAACGGTGATGCCGGAAGGCGCCGCTTCAGGGTAAATTGTCTCAATCGTTACACCCTCGCACTTACCTGTGATAATGATGTTCGCGTGCTTCGTCATCTCTTCCAGATTCTGCTCTATCATCTGATAGCCGTTTGCCCCGAAAAGAGGGACAACGATGCAGATAAGGCCGAAAATAAACGCGATTCTGCTCCTCATAGAGTGCCTCCTTTAGGAACCAAGCACTATCCTTAATGGGTTTAAAAGTCAATTGAAGGGCAAAACAAAAGAAAAGGGCGAATCGTCTCCGATTCGCCCTCGTTGTATATTCATTATCCGAGGTTTATTCTTTCGTCATTTCGATTGAATATTTTGCGCAGGTTGCGCCAAGCTGGCCGGCCACCGGCGCGCCGTCAATGTATTCGCACACGCCCGCCATACCCGTGTCTGTGAATTCAATATCGAAAATCTTGGTGCTCGAAACTTCGCGCTTCACGATTACGGTCTTGCCGTCCTTGATGTTACCCGAGGACTCCGAACTATCTTCAAACGCAATGCTGACAAGCTCTCCGCTCTGGATCACGTCCAGCGTGAGATCCTCTTTTGCGCCGACCTCTTCCGCAAGATTCGCGCAGCTGTTTTCCGTGAGAGTTATCTGGCCCTTGTAGGTCCCCTGAAATTCTCCGCCGTTCGAATACGGAGCCACGACGTCGGGGCCGAAACCTTCATAAGGCGTGCCGTTGTCGTCAAATGCAGCGCAGGCCGATACAAGCGCCAATGCAATGACGGTGACAAAAATTCGTATTTTCATCCCACCCCTCCTTGCCCGCCTGCCTGCAACTGCGGGCTGTTTGCTCCCTCCAATCATGTTATCGTCGTAATTACAAGAAAGTTGCGCAGTTTTTTTGATGATTTGATTGACTTCTCTGCGATTGTCGATATTATCAATGAAAACGCGGACTTCCGCGCCAGTGGGGATGATGAGACCAGGGAAAACCATCTTATATCCGTTGGTTGTGTTGTGTGCGCTCGTCTGCGCCGGCCCCGCCATTGCCAAGAAGAACGTCAGCGTCTTAAGAATCAGCCCTGCAACCGACGGCGGAAAATACGTCAACGTAGAGGAATCTAACACACTCAAACAGTGGAAATTCAACGCCGGAATTTTCTTCGACTATGCATTCGAGCCTCTGGAGTTCGCGACAACGGCGGGATCAAGACAACGCGGCATAGTCGACGACGTCCTGGAAGCAAATGCCTTCGCAGGTGTCGCGTTCACTAACTGGTTCACTCTGGGCGCCGACTTTCCGCTCATAATCGCCCAAACCTTTCTGGACCCGAACATAACCACGGAAGAGGTCCAGTCAAAAACAAACAAGGGGCTTGTGGGAGATGCAAGGGTCGAGATGAAATTCAGGCTTCTCGATATAGAGCGCTACCACTTCGGCATTTCCGTCGTCCCTTTTCTGTTCATCCCCACAGGCAACACCAAATATTTTGTGGGCACCGGCATGTGGTCTCCCGGCGTTCTGCTGGCCCTTGAGGGCAACATAAAGAACCGGCTTTTTTTGTCCTTGAACGCGGGTTATCAAAATTATCAGCGGACCCCGTATTTGCAAAATGAGCTAAACCCCAACGCCTATCTGGACGATTCGATCATACTGAATCTCGGCGCCAACGTCCGCTTGAGCAATTCATGGGCAATTTTGGGCGAGGCAATTTCGGAGAGCGTGATCTCGGGGTTCTGGAAAAATCATCTCCAGAACCCGGCGGAGTTTCTGATTGGCATGAGATACACTTCTCACAACCCAAGGGGGCTCGCGTTCACCTTCACCGGCGGAGGAGGAATCACTAACGGCGTGGGATCTCCCAACTACCGCGTGCTATTCGGCGTGAACTACCGCCGGCCCGAGAAACAACCAGCCCCTCCGCCGGTCCCGGTGGAGGTTGTGGTCGAGGAGAAAATCGCCATCACGCAGCGGATACATTTCGAGTTCGACCGCGCCGTCATAAGGCCGGTATCGTATCCCATTCTTAACGACGTGATCGCTCTCATATTGCAAAATCCGCAGATACGGCTTGTGAGGGTTGAGGGCCATACCGATTGGATCGGCACGGACCAATACAACTTGAGACTTTCGGAAGCACGCGCAAATGCAGTGCGTGATTTCTTAAGCGCAAACGGAATATCACCGGACCGTTTGATAGCAGCGGGGTACGGAGAGTCGAGACCGATCGCCGACAACAACACCGCTGTGGGCCGGGCACGTAACCGGCGCACCGAGTTTACGGTGATACAGTCCGGCGACAAAGATAAATTTGAAAAACCCTATGTCGTGCCGCGCCCCGCTCCAACTCCGGCGCCGGCTCCAACTCCGGCACCAACACCTGCACCGAAACCTGCGCCTGCTCCTACGCCAAAGCCGGCGCCCAAACCTGTTACAGCACCGAAGCCAGCGCCTGCACCGGCTCCCGCGCCGGTCTCAACGCCTGCTCCTGTGCAGAAACCGGCAGCTGCGGAAGAATCGCAGCCGACTTACAGACAAGTTGTAGTGCCGCCGTCGACAAGATACGGTGAAACCTCTCCTTCGGCCCCCTCCACAACGACGCCTTCAACCAAGTACGGCGAACCGAAATCTTCGACTTCAACTACGCCCTCCAACAAGTACGGGGAACCTCAATCTTCCACGCCATCAAAGAACGGGTCCTCTTCCAAATACGGCGATGGAGAACCCTCAAATTCCGGCTCATCAAAACCATCCGGCAAGTATGGCACCACGCCGGAGACGAAGCCTTCAAGCTCCTCCAAGACTAATTCGAAATATTAGGTGAGTCGTACTGTGTTCACTTGAAGACCCAGATGATATCGGCCTGATCCAGATAGAGCTCCCAACCGTGGACTCTATATCCGTCTCCGCCCAAGAACCAGTAAGCGGCATTATTGACGCCGTCGTCGGTTGCCACCATCATGTCGAGGTAGCCATCGTTATCGATATCGCCCGCCAGCGGGTCGTTGACAACGTCCTTGAAATATACGTGGCCCATGCCCAGACAGTCGATTTCCATACTTGCATGCTTCACGTTCCTCGAAATCATATAATATCTCTCATACCAATCGACGCGTCCCGAAAAAACATAGATCTTCGACAGTATCACCCTGTTCCTCATATCCCTCTCTTCCACATAGAAGGCTATCTCATCCCTTGCGTCGCCGTCGAAATCGCCTATGCCGGCGACATTCAAAAATGTATCCCAATTTGTCGTGAAATATAGGTCGGAATCGGGGGCGAGAGTTAGACGCCCCTCGAATGCCTCACCACCGAAGAATACATTTACGTGAGGCCTCAAGCTGTGGTACCCGCCAAGGGCGAATTTCCTCTCAAGCTCGGCGACCAGAAGATCGGATTTCCCGTCACCGTTGAAGTCACCTGCGGCCAGATCGACTATGATTCGCGACGCGCTGCCCCCCAACTCCTCAATTGTCGGATTGCCGGAAATTTCGCCCCCCTTGACGATCCAAACACCCCAGTCGTAGGGCTGACCGGATGCCGACACTCTGTTGTGAATCATCGCAAAATCGTCTTTCCCGTCGCCGTCAAAATCCCCCACAGCCGTCGGGTGCGTGAGCGCGTGGCCTGCGCCACCGAGCGTCATGCTGTTATAGTTTATCAGCAGACTGCCGCCTGTAGGGAATGGGGCGGGGAGGAAATAGACCTTTTGCAAAACACTTCCATCTGCGTAAGGCGTTTCGGCCGAGACGAGAAGATCGGTCAGACCGTCACCGTTAAGATCCGCCGCGACCGGGCCGTGCAGCGTGATTCCGGTCACAACACCCACAGTCTGATATATCGACGACGTAGGCGTATCCGATCCAAGCTCAACGGGATCCCAAATTTTAAGTGTGTAATTCGTCGCCACGATCTCGCCGTTGCCTCCGAGCTGATCCGCCGCGACGAGTTTCGCTAAAGCGGCCGCGCCGCTCTCCTTTGGAATTCTCACGGTCGCATCGGCATAATCATAAGCGGACCCGTCGAAATAGAATGAGTCGCCCGTGTCGATATCGGAAAGCGTCTTCTCCCAGATTCCGCCCGCCGCCGACACGAAATCGCCTGCGAGGAGCGCCGCATCAAATCCCTCTGTAAACGGAGAGGTGACAACGTCGGCCGCGCAGGACCCGCTTTGATCTGCGTCGTAGGGATTTCTTCCGATGGTCGCCGTTAATTCAATGTTGCTCATCAACACTATGCCGGAGACGTCGGAGGCTCCCGCAAATATTGTGAGGGTATAAGTCCGGCAGTACGCAAACGGCCCTCTCATGCGAAGAACCGTGACATCGGGAGACCAGCTCTCCAGAATTCCCGTCACTTCGCTCCCACTTTCATCTGTGACCTGCCAATTGACCGACTCATCGTCCATGTAAGATGAGAACTTGATTTCGAGGTAGTGGAACCCGACGGTCAGAACCGAGGCGGTCATGACGCGCTTGTCTATGCCGTCGCCGCCCGTCGGTACCCCAGGCACTTCAATGGGATCGAGCGGACCTAAATTTTTATGTTTGCAGCCGGACGCCAGCACTACCGCCGACATGACGGCGACAAGCATCAGGAAGAAAAATCTTTGGACGACACTCCCCATAGTAATCCTCTTCAGGCAGAAGAACGCTCCTTACCTCTATCTTTAGCATCAGTTATGCCAAGATGAAGCACTCGACCTCAAGGATAAGCCCTTGAAATATCTGATTATTTATTTGCGGAGTCTCCGTTTATGGGTAAAAAAACACAGGGCTCTATTGACACCGTCAAAAAAAACGCCCGCCAAAATGGCGGGCGTCTTCTCAAAGCTTACATCTGATCAATTAGGCGGTCCCGACTCAACAATATCTGCAATGTATCCAGTCTTGGTCAGGTTCATTGCCCGCTTCTGGAGGAGATCGAAGTCTAACGTGCTGTCAGCCTTGAAGACAACGATCGTTGAAACCGTGTATCCCGACATAGCTGAATACGGGATGATGCAGTCGTCATTGACGTTAAAGTATCCGGTCGCGCCTGCACCGCAGCCAAATGAGCTCAGGAGCCTCGCCCACTTGTCATCGTCGCCCAGATAGCTCACTTCAATACCGTTCTGATCGTCGATGATGAGCTTGATCTCCCTGGGATGAGCGTCGGACAGGTTGGCCGCTGTCAAGTCAAACTTCGCGCCGTCCACTTCCACCCAATGATCGGTATCCCACTCCTTCTTTAATCCGACTACCATTACGTGCGCGGCCGAGGCGACATCCCGCACTTCCAATCCGAACGCGTAATAGTCATTTGAAACTTTGTCGGCCGCTCTTACGAGTATCTTGTCGCCGATGCCATAGGTGGCCAGATCATCGACCTTTATGGACAGCTGTATCGGGAATTGGTCTACCGCCATCTCAGCAATCGTCATAACGAGATTACCTGCTGCCATACCGGCACCTGTTCCAATAACCCGCTCAAGGAAGTTGACACCGTCCCACTCGAGCACAGCGGCATTGGCCTCTGCAGCCGAATCGAGGGCCGCAGCAGGAGCGAACTCGTCTTGCGCCAGACCCGGATAGTTGAAAATCTCATCGCTATCCAAGCCGAAGTGGTCCGCGAACATCGCAGTACTGGCGCTAGGCATAGCGACCAGGTTCAAAGACACGGGATCCTTCTGGATCGACACGTTCCCTCCGCCGTCTATTGCCTTGATGCCTTTTATCTCGTAAACAAACTGCTGTTTTTCATATGCCCATGCGTTTGCAACACCGATGTTGGCAATTCCGCTGTTCGGAGGAAGAGTCAGCGTCGAAACCGTGGCAGGCATTCCGGCGGGCAGACCTGTTCCGGCCAGTGTTATGTTCGTAGCGTTGGCCGTGCCGTCGGTGTAGCTCAAACCGGGAGTCAGCGTCAACGTGACCTCGGTCGGATCAACATCGCCGTCCTCTACAACCCCACCGCCGCCCGAAGACAGCGAACTGAATGCCGCAAGGTCATAGTGCGTAGCGGTCAGAGCGCATTCGACATCGACGTTATCGCAGAAGAGATAGCTCACGTAAGTGTTGTCGAACACCTTATCGAGCGAGCCTGATGTCACACCATTCGTCGTTACCATCATTTCGATATATCTGTCGAAGTCGATGACCTGGGTCCCACCCGATCCTTTGGCAGAGAACGAAATCACTTTTCTGAAGTCATTGAACGTCGTGGGAAGAAACTGCGCCGGTTTCAAATCGCGTACTGCGTCGGCAGAAAAGTCGCATGTCGGATAGACACCGCCCTTGCAGCCCGTCGCTACGGTTGTATCCCAACCCGAATTCCCGTTCGTGTCGTCATCTACGATGGTCATGTCAAGGAAGTCAAAATCGGGTTTCTCAATCGCGAAATCTGGAGAACCGTTCGCGATATAGTCCACGGTCATGAATTCCACGAGACGAGAGGTGCTCCGCGTATCGGCCAGAGGCTCCAAGCTTAAGTCATCTACATCGACGTGCACCGAGCATTTCAGTCTCATCAAAATGTAGTCAGTGTCAGACAACGGGATGTCGTGCATATTGCCTCTGAGTTGGATAAGAGCGAACTTGGCAGAGACCGGATGCGTAACTTCCCATGTGATGCAGTTCAAAGGATCTTTGCCCGCGGCATCGCAATCCGCCTTGGGATCGCCCGAAACCTTGGGAATCACAGGCACTGAGTTGTGCGATAACGCACTGGGTACTATGTCGCACCCCGTGATACTACCTGATCCCCCAATCGACTCGGCTCCGAAATCCAGCCTTCCTCCGCCGGGTTCAATCGGGATGTTCTTCGTGGATGAGGTCAAAACGTCGAGCGCGCCGGCGCCGCCTGAAATGGTGATAGGCACCGAATCAACATCGCCGTATGCCGTTCCCCCGTCCAGCGTAGCCTTACCACCGCATCCCCATGCCATGATAAGTCCTGCTGATGCTACTACTGCTATCAAAACCAATATTTTGTTCTTCATTGTTATCACCCCCCTTCCGAACGTAAATTTTGTACTCCAATTGTTCAAAATCCCTTTCATTGTTCACCTCCGTGGTTGGAATCCCTTTCCCTTTTTGGAACCGCCACATCCACTTCAGGAACTCCGTCCTATGTTTGTCGTGTCACCTCCTTTGACATTAAACTTTTCACGTTAAATTCGTATTGGTGCCGTTAATTGCAGCAAGAAGTGCGCCAAACAATGTTTTATACGGCATCATAAAACATGTTTAAAAACAGCATATTAAAAGGAAGCGGATTTTACGTCAGGCCGCAAATACGAGTAGATTTCCACCTGCTCGAATTTCACCCTCTGAAGTGACCTGATATTTAAGGGTAAACTTCTGTGTCATTAATTTGACGCTGACACGAAAAACCGACGGTTAAACTTTAACGTCACGGATACCCTAATCATGCTTACAATTTGGGGACGTTACCCTATGCCATAACATCTCGGAATTGTTACTCATCCAGGCACCATTTGGCTTTTGACTTATCCAACATTGTTTGGTAATATAGTTATTGGAGTTGATATGAGCGCCCTGATTAAGACTATCGGTAAAAGGAAGTACGCTTATCTTGCCTATCGAAGAGGCAATAAGGTCGTGCAAAAGTATCTCGGCCCCGCGGATGACGAAAACGTGGTTTCAAAGATCGAGCAGTTGAAATCGGAAAAAAAGATACCTCCGAAACTGTTCAAACTGTTCTGGGACACAAGCCCCGGCGCAGTGAGCCTGAAAGCAAATGCCGTGTATATAATAGAACGGATTCTCGAGACAGGCGACGTCGAGGCATTTGAATGGCTGCAAAGAGTCTATCCGGCAAAAAAGATAATCGAGGTTTTTGAAACAAGCAGAAAAATCTCGCCAAAATCAAAAAATTTCTGGAAGATATGGTATGGGGTCGCCAATGCATCTTAGCTGTCTGCCAGCAAGTGTACACAACATTTTGAGCCGCCTGAAAACGATAACCGACATGCATCGGTTCATTCTCGGCGGAGGAACGGCGCTGGCGCTGCAGTTGGGCCACAGGATATCCGTCGATCTTGACTTCTTCACTCAAAACACGTTTTCAACGGAGTCTCTTTTTCAAAATTTGAAGGCAATCTCGTCGGCAATTCAGCTTCTCCAAGATGACGAGGGCACGCTGACGGTCATTGCCGACGAAACAAAAATCTCCCTCTTCCATTATCCCTACCCGTTTATTGAACCACCTGCCATATTGGAGGGCGTTTCCGTTGCCGGCATATTGGATGTATCGTCGATGAAGGTGATTGCAATAAGCCAGCGCGGGGCAAAGAGGGATTTTATCGACTTGTATTTTGCCGCGCAGGATACTCCTTTCCGCAAAATCGCCGAAAATATGGCTATGCGTTTCGGGAAAGAGAGGATTAATCCCTTGCACATAGGAAAATCTCTCGTTTATTTTGAGGATGCCGACGTGGATCCTGAACCGCATTACTTGATAAAAAATCCTCCAAAGTGGGAGGATATAAAAAAGTTTTTCAAAAAAAACGTGCAGCAGATGGTGCTCGATCTGAAAAACGCAATTGAATTATGAAAAAACCTTTTAGGACTTCTCTCTGGGTGGCGTCGACATACTTTGCCGAAGGGCTGCCGTACATGATCGTGCGATTCATGTCCTCTGTCTTTTTTACCGACATGGGGGTGAGAGAGGCACTTCTGGGATTCATCAATTTCCTGGGCATACCATGGAACTTGAAGTTCTTGTGGGCCCCGTTTCTGGATATCTTCGGCACAAAACGCGGCTGGATGCTGAAGATTCAGTTTCTCATTACCGTGCTCGTGTTTGTGATAGCCTTCTTCGCGGGTCTTGTGGGCAACCCCGACCCGGGCTCCATCCTTTATATAATAGCGTTCCTCTTTGTGGGACTGGCATTCATAGCTGCAACAAATGACATATCGATTGACGCATATTATCTGGAAGGTCTGACGAACAAGGAAGATCAGGCAGCCTACTCGGGCCTGCGCGTGATGGCGTATCGCATCGCCGTGGTATATGCACGCAGCGTTCTCGTGGCGGTGGCCGGTTTTGTCAACTGGTTCTGGAGTTTCTCAGCCGGGGCCGCAACGATGCTGCTGTTTCTCCTCCTCCATAAATTTCTCCTGCCCAAGTTCGAAGCCGAACGCGTGAAAAGGCACGTGGCATTTGCCGAGGTGAAAAGAAGTTTCAGCGAGTCGTTTCTTTCTTATATCCGGCAGGAGAAGTTCGTTCTCGCGATACTTTTTGCCGCCACTTACAAGCTGGGCGATGAAATCCTCTTCTCAATGAACACGCCTTTTCTGATGCGCGAGCTTGCCGTCACCAAGACGCAGCTGTCATGGCTTGCGGGAATCATCGGGTCTCTCGCCACCATCGCCGGCGCAATGATCGGCGCATGGTGGATAAAAAAGGCGAGCTTGAAGCGCGCCATCTGGCCCATCACCATCATTATGAACGTCAACATACTGGTTTATATTCTACTGTCGGAGTTGCGGCCGCAGGCCTATACCTCCGGCGGGCTTGCGCTGATCGCGGGAATTTACGCCTACGAAAATTTTGCGGCTAATTTGGGCACGCCGGCGCTTATGATCTATCTTATGAGATTGTGCAATCCGGCCTACAAGGCGGCGCATTTCGCGATAGGCAGCGCGGTCATGAGCTTAGGCGCCATAGTGCTCGGCGGGTTTGCCGGAATAATAGTTGAACAGTTAGGCTACACAAATCTATTTATCATGGGATTTATAGCCGCAATCCCATCGATGATTTTGCTCTTCTTCATCCCGATGCATGAGAGCGACAAAAAATAAAAAGGGGGCGCTTCTCCTGTTCGCATGGGCTTCATGTGAAAAAGAGAAGCGTCCCCTTAGTGTCTACTTTGCTCTCATCCTGCTCGCCGTGACCCACTCGTCCCACGAACTGTCATAGCCGTCGTAATGGATCTTCCACTTGTTCTTTCCGGTGGAAATGACACGCGCCGGATACCATGAGCCCTTCCAGTTGACGTCCACGGCATCGCCTACTGAATAGCTTCCCCCCTTGGACGGCGCGGCGGACGCCTCGGCTCCCGAAACCTTGATCCTGTCGGGGCCCACCCACTCGTCCCAGTTATTGCCGTAGCCGGTGTAGTGGATATAACATTCATCCCCCTTCACCTTCTTCACGGTGGCCGGATACCATGTGCCCTTCCAGAGCACATCGGCCTTGTCGCCGACTTTGCACGCCGCGTATCCGCTGACCGCAAAACCGGTGACCATCGCCACTCCCAGCATCACTACCAGAAACCTTTTCATACGCCCCCCTTTTTTTACTGCACGCTGACGACTTCGACTTCGAAATTGAGAGTTTTTCCGGCCAGCGGATGATTCAGGTCCAAAGTGATTTCCTTGGTATCAAGCGCAACGACCTGCGCTTCGAAATCCTGACCTTGCACCTGACCGCCGACAACAGAGCCGACCTTCAACTTATCCGCATCCTTGAACGCCGTGCGCGGCACCTTCTGGACCGCAGCCGGGTTGTGCTCGCCGTAGCCTTCGGCGGGCGCCACTGCAACGCTCTTCTTGTCGCCTGCCTTCAGCCCCACAAGTTCCTTCTCCAGCCCCGGGATTATCTGCCCCGAACCCTGCGTGTATGCCAGAGGCTCCCTGCCCTCCGAAGAATCCACGACTTCGCCGTCCACCGTCAGCTTGTAGTTGATCGCAACCTTGGAACCCTCTTTGATTACCATTTTATCCTCTGCTTTCTTGAATGTGCTGCAGTTGGCGAGACAGACAGCTAAAGATACCAGCGCTATGCTTATTACATAGGATGTTTTTTTCATATACCCCTGAAAGAAAAATCCCCGATCCTTTTGGGATCGGGGATTCGTTGTGGTTTGTTTTACACAGCCTTTACGTTTGCTGCCTGAAGACCCTTGGGGCCCTTCGTAACTTCAAACTCTACAACCTGACCTTCTCTCAAGGTCTTGAAGCCATCAGCCTGGATGGCCTGGAAGTGGACGAATACATCCTCGCCACCATCTTCCGGTGCGATGAAGCCGTAGCCCTTTGAATCACTGAACCACTTCACCGATCCCTTTTTCTTCTCGTTCGACATACCTACTCCTTCCTTTCACTGATCCGCTTTCAGATGTTGGCACAAAAAAGCGCGGAGCCGCTTTCTTATGACCCGCGCCAGACCGTAAACCATTTACGTTGTGCTTCCAATCCGATAGCCGATCATCATATTTAACGGGGCGGAACCTAGAATAATTTCAAATAAATAGCAACATAAATTATCGCCCCCCCGTACAAACAGTATAAGGTGGCCTGAGCCCCTCTTTCCTGATATGGCGGGTCCTGCGCAAAAAAAGTGAGAAACTTTTATCGGGGCCTGCCGATAAGGTCTATAAAGGAGCAAGATATGCCCGAACCGACACGAATCGTCCCAAAAATCACGAGCCAGGAGTACGAGATCAGAGACCTGAACGCCGACGGCCTGAAGGATAGAGTTAAGACGACAAGGTGTCAGTGGGAGGCTGGGGTGGAATACGACGAATCCTCCCCCGATTACATGAGGTGTTTTTCGTCCCCCGAAATCGTGCTCTCCGGGGATGCACAGGTTTCCGAGCTCCAGAGGATAACGAACAACGGCAACATGGATATCATCGTGGGGCAGAGATGCCTCTTTTACAGCCCCTATGACGAGACGCACACCGTGCATGAAGGAACGGTCACGGGTTTTCTTGATTTCCCGAGCCACGTTTCGATAATTCACGGGGCGGTCAGATTCATCTCTTTCACAGCACAGATAATGCTCGATGACGGGACGGCGACCTCCGCGGATATCGATTACATGATTCCCGTGCCCTGATCCATCGGCAGATCGCGGCGGGAATATAGATACCACAACCCCCAGAGGCCGTAATTGAGGAGAATCCCTTTAAGGAGACTTTTACCGGACTCTGCGCGTTCGAACAAAGCAAAGCGCGGGCAACGGGGCAAATAGGGCCAGTATCGGAATCAGAATGTGATCCAAATTATCGCCTGTTCTTGGCGGAATGATAGAGCCGCCACATCCCTTGGGCCCGGCGTCCAATGCATTTCCCGAATCACCGACTACTTCGACTTCCGGCTTGTCCGAGCTAGTGTCACCTGATACGGCGGCGGCATCCGGCGTTGAAACTATCTCGATCGGTGCGGAACCGAGATTTACGATCGGTATCCTGTCTTGAACTCTACCGTTCAATCTGCCAGTTCTGCTGAAGGGCGTTGTCGAATTGGGTGCCTGAAACAAGGCAGCGACATCGATATCGAAACCGCAACCGTCCGATGGAAATGGCGAATAGGAGCGCAGGCTCGTGATCGGACAGGTCGAATCCTGGGCAGAGCAGTCCGCCACCGGCCTCCACGTATTCAGTCTTCCGACGTTCGTTTCATAAATTACCGCCCTGCCGCTGATCGCCCTCTCATCGTCCCCGTCTATCAGGTAAACGCCTCTCCATATGGCCCTCGTTTCGGGATTTCTCAGGCACATGAAGAAATTTTCCCCGGACGAATCGCTTTCGAGCATTTTCGGAGTGAACACATCGAGGGCCGGATTGATATGTATCGGCGTGCGTATCGTGTCCATGGCATAAATATTATACAGAAAAAAGCTGCCCCTTCCGCTCTCGACATCTATGGCGACGTTCGCGTTCGCGAAAGAATTCATGAGCCCTTCATCGAGACTTGCAGGACCGATGTGGACATGGTCACCGTTCTCGATGACGATCGAGCGGTCAAAGTACGTGAATGTCGATGAGAGCACCTTATGATACTGCCCCCTCAAGAGGAGCCCAACTCCGGTACCGGCTGCGACCCTCTTTCCACGCTCGACCCCTCTTACCCCAACCTCCGTTCCCGGTCTTATATCGTCAGCCCCAAGCTTGGCACCGCTGAATAGGATGTCACGGAGAGTGACCGGCGCATCGGTGTCCACGGTGAAAAGAACCGAATCGATCGTGTTGTTCAATTTAAGACCCGAAATGAGGACCGGTTTGTCAAGACGATGATTGAATATGATGCCGCCTGCCACAGAGACCATATCGCCGGAAAAGCAAAATCTGTACGCTCCGTCTTTCAGATGGCTGCGATAATCATCAAAAACGGCTTGTACGGCCAGGTGTCTGCGTTCCAGGGCAACGAGATTGAAATCAATTGAGATTGGCGCCACACCGTCGCACGACAGGAGCGGTAATTCAATTGAAGTCACGAAAGTGCTACCCGAACCCGCATAGCCCGTGGAGGGTGCCCTGCCGTAAATCGATTTTGCCAGGAGGATCGCTAAAAAAATCAAGATGGGGATGATAAGCTTTTTGCGTTCCATAATCAGTTCTCTCAATTGCAAGTAATTTGCATCAAGCATGCCAGCTTGGCCGTTTTCACGTTGCCAATTAACGAATGATTTTAATGGATTGGAAACCGCTTTTTGAAATTGAATCAATTCGCGGGTCTTTTTTGACCTGTACGCGGCTGTTTTTCTCGATTTGAAATATGGGCTGGAATAATTCAAACTTTTTATTTATATGCGCCGATGGAATACGCATCTTCGAAAAGAGAAAGGCTATGTCATACTATACCTGTATAGATGGTCCGGCGTTTACGGATTGGAAGAAAGCCGGGTGGTGTCAGATACATATGGAGCTGACACAAAAGCAGCCGTACGCTATGCATGGCCATTACACTTTTTGGGACTGGCTTGTTTTATGGGGCCCGCATGGGCCGCAGGACGAAGATCCTTCATATTATACCGTCGAACCTTTTGAAGATTGCACAGAGGGAGCAACGTTCGATTCATGGTACAAAGATAATTACGCCGATGCCTTTGAGTGTCAGAACGCGCTGACGCGCATCAATGGTGAATGCTACGAAACGCAAGTCATCGGGACAAACTGGTTAGGATATCGTCAATATAAGGTCGTTCCTTCAGGGAAACCTCCGGAGCCGTTATCCTTTTGCGAGTTTCATTTGACGCGCGCAAGAGTGGATCAAATTCTCTATCGAGCTCTAAGATAGAGAATCTACCGCTTCACTCATAACAGCGAATGTTATTATGAAAGCAAGGGCACTGCACTGCACTGCGCTGAGCAAGGAGATGCCACCCGATCTGCAAAATACCGGGTCAAGAAAGTGGATTTTTGTCGGAAAAAAGCGGAATCCGACAATGCCTGCCGGACAACAAAGCAGTTATACTTTTATTGTGCACGGCGACAATAAGGAGGCATATTATGAAAATAGTGATGTGGGGTTTGCTGGCAGGAATCTTGATGACCGCCATATTGTGGACGGCTGCTCCCTCCCATGCGGATGTCGTATCCGACTGGAACAACACGACACTCAATTCGATCAAAGCCGATATGGGAACGCCGATGAAGGACGCCCTCGTGTTGGCCACTGTCCACGCTGCCGTGTTTGATGCGGTCAATTCCGCCAGTGGAAATTACCACGTGTTCCGCACGTTGTCCTTGTCGGCAATTGGCGCCTCGGCCGAAGCTGCGGCAGCTGCGGCCGCGCATCGGGTACTCGCCTCGCTCTTTCCGGCGCAGATAATGTCTCTTGACGAAGCGCTTGCCGCATCGCTCTCATCCGTGCCCGACGGCGAAGCAAAGGACCGCGGCATAGTTGCAGGCGAGGCCGCCGCCGACGAGATCATTGCATGGCGCAGCGGTGACGCCACTGCAGGCATGGCAGAATACACGCCCGGTGAAGATCCTGGGGAATGGCGCCCGACACCCCCCGACTTTATGATGGCAATGTTCCCCGGTTGGGGCACTCTCATCCCCTTCACTATCACAGATATCTCCGTTTTCAGAGCCGGCCCTCCACCGTCCTTGACAAGTTCCGAATACGTAATGGAATTCTTGAGGACGAAAACCTTTGGCAGCAAAAACAGCAGGGCACGAACGGACGAGGGAAAAGAAATAGCCATGTTCTGGATGGAAAATCCGGTGCGCAGATGGAATATGATAGCCCAGCAAGCCGTTGCTCAGCAAAGTATTTCTGTCGATGAGAGTGCCAGGCTCTATGCTCTTCTGAACTTCGCTTTGAACGACGCTCAGATAGCAGCATGGGATACAAAATATTCTTACAACCGATGGAGACCCATCACGGCGATCAGAGAGGCCGATACCGACGGAAATTCGCTCACTGATTTTGACCCCAAATGGGAGCCTCTCCTTTCAACGACACCAGCCCATCCTGAATATGTCTCCGGCCACAGCACTGTGAGCGGTGCAGCCGCGGAAATCCTCTCCTCATTCTTCGGCACCGATGATATAGCATTTACGGTTCAGCCTTCATCGTCATCGGGAATGATGATGAAAGCTATGATGCCTCCGATGTCACCCCCAATGACACCACCGACAACGCCCCCGACGACACCCCCGATGATGCCACCGACGACGGCGCCGATGACACCTTCAATGCTGCAGCAGCCGCGTTCCTTTGACAGTTTCTCCGAGGCAGTGAACGAGATAGGAATAAGTCGCATTTACGGCGGCATACATTTCGACTCTTCCAACGAAACCGGAAAAACACTTGGGAGGACCGTGGGCAAATATGTCTGGGAGAACGTGCTGCTGGTCAACAATGCGCCTGCGGAACCCGCTATTGTTTCGCCCGAGGCGGGCGCGTCGGGAGTCCCCTATGCTCCTGCCGTGTTCGCGTGGACAAGATCCGCGGATCCCGACTCATCCGACGCGGTGAGCTACGTTCTCGAATATGCAAACGGCTCTTCACCAACCGACTGGACACGGGTCGAAGTCCCGTACGTGCCTGAGGATAGCCAAACTGCCGGGTTGGGGTTCGGCCTCGCATCAGCAGCCCTGCTCGGCACGGTCGCTGTTTCAGGAAGGAAGGGGTCCAAGATTTTAATGTCCCTTCTGCTGATGTTCGGCTTCGGCTTTTCGCTGGCATATCTCTCATCGTGCGGCGGCGATTCCGCCCCTGGCGACAATACAGAAACGATAGAGATATCGGTCACTCTTGAGCCGGATACAGACTACATATGGAAGGTCACAGCCAGCGATTCAAACGGAAAAAGCGTAACGAGCGCGGAAAGCACATTCACGACGCAATCCGTTTCCTCCACCGGCTTCTGACAACCGCGCCGGCGTCGCAACAGTGAGAAGGATGAAGGACACCTCCGTTTTACGGTTGACTTCTGGAGTGCCTATTTCGATTTCAATTCCTTGCCCACGCTATAGGCCTGCGCGATGTGACCTCCCAGCGATTTGTATTCGCGCGCGGTCCCATAAACATAAATGAACGGCTTGATCTTCTCGGCGTCCGGCTTTTCATCGGTCACGCAACTTGCGGAAACGTGAACCGCTTCGACCGCGCCGATCACGAATGCGTGCGTGCCGAGAGTCAGGATGTGCGCCACCCTGCATTCTATGTTCACCGGGCACTGCTCTATCATCGGCGCGTTCTCCAGCTTTCCGTAGAACACGTTGAACTTGCATTCGGCGACCTTGTCGACCTTGGACCCCGAAAAAATACCGCAGTAATCCGTCTCCTTTATTTGATCCGTCGACGGCACATTGAGAGAGAAGGTCATGTTCTGCTTGATGCCTTTGTACGTGTGGCGGTGGGGCCTGATCGCGACCGCAATCATCAGCGGATCGGCGTTTGCGACGCCGTGCCACGCTACCGTCATGAAGTTGGGCTTTTCGTTCACATTTGTTCCGACCATCGCGACGGGCATCGCAGGAATGCCGTATGGGAACGCATCAAGATTCAAGGATACTTTGGACATGACCGCCTCCTGTTTTTGGTGCAACCCAATTGCTGCCCGCTCAAACTTCTCCATATCGAAAACAGCTCACAAGATGGTCGTTGACCATCCCCACCGCCTGCATGTGCGCATAGATGATAGTCGAGCCTACGAACTTGAAGCCGCGTTGCTTCAAGTCGCGGCTGAACAAATCCGACTCCTTCGACGTGGGCGGAAGATCCGCCACACGCTTCCGCTTATTGACGATGCGCTCTCCGTCGACAAATTGCCAACTGTACGCGTCAAACGATCCGAACTCCTCCTGCACTTTTAAAAATGAGCGGGCGTTTGAGACAGCCGCCTCAACCTTCTGCCGGTTTCTGATGATGGAAGGATCCGTCAATAGTTTTTCGATTCTTTTTTGCGTAAATCGGGCGACTTTTTCGCAATCAAATTCCGCAAACGCCCTGCGATAGCCCTCCCTGCGCTTGAGAATCGTAAGCCAGCTTAAGCCCGCCTGCGCGCCTTCGAGAATGAGAAATTCAAACAACTTCTTGTCATTGTGAACCGGCACGCCCCACTCTTTGTCATGGTATTTGACGTAGATGGGATCGCGCATGCACCATTCGCATCTTCTGATCTCTTTCATGATCTCTCCTGTTTCCCATTATCTTGCGTCAAAATATCGCGGCGGACATAAAGATAGCAAAGCCCCCAGAGACCGTAGAGAAAGACGATCGCAAGGAAGATTGAGTACGGCGTGAAGCGGGTAAAATTGAAACCCGGCGCGCCGCGGGCAAAGAACAACGTGAAAAGACATGCTGCCGGAAAATACATGGTGACGGCAAATGCGCCGGCCATCGCAAAGAGGCCCCATCCTTTTCTCAGCCACATGCCGACAAGACCGACCACGATGAGCGGAATATAAACGAGAGTGTCTGCGACGCCGAAGCCCTTGTTCAACGCAACCCCGACGTCGGTCACCGCATGTTGCGATTCCTGCAAGCCCAGAGAGACCGTGAAATCGTAATCGATATACGACATTACCTGTCCCATAAACATCATGATAAGCCAGACAACGCTGATGATCATTATGGCCCAGAATCCCTTTGGCCTTCCACCCTTCATCCGCCACCTCCTGCTAAAAAAGCTCTAGAATAATCGGCAACTTTTGTCTATAGACGTGGATGTCGTATATGTTACGAGACACAAATCAGACCCTGCACTTACACTCTTTCCCTTTCAAAATTCTTTTTTGATCTTCGGCTGAATCAATGAGACGTGTCTGTCTTGCCTTTCCGCCCGCGAGTTTTACATTGAGAACGCTTCTGTGACGGTATCCCCGGCGCCTCATCTCGGCTGCGACCTTCCCATGCCGCAGATACAACGCCTTCAACCTCCCGCGCCACCTTTGGGTTTCAGGATGAGCGGCATATCCCTTTTTATTTTTGGTTATTACGTTCCAGATCGCATGGATCTCCGCATGCTCGCCCAAGAGATGGTTTGCGCAAAGAATTGCCGGCGAAATATCCCAGACTCTCATTACACCTCAATTTGCATCGCCGCCGGAGTTCAAAATCACGATATCGTCGACGTGCATTGC
>JBGSNL010000045.1:0-8836 GCA_041739675.1 bacterium
TTTCGTTCGTAAAAAACAAAGATGAAAACTGGGCGGTCAAGAACCTTGCCCCCTCCCTTGAAGCCTTCAAAGATAATGCGCTCTGGGTATACGCGCCCGATTTTTCACTCGTGTACTCGTCCAACAATATGTCGGTGAATGATATAAAGGAGCTGCCGGTTTCCGCTGCCGAATTCGGCCGGTTGTTCGCGCAGGGAAAGCTTTGCCATTTTTTCGTGACGACCTCAAAGGGTTTGATGGAGATACGCGGCGCGACCATTCATCCCACGCGCGATTTTGAGAGAAAGACGCCGCTTGAAGGATACTTTTTTGCGGGTCTTTTGTGGGATAAAAATTATGTCAACGATTTCCCGCGGGTTTTGGACGGGACCATCGATCTGATACCCACCGAGAAGCCCGAAGCAAAAGACCACGAGACGTTGCCGTTCGGAACGATATCATTTGTCAAGCCGCTTGACGGGTGGGACGGAAAGCCCCTGATGTACGCATATGTGACGAGCAAATCGGTCGCCCTTCGCGAACTTTTTCATTCATTCAGGAGCCAGTTCGTCATCTTCATGTTCTTTTCGGTGGGCGTTACCGGCATCCTTCTTTTCTTCCTCGTGAGATGGGTCAATATCCCCTTGAAGAGGATATCGGACAGCCTCTCCGAAGAGGACGTCGGGTCCATAGGGGATCTCATGAAGGAGGGAACCGAATACGGCCACATAGCGAGGCTCGTGAACAAGTTTTTCGAACAGAAGAGCAATCTTGAAAATGAGATAAAAGAAAGGAAAGAGGCCGAGGATAAACTCACAAGGCTTTCCGCCGACCTGCAGGAATGCACGCACGATCTGGAGGAAAAAGTGAGACAGCGGTCCCTTGAGCTTCAGAAATCGCAGGAGAAGCTTGTCCGTGCGGAGAAGCTGGCGCTGGTGGGCCAGCTCGCGTCCTCGGTTTCGCACGAACTCAGGACGCCGCTCACCGGTATCAAGAACGCCGCATATCTTTTGAGGATGCACGGCGTCGACAAACAGAATCCGAAGCTCGGCGATACGATTTCGCTGATCGACAAAGAGGTGGAGGAATGCACCCAGGTGATAGGAAACATGCTGGGTTTCGTGAAACCAAAAGATCCCGTCAAAAGACAGGCGCGGCTGGAAGATATCCTTAAGGAGAGCGTTTCTATTTCGATAATTCCTTCTAATATAAGAATGGCCATGCATTTGCAGGAGGATATGCTTTCCCTGACGGTCGATCCGCTCCAGATCAGGCAGGTTTTTGACAACATGATCAAAAACGCGGTGGAGGCCATGACGAGCGGCGGGGACCTTGATATCACGACGTACACGGAACCGGACTTCGCCGTCATAGAGTTTAAGGATAACGGCGCAGGCATTCCGGTCGAAAATATAGGGAGGATATTCGATCCGCTTTTTTCCACGTTCCCGAAGGGGGCGGGTCTCGGCCTCACTGTCTGCCAGCAGATTGTGGAGGCGCACTCCGGAACAATCGAAGTGGAAAGCGAGGTCGGCCGCGGTACTGTTTTCAAAGTTAAACTGCCGATCGTATAAACAACGAAAAGGGGATAAAAATGACCGCTCAAACAAGGATTCTCATAGTCGATGACGACTTCGCCATCCGCCTGACGCTGACGGATGTGCTGGAGGCATTAGGGTTCGCTGTAGCGGCGGCCGGCACCGGCACGGAGGCGGTGAAGATGGCGAAGGCGCAGGTCTTCGACGTCGCAATCGTCGATCTCAAACTTCCCGACACAAACGGTCTGGATGTGATCAAAGCGATAAAACAGATCAACGAGAATATAAACTGCATTATAATGACGGCTTATTCAAAAGAGCTCCCGAGCGACGTCGTGCTCAACGGAAGCGGGGGCTATTTTGCAAAACCGATCAACCTGGACAAGATGGTTGGAGCCATCAAGAAGCTTGCCAATTAGCATCGAACGGAGACTGATATGTTTAAAAAAGTTCAGACAAAACTCACGCTCCTGCTCGTGATCCTTGCGATTGCCTTTGCCGCGGTCTTCCTCTTTTTGAGATATACCGACGAAAAGCGTGAGGATGCGCTCTTTCGCGAGAGGGAAAAAGAGCAGCAGGTCCTTTTCGACAAGATCGCGGCGCTAAAGGGAAAGTCGCTGGAGATGATCGTCAACAGTGAATACTCGTTGTGGAACGAAATGGTGGATTTTATAAAAGGTGCGCCGGCAATCGACAAGGAGTGGGTGGAGGAGAATATAGGCTGGCTTTTCAAAAATTACGGTTTTGCCGCGGCGTGGGTCTATGATCCCCAGTTTTCCCATGTGTATTCGGACAACAGGTTCAACGA
Source organism: bacterium (assembly GCA_041739675.1). Classification (GTDB taxonomy): domain Bacteria; phylum UBA10199; class UBA10199; order 2-02-FULL-44-16; family DYJF01; genus DYJF01. The sequence continues at coordinate 2,326 of JBGSNL010000045.1, forward strand.
TAAAAAGCTCGCGGAAATTCCGGTGCCTAAAGAGGTCCTTGAAAGTCTGTTTGCAAAGAGCTCCTTTATTCATTTTTTCATCGATACTCCTCACGGTCTGATGGAGATCCGCGGTGCGTCGGTCCACGCATCAGTCGACACGCAAAGAAGAAACCCGCCGTCGGGCTATCTGGTCGTCGGAAACCTGTGGGGTGATGAATATGTGGGCGAGCTCGCCAACCTTACGGGGTGCACGCTGGATGCTCGTCTGCTCGGGGACGGGGACACGGCAAAGGATATTCCGCAGAGTTTGGGCGTCATAACTTTTTCAAGGTTTCTTCCCGGCTGGGACGGAAACCCGATAGCCGTGATCGATGTGCGGCGCGAGTCGACGGTGATGAAAGAGATGAAGCAGTCGTCGGGTAAACAGTTTCTCTTCATCGCGGCCTTTCTGGCGGTTTCGCTTCTTGTCCTGACGGTGACCCTTGTCTATCTTGTGAACGTTCCTTTGAGAACGATATCGTCCAGCTTGAAAAAGGAAAAGCCCGATATTTTGGAAGGGCTCATGCACAGCAAGTCCGAGTTCGGCGATCTCGCCAAACTGATTGTCAATTTCTTCGATCAGAGGGGCGCGCTCATAAATGAAGTCGCGGAAAGGCGGCGCGCCGAGGAGGAGCTTGGGCGCGCGAAACACGATCTGGAGGAGTGGAGCAAAAAACTGGAGGCGAAGGTCAGGGAACGCACGGAGGAGCTCAAACAATCGCAGGATAAATTGATGCGCTCCGAAAAACTTGCCCTGATGGGGCAGCTTGCCTCGTCGGTTTCCCACGAGCTGCGCACCCCTCTCACGGCCATCAAAAATTCGGTCTATCTCATCAAGCTTCTGAAGGCCGATGAGGAAAATCCGAAAATCGCGGCCCACGTGGCCATGATCGAAAAGGAAGTGGATGCCTGCACGCAGGTGATAAGCAACATGCTGGGTTTTGCCCGTCCGAAAGGGCCGACCCTTAAAGAGACCGATTTCGAAGAGGTCGTCAAAGAGAGTCTCTCGCTTTCCGTAATTCCCACGAACATCAGCGTTTCGGCGAATTATAATGACGCTATGCCGCCGCTCATGGTCGATCCCATGCAGCTAAGGCAGGTCTGCGACAATATGATCAAAAACGCCGTCGAGGCAATGGCCTCCGGCGGCACTCTGACGATCACGACATGGGGGGACGGAAAGTGGGCGATCGTGGAGTTCAAGGACACCGGTATAGGTATTCCCTCCAGGGATATTCAAAAGATATTTGACCCGCTGTATTCGACATTTCCCAAGGGAACGGGTCTCGGTCTTTCAGTCTGCCAGCAGATAGTCGAGGCGCACGGAGGGGCGATCGAAGTCGAGAGCGAAGAGGGCAAGGGAACAACATTCAGGGTCAAGCTGCCCATATGAAAAAGAAAACGCAATTCACCAAACTGGTTGTTTCCGCAAAACGAAAGACGTTGTCCTGCGATATTTCAAAGGAGATTGAAGCGGAACGCGAAGAGCTCTCCAATATACTGGATTGTTCGCCCGCAATGATCTTCTACAAGGACAAGGAGAATCGATACGTCCGCGTCAATAAAATATTGGCCGATTCGATAGGTCTTCCTAAAGAACAGATAGAGGGAAAAAGACTTGAGGATCTATTGCCCGAACAGGCCGAACATTACTGGCAGGATGATCAGGAGGTCATAGCGTCAGGCCGGCCGAAGACAGACATAATCGAAATATTTGAAACGAAGATTGGCCCCAGATGGGTCAAGACGGACAAGTTTCCATATAAAGATAATGAGGGGAACGTTATCGGCATCATTGGTTTTGCCATCGACATCACGGAGAGAAAGCGCGCGGAAGATGAGCTTTACCGCCGCGATGCCATTATCAGCGCGGAGAGTTTTGCTGCCGGCGAGTTCTTGAAGGCTTTGACATGGGAACAGAATATACAGGAGGTGTTGGAAAAACTCGGGCAGGCCACAGAGGTGAGCCGCGTGTATATTTTTGAAAATCGTCAGGGTCCGGAAGGGGAGGTGCTCGCGAGCCAGCGCTATGAATGGACGGCGCCCGGGATCGCGCCGCAGATCGAAAATCCGGCTCTCCAGAATTTGTCGTTTTCGGGGGCCGGTTTCGGCAGCTGGCAGGAGTTACTCGCCCGCGGCGAAATTGCCTATGGCAAAGTGAAGGACATGCCTGAAAAAGAGCGTCTCTTCCTTTCGGCGGAGGATATCCGTTCCATTGTGCTTGTGCCGATATTTGTGGGCGAGAAGTGGTGGGGTTTTTTCGGTTTCGACGATTGCACAATCGAGCGCGACTGGTCCTCCGCAGAAATACACGCGCTGAGGACAATGGCAGGCACTCTCGGCGCCGCAATCGGGAGGAAGGAGGCCGACAGGGCCCTGCGCGAGAGCGAAGAACGCTTTAGGATCGCAACCGAGCTCGCCAACGACCTGATCTATGAATGGGACATAAAGAGAGACAAGATAGAATATTACAGTGACGTGGAAGGCAAATTTCGGCGCGGATCGCACCTTTTTCCGAAAACTTTCGAAGAAAAAAGAAAAATGATTCACACGGACGATTGCGACCGTGTGGTGGCCTCGGTGGAAAGACATCTGGAAACAGGCGAGCCGTTTTCGTCGGAATACCGGATCGGGACGGGAAACGGAGATTATATTTTCGTGGCCGAGCAGGGCATCGCATTTTGGGACGACAAGGGTGAGCCCTACAAATGGATCGGCGTCATGACGGACATGACGGAGCGCAAAAAAGCCGAGGATGAAATCGCCGGCTGGAAACAACGTTATGACATGATCGTCGCCTCCTCCGGACAGGTTATTTACGATTACGACATCAAGACGGGTAAAATCGTGTGGGGCGGCAGTGTTGAGAGGGTTCTTGGATACAACAGCGCCGAGATAGACGGGGGCATCGATCAGTGGGCCGGGCTCATCCATCCCGAGGAGCGGGGCGAGGCGCTGAGGCTTCTGGACGTGTCGAAGAGAAATTTCCTGCCTTACGACGTTGAGTATCGTTTCAAAAACAGGGGCGGCGAATATATATGGATCCATGACCGCGGTTTTTTCATAGCGGATGTCGAAGGGAAGGTGGCGCGCATGCTGGGCACGATGCAGGATGTCACGCTGCGCAAGAGGTCGGAAGAGGACATGAAGCACAACAAAGAGAGGCTCGAAGAATGGAGCAGAGTTCTTGAAGATAAGGTTGAAGAGCGCACGCGCGAGCTCAAAAAATATCAGGAGATGCTCGTGCGCCAGGAGAAGATGGCTGTTTTGGGCCAGGTCTCCGCTTCCATATCGCACGAGCTCAGAACCCCTCTCACGGGAATAAAGAACTCGGTCTATTTTCTTCAGACTCTCGGGGTCGAGAAGCACAACCCCAAGATCGCGGACCACATCTCTCTCATAAACATGGAAGTGGACGTCTGCGTGCGGGTCATAAACAATATGCTGGATTTTGTGAGGCCCAAGGAGCCTATAAAAAAACTTTCGCGCCTCGAATCTATCGTCAACGAAAGCCTCGGGTCTTCCGTGTTGCCTTCCCGCGTCAAGGTGAAGACGGATTTTCAAAAAGACCTGCCCATGGTTATGATGGATCCCTTTCAGATGCGCCAGGTGTTCGACAATATAGTGAAAAACGCGTTCGATGCGATGGCCATGGGCGGGGAGCTCACGGTCACCGTGAAGGCGGAAGTGGGACAGATATCGATTGAGTTCAAAGACACCGGCATGGGCATCGCTCCCGACAGTTTGAACAAGATATTCGATCCGCTTTACTCAACAACACCCACAGGCGTCGGGCTTGGACTTACGATCGTCAGGCAGTTTGTCGAGGCCCACGGCGGGGGGGTAGAAGTGAAAAGCGAATTGGGCAAGGGCAGCATTTTCACCGTGAGGCTTCCTTTGAGATGAAAACAAAAGAGAGGGACAAGGGCGCCATGAAGGCCAAGTTGATTTTGCTTGTGGAGGACAATCCCGACGACGTTGTTTTGATATTGCGGGCGCTCCAGAAGATCCGCGTTCAAAGCAGGGTTGTCGTGGCGCATGACGGCGAAGAGGCCTGCCGCCTGCTTTTCGGGCCGAAGCCGCTCAAACCGGAAGTTGTTTTTTTGGATCTTGGGCTTCCCAAGGTCAGCGGTCTGGATGTCTTGAAGAGAATAAGAAACGATGAAAACACAAAATCGATGCATGTCGTTATTTTCACCTCGTCAAAAGAGGAAGAGGATATTCTCAGAGGCTACGGTCTGGGAGTGAACAGTTTTGTCAGAAAGCCCGTCAATTATGATGATTTCATCGAAGTAATAAGGAGCCTTGGAGTCTACTGGCTGACCGAGGGGCAAGAGAAATGACCATAACGTAACGAGGCGCCATATGACGGATGCCGTAAGCGAGCGTCCCAGATATTCGCCGCTGATCATCACAATCTTTTTTCTTCTCACAATTGCCGTCTTCGCCGCCGGTTTTTTCTTCTACAAGTTTCAGAAAAAACAGATACTTGGTAAGGAGGAAGTGAATCTCACTTCGATCGCCGATCTGAAGGTGGAGCAGATTGAGAGATGGAAGAAGGAGAGGATGGCGGACGCCGAATTTATATTCAGCGACCGGTTTTTTATCGGGGAAGTAGATTTCTTTTTCAAGAACAGGAGGGACGCGGTCGTAAAAGAGGAGATCCTGTCATGGATGAAATCCTTCAGGGATATTTTCCATTACGATTCGATAAGGCTCTTTGACGCCCGCGGCGGCGAAATCATTTCAATAGCCCCTCAAGGGTACGAGATTAGTGACGAGGCCGCCTCCCTTGTGAAAGAGGGTCTTGCAAAAAACGAAATATTTTTCTCCGACATCGAGCTGGAGAAAAAGACCGGTGTGATCCACATACATATGGTGGTTCCCCTGATTGACGCAAAGGACGGCAAAGGAGCGCTCGTCGGCCTCCTGTTTATCGCGATAAATCCGCAGGAGTTTCTTTTCTCCCTCATTCAATCGTGGCCCGTGCCCACATCCTCGGGAGAGACCCTTCTTGTGAAGCGAATTGGGAATGACGTCCTCTATTTGAACGATCTCCATTTTGCCAAAGACTCTGCGATGAAGCTCACGGCCCCGGTCGATGCGAAGGATCTGCCGGCCGCCATGGCGGTGAGGGGTATGGAAGGGTTCGTGAGCGGGGTCGATTACCGCAACATTCCCGTGTATGCTGCCATACGCTCCATACCCGGCTTCCCATGGTATCTTGTTGCTAAGATTGACAGAAGCGAAATCGACGTGCCCCTGAGGCGGCGAGCGTTTTCGGTTGCGGCGGGCATGTTGCTTGTCATTTTGACGGCCTTCATGGGCATGAGCCTATGGTGGCGGAGAAAAGAGGCCGAGTTTTATCGCGCACAATATTTAAAGGAGGAGGAACGGCAGGTCCTTGAGAAGCACTATGCGTATCTTAACAAGTATGCCAACGATATCATTTTTGTATTGGACACGGATAAGAAATTCATTGAAGCGAACGAAAAAGCGGAGGCAGTTTATGGGTACACTCATGATGAGCTGCTCAATATGTACGCCATGGATGTGCGGGCCGAGGAGGAGATCCCAAAGCTGAATGCCGCGTTCACGGTTGCGGATGTCGCTGGATACAATTTATATGAGACGACCCACAAGCGCAGGGACGGTACGACTTTTCCCGTCGAGATAAACCTGCATATGATGGAGATAGAGGGGCGGAAATTCTATCAGGGCATCATCCGCGACATCACCGAGCGCAAAAAGGCGGAGAAGGATATCCTGACGGCGAAGACGTTTCTCGACAGGGTCATGTATCTCAGCCCCTTTCCGATGTGGATATCCGATGAAAAGGGCCTGCTTTTGAGGAGCAACCGCGCCCTTCTCGAAGCGCTGAACGTCTCAGAGGAGCAGATTGTGGGTCAATACAATGTTCTTGAGGACGGCAATTTAAGCGATCAGGGCGTGATGCCCATGGTCCGGGATGTCTTCGAAAAACAAAGGCCCGCACGGTTCATGGTACCATGGAAGGGCGCGATGGCGGGCGGAGATTTCAGCGGAGCAAGAGATGTAATCATAGACGTTTCTTTATTTCCAATTGTGGATCCCGATGGGCATGTCACGAATGCGGTTTGCCAGTGGATAGATGTATCGGACAGGGTCAGGGCGCAGGAGGAACTCGTCGAGTTGAACGCCGAACTGGAGCAGCGTGTGAAGGATCGCACCGCGGATCTTGAAGATGCCAACCGTGAACTTGAATCCTTCACATACTCCGTATCCCACGATTTGCGCGCGCCGCTCAGGAGCATCGACGGTTTCAGCAACATGCTTATGGAGGATTGCGCCAAAAAGCTCACGGAGGCGGAAAAAAATTACCTTTCGCGTATCCATAATGCAATTGCCATGATGGGCGAACTGATAGACGATATGCTCTCTCTTTCAAGGATCGGAAAGACAGAGCTTCACTTCACAAATGTTAATCTTAGCGAAATTGCAGATGAAATCA
>JBGSNL010000049.1:0-20291 GCA_041739675.1 bacterium
CACATCCTGAATGCGGTGGACATCCCGCAGGGCACGGACCGCTTAAGCGCCAATACGTTGGTGGGGGATTACACGCAGTGGGCGGTCATTAAAGATCTGAAGAACCGCGTACTCTACTTCCGCTCATATAATGATATGTCGCTTCGATCGATAGATTTGAAAAAGGTCGATTTTTCGCCTGGCGCATCTCTCAAGTCGATTGAGATCTACGGAGGGACCGGTGCGGTCGAGGATGTGACAGCCAAGTTGAAGTAACAGGCGAACATTCGGCGGCAAAGTTGTCTATTTGGCGAAGTAGCTTCAGGGGCAAGCCGCTTGCCAGTTCATCGCATTAGTATTATATTGCCCGGCAAATGTTTTATCGGGGGATGAAATGAATTCAACAACCGTGACTCAGAAGCAATATATTAGGTACATGCTGGTGGCGGGCCTCGTGGCGGTCTCTTTGGGCGGATGGCTTCTGCATTTGAAAATCCATCCCGTGAGCGAGGATGCTGAATATTTCATTCCGGCGATATCTGGAATTTTGAGCGTCTTCATAATTCCGGCTCTTTTTCTCTACAGGAAGACGATCCCCTACGCTTATGTGATAAGCGGCATCACGGTGATTGTCGGCACGGTCACGATGGGTCATCTCTCCATCGTGCATCTGGGGGAAAAAGGTTTCACACTTTACAACGTACTGTTCGAAACGCTTCTCGCTGATATCGCCGTCTTGTGGACGAAGCTGGTGCTGGCCAAATCGATATTCGAGCTCGATCTGCTTCAATCAGCGGAGCAATTGAAGCGAACAGGGAGATTTTTCCGCTATCCCAATTGGGGATACTGGTTCGTCCACCTTTTTGCAATTTCGACCGTCTACACGCTGGGCCACTTTTTGTGGAGATAATATATGAATAGATTCTTACTTTTTACGCCTGGCTGGTGGATCCTTCATATGATAGCCATCCTTTTCTTCTTCTGGCTCGGCCATATCGTTGATTTCTAGCGCAGGGGGAAACCATGGCTGATTTTTGGAAGAAAAAATGCGTGCCGTGCGAGGCCGGCGCGCCGGCCCTCTCGGGAAACGTCCTCAAATCATATGTGGATGAGCTCAAAGGGGGTTGGGAGCTGAAAGACGGAAATCATATCGAAAAGACGTTCCGTTTTAAAAACTTCGCAGAGGCGCTTGCCTTCACAAACAAGATAGGTCAAGTAGCAGAAGAAGAGGGGCATCATCCGGACATTTATCTCTCATGGGGAAGGGCGAAGGTAACTTTGTGGACACATAAGGCAAAAGGGCTGACCGAAAACGATTTTATAATGGCTGCCAAGATCGACAGGCTAAATTGAAGAAGGGACTCTTTCTCATATGGAAATAGCGATAATCGGATTACCACAGAGCGGCAAGAGCACGCTCTTCGAGATCATGACGGGCGTTGCCAGCCGGGAGAAGTTCGGCGAGCCCACGGTGCGCGCCGTAGCGCGCGTGCCCGACCCCCGTTTCGACGAGCTTGTGAAGATTTTCAAGCCGCGCAAAATATCGCCGGCCACGGTGCCGTTCATAGACATTAACGCCGCGGGTGAGGATGCATGGGCGAATCTGCGCAAGCTTGCGGGCGACGCCGCCGGCATCCTGCATATAGTGGACGGTTTCACGAAGAAGTCTCAAGATGAGATGGTGGCGGCCTACCGCAAACTCTCCGATGAGTTGACCATTTCCGATCTTGCTATCATCGAGCACAAAATCGAAAGGCTCACAAAAATATCGAAGGCACACTTGAAGCCTGAGGATGCGATGCATGCGGCGCTTCTTCCGAGGCTCAAAGAGGCGCTTGAAGGAGGCCTGGCGCTTAGAGACTTAAAACTCACCGATGAGGAACACAAATCTCTCAGGGGTTTCACCTTCTGGACGATAAAACCCGAGCTTATCGTTCTCAATACTAATGAGGAGGCTGAAAGCATTGCGGATTCTTTTGTAGCCAGTACGAAGACGAGCTCGCCCGTAATCGATATCGCGTGCCAGATCGAAATGGAGATATCGCATCTGCCGCCGGCCGAGAGGGTGCCATTTCTCAAAGAGATGGGCATCCCCGAGCCCGCGTTTGAAAAGATAATCCGGACGGCGTTCAGGCTTCTTGACAGAATATGGTATTACACCGTGGGTGAGGACGAGGTGAAGGCGTGGGTGATCCCCGCGGGATCTACAGCTCCGAAGGCCGCGAGCGCCATCCATAAGGATTTCGAGCGCGGTTTCATCAAGGCCGAGGTCGTATCGTACGATGATTTCATGGCGTCGGGAAAGAGCATCGCGTCGGCGCGCAGCGCTGGAAAGTTAAGACTCGAGGGAAAAGAATATATCGTCCAAAACGGCGATATAATCTCTTTCCGTTTCAATGTGTGACGGGATAACCGTTTTTTGGTTGGAATAAGCGACGGAAAAGTTATATAGGAGTCCAAACAAACCAAGGCTCGCCACTAAACCGTCGGCGGGCGAGGAGGTAAATATGCCGTACACACTTCCGGATCTGCCTTTTACGAAAGACGCATTGAAGCCGCACATTTCGTCCGAGACGCTTGATTACCATTACGGTAAACATCACGCGGCCTACGTCACAAATCTCAACAATCTTCTGGAAGGAACGGGTCTGGATAAATTGCCGCTTGAAGAGCTTATTGTGAGCGGTGTCGAAAAGGTCCCCTCCGACAAACGGACCGGCGTTTTCAACAATGCGGCGCAGGTCTACAACCACACCTTTTACTGGAACTGCATGAAGCATTCCGGTGGCGGAGCGCCCACGGGCAAGTTGGCCGATGCCATCACAAAATCATTCGGGAGTTTTGATAAGTTCAAAGAGCTCTTCACAAAGACGGCCGTCGGCCATTTCGGCAGCGGATGGGCCTGGCTGGTGAAAACGGGCAGCGGCACTCTGGAAGTCTATTCCACATCCAATGCCGCCACACCCCTTACGGAAAAGAAAACGCCGCTTCTAACCTGCGACGTGTGGGAGCACGCGTATTATATAGATTATCGCAACGCGCGCGCGAAGTACGTCGAGGCGTTCTGGAACGTCGTCAATTGGGATTTTGTCTCAAAGAATTTTGGCTGATGGCTTAAAGAAGGTCCATAACGACGGGGGAGCTGCCATGGCGAGAAAAACTTCTTCGCTCACTGCTATAATAATTGCCGTTGCATTCGTTGTGGGAATTGCGGCCTGCGGCGGAGGGGGTTCGACAAATCCCTCGCCCACAGCCAAGGGATACATAGTACTTTCCTGGAACAACTTGGGCATGCATTGCCTGAATCCCACCTTCCAGACCCTCGCGATACTGCCGCCGTACAATACTCTCTGGGCGCAGGTGATAAGGAAGGGCGAAGCGCCTGAGGTCGTGACGTCGGGCATCACGGTCGAATACAGTTTTGCCGAGAACACATATTCGGCGGCCTCCACTCCGCAGAAAACCGATTTCTGGACTTATGTGAAGCAGCTCTTCGGTGCCGATCTGGCACCCGACATGGGGCTAGCGGGGAAAACTCTTTCGGGCCAGATGGATCTCGTCGGCGACCATTTCGAAGCCGTAGGGATACCTCTCACGGAGTTTCGCGATGCGGATGCCACAGCCGGCGGTGACTATAAGACGTGGACCCGCTATCCTTATCAGCTTGCGACCGTCATTGTGAAAAGCGCCGTGACCGGCGAGGAGCTGACGCGCGCCACGGTGGTCGCTCCTGTTTCAAGCGAGATTAACTGTTCAAATTGTCACGGCGATACTGGGGATGCTACGACGTCATATCCTATCACGCCATCGGGGACCGAAAACGTCGATCTCAACATCTTAAGGATTCATGACTTTCTTAGTGCCACGACGCTGGAGGCCTCGCAGCCGGTTTTGTGTGCTTCATGCCACGCATCGAACGCATTGGGCACGGCCGGAGTTCCGGGGGTGAATAGCTTGTCGAACGCCGTGCACGGCCATCACAAGGACCTAGCAGACATCACTCCCGACACGGACGGCTGCTATAATTGCCATCCGGGACCGGTGACCAAATGTTTGCGGGATGTGATGACGACGAAGGGCGAAGTTGCCGGTTGCGTCACCTGCCACGGGACGATGGCCACGGTTGCGGTCAATGCCAATCCTTGGCTCAACGAGCCGCGCTGCGACAGTGCCACCTGCCATGGTGCAAGATATGCGCAGGACAAGGCGCTGTACCGCGAATCGAAGGGGCACCATGGCATATACTGCGCGGCGTGCCACGACAGCCCGCATGCGATAGCGCCCAGCCGCGAAGCCAACGACGCATTGAAGTTTACCGCGTTTCAGGGGCATAACGGTCCTATAGATACCTGTAGCCTCTGCCACACGTCCGAGTCGGGCGGGATTGTGCATGAGGAAGATGATTAGGAAGACCGTTAGGCGTCTGTGGGAGACACTAGCGTCGGTGGAGATGGCGGCGGTTCTCTTTGTGCTCATCATTGCGGCGGCTCTTGCCGGTGTGTTTACCTCTTATGATGTGTACCATGCTTCATGGTTCGCGGGTCTTCTGGCCGCATTCGGTATCAACCTTTTCGCCTGCACAGCCCAAAGAATTTCGGCCGGCAAAGTCAGGATAGGTTCGCTTCTCTCCCATCTGGGTATTCTCGTAATCTTGGCCGGTGTGATCGTCAGCGCGATGCTGAGCGAGCGCGGCCAGATCTCGATTTCGGAGGGCGAGACGCTGAACGCGTACAGTACCGGCAGGCGCGTCAATCGGATGCCCTTCGGCATCCGGCTCGACGACTTCAATCTGGAATGGAAAAATCAGACGCCGCACGAAATTGAAATCGTGGTCAGGGATGCACGCGTAAGGCAGTCGCTGGATGTCGATGTCGGAGGGATCTACGATATAGCAAGTAGCGGTTATTCCATCGAAGTTATGCGTTTTGTCCCCGATCTTTTTGTTGATAGCGGAATGAATGTCGTTTCAAGAAGCGACAATCCGGGAAACCCCGCGCTCCTGGTCCGTATAAGCCGCGGCGACAAGGTGGAGGCGCGCTGGCTCTTCGCCCGCTATCCCGACTTTACGATGGAGCGCGACGGCAATATCGGCCTCGCTTATAAATTCGGAAAGAGCCCGGGGGATTTCAAGAGCACGGTTACGATATTTGACGAAGGGAAAGGGCGCCTGACCGGCACGATAGAGGTGAACCACCCGCTCAAGTACAGGGGCTATTCATTCTATCAGGCGAATTACGATCCGGCGAGTCTCCAATGGACGGGCCTCGAAGTTGTCCGCGATCCGGGCGTCCACGTTGTGTTTGCCGGAATTTTGCTTCTCAATTTGGGCGTCGTGATAATGTTGTACCGCAGGAGTGTCAAATCATGAGCGCAGTCAACATAAGCATCGCACTGTATTTTGCCGCCTGCGTTTTCTATTTTGCAGGCGGAATATTCAAGCGCCCCAAAATCGTGAGAATTGCTTCGGCGATTCTTGCCGGCGGTATCGTTTCAAATATGGTTGCCGTGGCTATGAGATGGTACATGGCGGGCCGCCCGCCGCTCTCGAATATGCACGAGTCGCTTGTTTTTATCGCGTTTTCTATCGCGCTTGTGTCGCTCATCGTGGAGCTCAAGTACGAAATAAGTGCAATCGGAGCATTTGCCGCACTTATGGCCCTTCTGGCGCTGGGTTATGGCTCTATTCTTGACACGGCGATAACGCCGCTTTTGCCGGCGCTCAAGAGCAATTGGCTTATCATCCACGTGACAGCGTACTTCATAGCCTACGGGGCGCTGGCGGTTGCGACAATCGCGGCCGCAATCTATCTTGTCATGGCATGGACGCACTTTTCGGATAGAGAGTTTTTAAATAGTCTCGACGGTCTTTCCTTTCGCCTGATCCTTTTTGCTTTTCCATTCCTGACGGTGGGACTTACCACCGGCGCGGTTTGGGCGAACGTGGCGTGGGGCAGATACTGGGGCTGGGACCCTAAGGAGACGTGGTCCTTGATCACATGGCTCATCTACGCGCTCTATCTTCACCTGCGCTCGATGCGCGGTTGGAGAGGGGGACAGACGGCCGCCGTTGCTGTCGCCGGTTTTGTATTCGTCGTCTTCACCTTCATGGGCGTTAATCTTCTAATGGGAGGTCTGCACAGCTACAAATAAGCCCGATCAACCACGTTCTTTCATCATCTCGTCTATTGTCGCGAAAAGCTTCTCTTTGGTGATGGGTTTTTGCAGAAAGTGGGCGTGATTCACCCTTTTCAATTTTTCCATTATCTCGGGGCCCAAAACGCTGACCACAAGCACGGGGATGGATTCCGTCTTTGCGTCACTCTTGAGGTATACGAAAAACGAATCTCCGGCGATGGGTTCCATGATGATGTCCAGTATTATGAGATCGTAGTTCTGTGACGTCAGCCTTCTTAAGGCAGGCATGGTTCCGGTTTCAATATCGATCTTGTAATTGTCCTGGTCGCTGAACATGTCCTTGTAAATATCCTGCATGTCTCTTTCGTCTTCCACGATCAGAATTCGCTTCATATTTTCCCTCCTTTGAAAGCGGGAAGGGTGGCGGTAACGATTGTGCCCTTCCCCTCACCCCTTGAGTTCACTTTAATCCTTCCGCCGTTTCTTTCAAGTATTTCTTTGCAGATGGGAAGTCCAAGCCCGACGCCGGGAATGGACGATGTTTGTTTATAGAACTTCTCAAAAACGCGTGCTATCGATTTTTTCGAAATACCGATCCCAGTATCCTTGACCATGACATTTATGTTGGTTCCGGCACGGGCCGCCGAGATTCCAATTCCTCCGCGCTCCGTAAATTTGACCGCATTGTCTATCAGGTTTGACAGGACGGACCTGAGATCATACTTGTCCATGAACACAAAATCCGCGTTCTTCGGAATGAAGGTTTTTACATCCAGATTTTTGGCGTCGATCAAATAACGGAAGTCGCGGAGGACCTCGCGGAGAGCTTTTGAGATCGACGCTTTTTGCTTTGAGATTTCCCTTTTCTGTTCGATCGAAGAGAAACTCAATATATTGTCGATGTCTTTTCTGAACCTTTGAATATTTCCCTGGGCCATCTTGAATGCTTTCTTTAAGCGCACGCCGTCGTTTTTGTTCATGGCGCTGCCAAGCATATCAAGCGACATCTGGCAGAGGGCCATCGGAGTCTTGAGTTCGTGCGAGACGTCCCTGATGAGGTTCTCTTTCATCGCGGTTATTTTCTTTCTTTCCGTGATATCTTCGGCAAAACCGAAGAAATTGACGATCTCACCTTTCGAGTTTCTGTAAGGGATGACAACAAGATGGACAGGAAAAGTCTCACCGTTTTTGCGCCTAAAGTTGAGTTCCCCGTCAAATATGCCTTTCTTCGCAGCCGTGTGTACGACATTTTCGGCTTCTTCCCGTGATTCATGTAAGTTGGATGGAGTAAGCTTTCCTACAGCCTCCTTGGCCGAATACCCCAACATTATCTCAGAATATTTATTCCACAATACGAACTTCCCCGATTGGTCTATGATTCCCATGTGCAGCGGTACATTGTCATATGAAAGCCGGTAACGCTCTTCGCTGCGTCTCAGCGCCTCTTCGGCTTTCTTGCGCTCTGTGATGTCTATGTTGAATTCAGCCACCAGCCACTCTCCGTCGGGGTTTCGAAAGGGGATGGTGTGCACCTGGATCACACGGTTGTTTTCGCGCGGCAGCACCTCCTCGGTTACAATGGACCTCTTTGTCTTGAGAGCCCGCGGAATACCGCAAGTGGAACAGGCCTTGTCCTTTCCCATGAAATATTCGTAACATTTGCGGCCTGCCGGTTCACCGTATATCTTTTTCCATGCCGGATCCACGTACCGGATGTTATAGTCGCTATCAATCACGTCAACGTTGGTGTTGGTGGCGCCAAGGACGTATTCCAGCCTTTCCTTGGTTTCCCGAAGTTCCGTTTCCATCCTCTTGCGCTCTGTGATGTCGCGGACGATTCCGAATTCTCCGATGATTTTGCCCCCCTTGATCATCGGCGCGCTTGTGAATTCGCCTGTCACGTAATTGCCCGACTTGGTTCTTATTCTAAGCTCATACGGGCGGGGCGACTTTCCTTTAAGGACATGGCGGAAGGTGTCGAACGCGAGCGACAGATCGTCGGGATGGACGAGCGATAAAAAGGCCTTGCCTATGAAATCTTCGCGGCGCCAGCCCGTCACCTTTTCGAAGGCGGGGTTCAGGGAATTGATTGTCTCGGTCTCAGCCGAAACTGCATAGATGACGTCAGGGGCGTTTTCAAAAAGGATGCGGTAGCGCTCCTCGCTCTCCCTCAGCGCATCTTCGGCCTTCTTTCGTTCCGTTATGTCCTCACCCGAACTGATGGCGGCGATCGCCTTTCCTTTATCGTCTCTTAGAAGTGCGTTGTGCCATGCGATCTGCCTTTCTTCACCCGTGCCGGTCAGTATGGGATTTTCGTTGTACTCGCTCACATCAATTTCGCCGGACATTATCTTGTTAAATACGCTTTTGACCTCTTTTTTGAATTTCTTCGGCAGAAAATTGTCGAACTAGTTTTTTCCGATTATGTCATCGCAACTGTATCCTAAAATATCGCATCCTTTTGTGTTGATGAGGGTCACTTTCTGGTCTGGATTTATGGCGACGATTATCATCGCCGTCGTGTCAAGGTACGATTTAAACGTATTGCGCTCCCGCTTCAGCTCGTCTTCAATTCTCTTCTGCTCTGTGATGTCACGGACGTATTCGATGACCCCCTTCATCTTTCCCGTGGACGTATCGATGAGGGGAAACGCGTAGAGATCAAGCCAGCCCACAATTTTACCGCCCGGACCTCTCTTCGGAACCACTTCGTTAGAAGGTTTTCCCGTCCGGAGGGTATGGCTCGTGGGGCAGACCTCGCACATCGTGTCCCTGCAGTGGTAGGCCTCAAAGCACCTCTTGCCGATGAGAGGCATGGCGTGTGAGTACCACTTTTCCATTGCCGGATTGACTCTGATTATATGGAAGTTCGTGTCGAGGATGCTGATTCCGTCCTGAATGGAGGAGAAGACATCCGAAAGGAAGCGCTCGTTCTCCTGAAGTCTCTTAAGGAAGTTCTGCGAAGGCTCCATTTTGCTCCTTCAGCCTCTATATGGCCAAACTTCGCGGTGTAAATGCAAGCGATTTTATGAACCGCTATTGCTCTGGATTGGAGGCCAGATATATTTCGGCAAATTCCGATGCGATTTCTAGACCGCGCTCCGTTTTTTTGAACGAGTCGCTTGTCATTTTATAATTATCGACGACCTTCTTTGCCGTGGCATCATCGGTCATCCCGTATTTGTAGGCCTGCATGTAGTTGAAGGCGGCATCCCCGTAATTTTTTGATTCCTCTTCCGCCTTGCCTATTTCAAAATACTCACGCGCCTTGGCGATGTCCGTTTCTGCGCCTCCCTTCAGGCGCGGCCGGGAGATTTTGACGGGTGCTCCGGAGCTCTCGGGGAACCGCATCAGGATGACGGATGGCTTCTCTGCTTTGATATCCACGGTGTGCATGACGGTGCTTGTGCCCCCCCCGGCGACGAGCTCGATCTCATGGTGGCCTGCGGGCAGATAGAAGCGCCCGATCTGAAATTGCGCCGGCAGCGTCCGCCAGCTTCTCTCGTCCGCCTTCTCGGCGGCGGACATGGAAAGCGCCAGAAGCGCCAGCCCCACACCCGCGATCTTGCTCTCTGTGTCGTCCTCATCCATGAGTTCGCCGCTGGCCGCATAGAGCCCCGTCTGCACGGGGAGCTTTATCATCTTTCTTATAAAACTTCTCTTCTGCCTGTCTTTTTCCGCACGAAGTATATCCTTCATTATGTTGTAGAACGGATATGTGCTCCCAACCTCCTTGCCGTCTACGACCACTTTTGCGGATTTCAGATTTTCGGGGAAAGCCCTGACTTCGGGCATCGAGAGCGTGAACAGGCCGTTGGTGACCGTTGTGGCGACGAAGATCGGAGTTCTGCCCGCCTCTGCGATGACGATGAGCTCGCCGTTTTGTTTTCTGTAATTTTTCGAAGTCGCCCATGCGAGGGAATTTTTTGGCGGGAGGGTGGCCGTGATTCCAAGCTTTGCGCGTATGGTCTCTGCGTCATAGGCGTAATAGGGTACTTCGGATTTATGTTTCGTGAGCTGGTTGTACGAAATGAGGGCGTCGTTTATCTGCCCCAGCGTTTCCCACACAATCGCCGAAAGATATATGGCGAATGCATTATCAAGCTCATTGGGATCAGTATATATTCTTTCCGATGTCGTGATAAGGCGTCTGACTTCGACGAGGGCCTCGTCCCATTCATCCTCCATTATATAGTTGAGCATCCTGATGACGGGGATCATTATGCGCTCGTATTTTTCGCCGCCGTATTCTGTCGCCTCCTCGCTCCAGAGCGTGGCCGCAGTCTCCCTTGAGACGCTCTTAGGGCTGAGCGCATCGGAGAGCTCCTCGGCCTCGCTGAGCAGCTTGTTGCTTTCGCGGTATTTTCCCGCGGCGTGAAAAATCATCCCCTTGTCAAGAAGGTACAAGAGGCGGTCGCGGCCGGCCGGCTTCACATCGTTTATGAGGACAGCGGCATCGTCAAAGCGGCCTTCGTGATATGCGTCGTGTGCGGCCCGCGCCTTGAGGTTATAGTTCGACACGCACGATGCAAGGCACGGTGCCAGAAGGAGGAAAGTCGCAGCACGAAGGATGATTCGCTGCATGATAAGTTAGGGCCGAACCGTTTTTCTCTTGAACGCTTTTTTGAGTTCGACCTCATCGGCCCAGAGGATCGCCGACGATTCAAGATCGGTCACTTCCATTGTTGTCTTGTAATAGACGATCTCCTGTTTTCCCACAGGCTGTTTTATGGACGCGATGTGGCCCGATATTAGCCAGTCGGCGCCGATCTGTTTGCCCTTCATCTTTGCCGTCTCGGGGCTCACGTAGCCGGAGGCCTGGTATTCGTACTCTTTTGCCATCTCTTTTCTCAGACGCTCATTCAAGAAAACGAACTGTTTTGTCTTCAGGAGCTTGGTGCGCATCATGTTCGTGAGAGAAAGTATGTCGATGTGCTCGTCCGTGCCGTTCGTGAACAGACTTATGATGACGGCCGGCTTTTTGTGTGCCGTAGTGACCAGCTCGCTTCCAAGAAGCGATTGCGTGAGTTGATCCGATATCGTCTGCAGATCGGCCTCGACAAACTTGTCGCTCAAAAGCTTCACCTCTTCGGGATCGATGTACTTGCCCTTCGTGTAAACCTTTTTCTGCGCGCAGGAAAAAAAGGCGAAGGTCAACGTTAAGGCAAAAGCTAATGCAAAGATTCTTTTCATTTGTTCCTCCTAAAATGTTTCCAGTATTTTGTCTGCGATTGTCTTCTGGACGTGTCTTCCGAGTGCCCTGATGGCAGATTTCGAAGCCATCGTTTCGACTTTTTCGTTTGCGGAAACGGACCACGTGAGGGCGCCGATGCTCTCATCGGTCTTCGGATTTTTTATTTCAAGATCCAGGTCGGCCTGATAGACCTGAACCTTGAGGTCCGGGCCCATGTCCATCTCCCCTTTGTAATTCAGATCGGTGGTTCCGAGAAGCAGATAACTTTGCGCGCCCGTCTCGGTTTGTCCTTTTGTGATAAAACCGCCCTCGGATAACCCCTCAACAACGTACGGTCTGACGGAGGCTGCGGGTCCCTCGATCTTCACTTCAAATCTCACCAACCTTTTCAGTCCGCCCAAAATTGTTTTTATCGCGGCTTGATGGCTCATCTGAGGTTCTATTGCGCCCTCCAGAATTGCGATCAGCTCGTTTTTGTCGTCGATCTGGGATGCGAGCCTGAGTGCCGTGTTGTAATGGCGGATCGAGAGAAGGATCTCTTTTTTGTCCTGATAGCTTTTTGCCGTATCGGTTTCCACCGACAGTTCCCCTTTGAGGATTTCCGCCTGCTTCTGAATCCTTTCGGCAGCCATCGGCCTGTCGAGGACGGCCAAAGCATAAGTCATCTTGTTTTTTTTGTCGGTGTAGTACTCTTTTATTTCGACGCCCTCCAATATCTCGTTTGTGCTCGCGGTCACGACGTCAGTTTGGGTCGATTGAGTCTCCGGAGTTTTCTTGCCGCTTATCACCGTTCTCTTTGCGACCGTCGTGGACTGGATCTCAATCCGCATTGACTTTGCGATCTCCGCCCTGGCCCTGTCGGCTGCCCACCCCAACTGCTGCTTGGGCCCGCCCTTGTCGGCCGCCACGGCCCCGACTCCAATGAAATAGCGGGGCGGGGAATATTTTTTTGACTGTCCGTCTATCCAGTCGGGTGCTTTCTTGGCCCATGCGCTGGGCAGGACCATCGCCATCAATGCCACGAATATCAGAATTCTTTTCATTGGACACCGCCATCAGTTATCGTTTTTTCGACGATCGGAGTTTCCATCTCTTTCAATTTTACGATCGCTTCGTCTGTTTTCGCTTTTATTTTAGCGTCGACATTGGGGCTCTCCAGCACGGAGTTTTCGTAATTTTCATATATTCTTTCGAAGAAATAATTCATGTCGACTTTGATCAGAGACTTGTACTGTTTCTTTTCGTAACGCCTCGCGACTATCACGGCCCCCAAGAGCGTTTCGTTGGAGGAGTTTTCGACGATGCTCCGGGAAATTGCGTAGTGATGTGTTCTCACCTCTTTCATGTAGTTGGAAACTAGGGACTGCATGAAGTTTGCGACCTCGGATCTTGCGTTGAGATCCGCGCTCTTTCTCTGATCGAACTTGTTTTTCCATTCAGGGTTGGAATAACCGATGGCCATGAATATCTTCTCTTTCGGATCCCACGAATCGCCTTCCTTTTTCCACCATTTTCCCTTGGGATCTAGGTTCTGCCCCCAGTGCTCGTCCTTGGCGCATCCCATAATGAGAGAGGCCGCCATGAAGATGAGAAGTGCCGCTGCGAAACGTCTTTTTGTAATCATATAGGACTCCTTAAGTTGCTATTTTTGCATCGTGTATTCCAGGCACGCGCCGCAATTCTGCAATATAAATTGATCCGGCACGACAGCGCCGACTTCACACTTCACGCACGCCGAACCGTTGATAGATCCTGCGACGCAGAGATCGTTCACAAATGTGAAAGATATTTGATCCGTTCCGCTGGTGAAGGTGTAAACGGGTCCCGATCCCGTGAATGTTGAGATGGTGGATAGCGGACAGACTCCTCTTCCCGATACCCTTATGTAATCGCCTGCCTGGGAAACGCCGCCGAAACATTCGAGAAGCGTGTTCGTATCGGGTTTTTCAAGTGTCGTTACGAGACTTTCGCATTCCGCCATGTCGAAAGCGGATGCGTCGACGTCAGAGAAGGTTCGATCCGTCGGCGCCTCGCAATCCCATATGTTTTGAAACGCGACCGCCTGTCTCACGGAGTCGCCCAGATCGGTTGAAGGCAGGGCTTGGCCTGACACGTCGCCGAAATAGCTCACCGTTGCGGAGTCTATGATCGTCGGGAAAACCTCTTTCGGGTTGAACGCCTGCAGATCCTCGTAGCTGCCCTGTCCGTTGTTGTACAGTGCCTTCGATGCGCCGTTCGTTGCGGTGTACATGGAAAAAATTGCGCTCTGCGGGAAAGCCGGAACGTCATACACGCTCGTAATCGATTGCTCGGCAACACCCAGTGAGGCGTCGAGCGCTGTGTGTGTGAACGCGGCATTGAAAATGTCATCGAATGTTGTGGCGTCAGTGACGTCCTCCGTGGATGGATTTGCGCCGCGGTTAGCCGTGAAGTTGGCGGAAGACGCCTTGCTCCAGTCGAACGCGCTTTCAAGATCCGAGGCAGAGTTCATGACGATTTCAAAAGACGCACTTTCGAAAGCAACAGGTGTGCCGCCGATGTTGTGGGCAACTGTGCTTCCCGACCACGTGTGGGTCGATATGATCCCGGTGACTTCAAAGTGGTTCGTCCTCTTGAACGAAGCGCCGTCGGCACTCTGGCAAGCGTCTATTTTTAGCGTGTTCGCCGTGCCGTCGGAGATGTTGCCTATCCTGAGCCTCAGACTCTTGATGCCTGTGACGGATGCGAAGGAATCTCTCATTCCGATCTTGTAATAGCCGTAAGAATTCGCCGTGTCCCCCTCCATGAGGGGAATGAAGAATGAGGGCGTCAGAGCCTGCGCCTTCTTTATGATGCAATTAGAAAGCTCCGCCATTTTCAGCGAATCGTTTAGAGTGGGCTTATAGAATTTGGTCGACATGCAGCCCGTGGAAGACGGGTCGCCGACGACGAACGAGTCTTTACTTACCGATCCGGACGGCGGAGATACAATGTCTATGCCGGAAATGTCGACAGTGGGCACGGAAGAGGCTTCATGAACGATCACGGTGTCCCCGATGCCCATGCTGGAAGTTCCGCCGCTGCATGAGAAATAGACAGCGATCCCGGCAAGAATAAGAAAAATTGCGATTATCTGAAATTTTCTCATTTATCCCTCCTTATGAAGCGGAAGGTATACTAGTCCATAATATAATACTGGGCAATTATAAGTTTTTGAGGTTGAAGTTTGCTTCAAGATGCAGCAAATTGGGCCCAACCGAGACGGGGGGGGAGCTATGGTTAGAAAGATACTGCTTGGCATCTTTATCGTGGGCCTGCTCGTGGCATGCTCCAGGACGATCACGCAGGAGCAATATATCGGAGCGATGACAGCCCTGGGATGTAAAAACATGACAGAGAGAAGCCCGGGGGCCGCGGCTGTTCTGAAAGAGGCTGGCGTCGCCGGCGATCAGATAGTGGTCTTCAGAAAAAAGATGGACCCCAAGAAGACGACAGAGGTTTCAATGGAAATCGCGCGCCGCGTGATGGAGTGCCACGGCGTCAAAAAGTAGGTGGAGAGATGACAATTAAAACTATCGGAATTTTGACCGGCGGCGGGGATTGTCCGGGTCTCAACGCGGCGATCAGAGCGGTTGCAAAGACCGCCATCCATGATTGCGGCTGGGAGGTGAAGGGCATACTGGACGGCTTTGAAGGTCTGGTCACCGGAAAATCCAAACAGCTCGAGTCTTCCGATGTATCAAATATTTTAACGCTCGGCGGGACGATTTTAGGCACATCGAACAAGGCCAATCCATTTTCCTTTTCGCAAAACGGCGGTAAGCCGAAAGATCTATCAGGTCTCGCTGTCGAGAACCTGAAAAAATGGAAGATAGACGCGCTATTTTGTATCGGCGGCGACGGCACGCTTTCCATCGCGAATAAGCTCCGCGGAAAGTGGGAGAATATAATCGGCATTCCGAAGACGATCGACAACGATCTGAAGTGCACGGAGCAGACGTTCGGTTTCGACAGCGCCTGCAATTTCGTTACTCAGTCGATCGACCGCATCCATTACACGGCCCAGTCGCATCACCGCGTGATGGTCATCGAAGTCATGGGCAGATATGCGGGCTGGATAGCATTGCAGGGCGGGCTCTCCGGCGGCGGAGACATTATTTTGATACCGGAGCTGCCGTTCAGTTTTGAGAAGATTACGGAAGCCGTCAAAAACCGTTCGAAGCAGGGAAAACGTTTTTCCATCGTGATCGCGGCTGAAGGCGCGCATCCGGCCGGTGAAGACTATGAGGTCAAAAAAGTGGTGGCGGACAGCCCCGATCCCATAAGACTCGGCGGAATCGGCGCGAGGATCGCGGATCACATAGAAAAAACTACGGGTCACGAGTCGCGTGTCACGGTTCTTGGCCATCTGCAGCGCGGAGGATCGCCGTCGTTTGTCGACCGTCTGCTCGCCACGGCTTACGGCATAGCCGCGGTCAAGTTTGCCTCAAAAAATATGTTTGGAAAGATGGTGGCGTTAAAGGAGCGCGACATTGTACCCGTGGATCTTGAAGAGGCCACATCCGGCTTGAAGCTAGTGCCGGCAGATCACAAGCTCATCAAAGCCGCGCTTTCACTCGGCACTTCGTTTGGGGTTTAAGCCAAAATTGTTCGTTTCTTTGTTCTTCTCCTTGAGTTGCTCTTTGCGTCTGCGGTACCACCATCTCAAGAATTTGAGCGCCCCCCATGACATGATAAGAAACAGGCAAATCCACGGGATCGCTGCGAACAAAACGACGATCATGAAGGCGAACGATTTCAAAAATGCCTCAAGCGCGCGCGCGGGAAGGTCGAGAAATTGATTCAGTACAATTGCCGATAAAAAAATGGTTGGCATGGCATCCCCCGTCAAGTTTGAAAAAGCGTGGAGAAAATATCAGCCTGGGCCAGTAAGTTCAAGAAAAAGAATTGCGCATGTGTTGTGAATTTGTTAACTTAGCCACACTATGCCAAGGGGGATAATCCAACAACCCGATCGTCCGAAAGGCCCCACGGCGGGCTATCCTGAAATCGAGCGTCTGATCGAGACGGAAGATTTTTCCGAGGTCAACGTGAAATTCAAGGAAGCCTACGACAAGTTAGACGAGATAGCCAAGCACAAGCGCGGCCTGAAGAAGAGCCGTGAGGCGAAAAAGGCGATGAAGTCTTTGGATCTCGTGATGGATCTTTTCCGGGAGCTTCTCACCATCAAGTACCGTCTTCAGGAAATAGTCGCCGCGCATCAGTCAAAAAATCCCTCCAAAGCCTGATGGCATAATTCTTGCGATCCGGTGCGGCTTTTTTCCGCTAATTTCATAATATAATCAATAATTTATATGGCTTTGTGCTCAGGAAAATATTATATATAATGATGTTGTGAAGGGCGCAACTTTCGGTATCGGGCCGGCCGATAATAAGAGTGAGGGGTGAATCTTTAGGAGACCGATTTATGGAACCAATCAACATAAAAGCCATTCAGGCAAATGCGATTAGAAGCTCCGGCCCAAAGGCGGTCGGTACGAAGAGCTTTGATGACTTTTTAGGAGCGGTAGACGCGATGAGCGGAGCCGCAACGACGGCGGGCCAGATGTACGGTCCGGTCAATGCCAGTACCGTTCTGTCATCGGCTTTTTCCGGCGTCAGCCAGTTGAGCGCAATGAGCGCTCCGTCTTATGCTTCGGGGGCGGGAATGGGCGGAGTGAGCTCGCCCGGTTATATGGGTTATGGCAAATCCTCCAGTGCGTATCTCTCTTCGTCAATTGCTGGCACCGATTCAACATCTGTAATTCCGGGTACCGACGGGTACTCACAGGCGGATATGATCAACACTATGAACCAGAACAACCTGCAACTTTTGGAATTGCAGGCGCTCATGCAGAGCAACATGCAGTCGTGGAACACGAAATCCAATATTTTATCGGCAGATCACCGTGCGCGCATGGCGATGATTGAAAAGTTCACGGCGCGCGGATAATCGATTGAGGTCCCTTTAATGGGTTGTAAAAACCCGCGGTTCGCGTATAATGCGACCCGCGGGTTTTTTATCAAAGGGGGAATTCATGATCGACATCGATAGAAAATATCTCGTCGTTATGATGGAGGCCGGCTACGTCTATCTGGGAATGCAAAAATTCAAGGAGGCGTACCAGGTCTTCGAGGGTGTTGCAGCAATGGCGCCGGATAGCGACATACCCCTCGTGGCGTTGGGAGGTGTCGATTTTTGCCTGGGCAGATTTACGAGCGCGATCAAATGGTACAAGAAGGCCTTGAAACTCGATCCCACAAGCATATTTGCAAAGGTCTACATCGGCGAATCGCTTTTCTTTTCGGGAAAGAAAGATGACGCGGTCGCAACGCTTGGCGAAGTGAGCCGCGAAGATCCTTCAGGCGGCGCCGGCGATTTTGCCCGCGCCCTTCTTGATGCGATAAATCAGGGATTCACACCAAAGATGCTGGCCGGTTTCGAGGCCCCAAAGGGAGCAACATGAGAAAACGTCATTTTCTTTGTGGAATTATCGCAATCGCTATCCTTTTCGCATTTGTCTCTTGCGGCGGTGTGGCGCTTTATCAGAATCTTTCCGAGGAGGACGCCAACGAAATTCTTGTCCTCTTGAGCGAGAATGGAATCAAAGCGGTGAAAAAGACTGAGACGCGCCAGAACGAGGTCTCATGGTCCATCCTTGTCCCTGACAAAGATATGGCGCGCGCGCGCGGACTTCTGATGCAGCATAATCTGCCTCGTAAGCGCGAACTCGGCCTCACGGGCGTGTACAAGGAAAAAGGTTTGATCCCCACGCCCGATGAACAGAAGGCGCGATATATTCTTGCTCTCAAAGGGGAGATCATCAATTCGCTTGAGAGAATTCCGGAAATCGTGGACGCCGACGTCGTCCTCAACATTCCGTCGAAAGAGGAATTTGCGACTACCGAGGAAAAGATGAAGCAGCGCCCGACGGCGTCGGTCATCGTCAAGTTCAAGACCTCGGAGAGCGGAATACCGCAACTGACAGAGGCAAAACTTCAGGAGTTTGTCGCCAACTCGGTTGAGGGGATGAGTCCCCGCGACGTCACCGTCGTTTTGAGTTACATACCGGGCAACGGCCAGACGATACGTCCGGGGCAGGTTATGACGCTCCCGCCCAAGGGAGCTGAGGGTGCAGCGCCCCAGGCGGTCGCTCCGACGATGGACAGGGAGCTGGTCGGCCTGCGCCTGGATGCTGCGTCGAAGGATCGGCTGAAAATTTATCTTTTAGTTTTTTTCCTGCTTCTCATTATCTTGTCGGTCGGTCTTATCATCTCAATAGTTCAGGGGAGCCGCATGAGAAGGAAGCTTGCGGAGATGCAAAGCGGCGGGCAATATCCCGCGGTGGAAGGAAGGGTCATGGACGAGGGTCCGCCCCGCCTGGGTGATGGCGACCGATAAGTAGTTGATATTTAAGGGAAAGAAATTCAATTTTTAAGGTCAAAATAAGCAACTTTGCCCCCTCTCAAAACCGATAATAATAGTAGAGGGAATGGGGTATAATTGAGTTGAGGTTAAGTCCATGCAATTTAGTCCGATACAACCCGATCTCGTAAGATACGAGATGAAGATGACTCAGGGGGTGGATCCGACCGTCAGAGAGGCGAAGAAGCCGGGATTTTTCGGGCGCCTGCTTTCCGGTTTGGGACGCGTGTTGGGCGCCGTGGCCATGCCGCTTTCTTTCATATTTCCTCCGGCGGCGATCGGTGCGGCCGGCATGTACGGCCTGGGCCAAATCGGGGACCAGATGCAGGCCAAAGCTTATCAGAAACAGATGGACAAGATGCAGCGCGATAACCAGACGCAGGTTTCGTTTCCCGGCTTGCAGATGGACGGAGAAGCGCTTCAGCCGGCGGGCTATGATATTTCGGCCAGCGACGAGCGCGTGATGAATGTGCTTTTTGCGAGAAATGACGCCATGAACGAGATGGCGCATTCAATATAAGAGGTGGGTTATGGGTGTCAGGGATGTAAGATCAACAACGCATGTGCCGGCTACAGAGCGCGAAGAGCGCTTTGCCGGGCATACTGTCAACGAAGGACAGCATTTCGAGCAGTCTGCAGCTCGTCCGGCGGTTTTGTCCAGGACCGGCGCCTCCCGCTCAGTCACATCTTATCCAGAACCCACGAAAGAGCAGTTGGACAAGATCACCGAGGAACTTCATCCTCTTTCTTATGCATTTGGCGTTGCAAAAGAAGTTGAGAATGCCGAGGGACAGCCTGTTCCAAAGGAATTTGTTTCCTTTGTCGCCGAGTGGGAGACGCTGAAGCAGATTCATGCTGCGGGCTACAATACTTTGCAAGAGATGATCAAGGCCTTCAGCGACGAAATTCAAGCGGCCTGATTTCGGGGTGTGAGCCCCCCACTTTTAGCGGTATTTCCCTTCACCTCCATCAAATCAAGTCAACCTATCACCCAAATAATCGTTTATTTATCAACTAGTTAGATATTGCAGGCGGTCGTCAAAACCGTGGCATGGAACGTGCATTTCATCTTGCCGGAGTCCGTACAAAAAGGGGATGCCATGGGTAAATCGATTCTTCAGAAGTTGAAGCTGTCCCGCAGGGATGTTGAAACCCGCGCGCGGGAGAAGGCAAAAGATGAAGCGAGACGGGCGACCGAAGAGGCAAGAAAGCAGAGCGCGCCTAAGCTCACGAAGGCGGAAATGGCAAAGCTCAAACGCCGCGACGAGCTCATCGCTCAGTATATGCCTTACGCCGCATCGATTGCAGGACGCGTATGCCAGACACTCTCTTCGGCAGTCGATTATGAAGATGTGCTTTGCAACGCAAGACTGGGTCTTCTTGAAGCCGCAAAGAGATATGATGAGACGGAGAACGTCGATTTCCGGACCTTTGCATATTACAGAATCAAGGGCGCGATTTACGACGGTCTCAGACGCAGCGGTTGGTTGCCCAGAACTCTCTACGCAAAGCTCAAGTTTGAGGAAGCCGCGAACGAAT
>JBGSNL010000003.1:0-75524 GCA_041739675.1 bacterium
GGGCCGCAGGGAACTTGTGTCGATGCTTGAAAAAAGATGCGTGGCACTGAAATCGAAAAAGAGGCATAACCGGTTTTTTGAGGAGCCGTTCGTGTCCGGAGGTGCAAAGCGTCTGATGTGGCTCCACATCGTGCCGCAGTACGATACGCCCATCTGGGAGATCATAGACAACGGAAAAACGGCGCGGGTCGTGTGCGACGAATATTCCACGGTGCTCTATGAGGATTACGATCTTTCAGATCCTCTGGGCTCGATTGCAAAAAGGCTCATCGGACATCCGTCCAACGGTCCGATAAAAAGGAGGATAGAGCATATCTTGAAAGTGGCGCGCGATTTTCAGGTGGACGGAATCGTTCATTACTCAAGCTGGGGATGCCATCAGGCGGCGGGAAACGTCTATATTCTGGAAAGAGAGCTCGAGGCCGCGGGATTGAAATTCCTCAATTTGAATGGAGACGCCGCGGACAGGCGCGGCTCAAGCACCGAACAGCACCGCACGAGACTTGAGGCGTTTCTGGAAAGTTACACGCGCGTCTAGTATTTCTGGTAGCAGCGAGCCGAACTGACCCCATTTGAACATTCCAGTGTGATTCTCGTGTACGCGTCGAAATTGTAATCGGCCATTGTGTCGTCGTTGTTCGTGATAGACGTGTTTACCCTGGAAGGCGGTCCGAACTGCTGCTCGAACGTCGATTTATCTCCAAGGCAGCCCTGGCTCGCGAATCTCGCCACAAAGTTCTGACATGCGGAGTAGCTGGATCTTATCCTGTCGTCGACCGGCGGGGCGTCGGCATCGTCGAACGCATATGAACTGACCGCAAGGGCAAGCGACGAAAGAGCAAAAATTGCCGCACAGACGGAAAATATTTTTTTCATATCCACCTCACAGTTCAAAGTTGCCGAAACTTCCAAGCTCGGACATTTTTTGTGCGACAACGTACTGGATCTTTTTCACAGCGTCGTTGATGCAATCGCGCAGGACCCGTTCCTGCTTTGAAACATCGAGAGCCGGATTGAGGCTGATCGCTTCGATTTCAATGTTTCCGTTTATCGTCACCTTCACGCCGTCTTTTTCAACGGCCATCTTCTCTTTGCCAAGCGATTTTTGGATGTCTTTGAGTTTTTTCAGCTGTTTTAGTTTCTGAAACATTTTTAGGCTCCTTTTAAAAGGGCCCCGATTTGGGGCCCTTTTATTTAATAATTTCAACGACCCTTAATATTTCGACAGACACATGCAGTCGCATTTTTTGCCCGAACAGTTCAAAACAACCTTTGTATACTTGTCGTAGTTATAAGTTATTTTGGACACACTCTCGCTTATGGGATCGCCGAACTGTTTCTTGAATTCCGCCTTGTCACCCGAGTGTCCCCTGCTTTTGTGGTTGGTCGAGAATTCCATGCAGTCGGCCATACTTCTGACCGACTCGTCCGCGGCGACCTCTCCGCTTTCAGGCGGTTCATAGGGCGACGTTCTGTATTTGTTGCCAGCGACGCTCAAGGAAGCGACAAGGGCGGCCAAACCGATCACGACAGCGACCAGACACAGTTTTTTCATACTTCCCCCTTTCTTATGTAGGTTGTAGAAATTTACGCCGCCGGGCGGTTTTTGTCCAGAATTTGTTATGTCCTTGACGGTGCGCGTCTGACCTGCTACGCGGGGCCCATTGACAACCTGATATTCGGTGTTCAACGGGAAGGGGGTGCAAATCCCCCGCGGTCCCGCCACTGTAACGAGAAGACAACGCTTCCGAAAAAGTCACTGTCGAAAGACGGGAAGGCAAGGAGGCGTTGGGGTGAATGCCCGCTCGAAGCCAGGAAACCTTGCATCGGATTTAATCTTTGATCCTCTTCGCGGATAAAGAGGCGGCTATGGAATTTTTACATTGGCCCCTCCTCGTATTGAGGTGGGGTTTATTATTTTCGATCGTTTTCTCTCCGGCGTATCTTTCTGCCTCGGAACCGGTCGATCTTGGCGAAGTTGTCGTCGAAGAAAAGGCTGAAGAGCACCGCCCTTCGCTTGACCCAGCAGCTGCGGCAACCGTTCTCATTCCCGAAGAGTCAAAAGAAGAAGCGCACTCGGTCTCCGACCTTCTGGAAGAGGCTCCCGGCGTCTATGTGAAACGCTACGGGTGGCTGGATGATCTATCCACTCTTTCGATACGCGGCTCTTCTGCAAGCCAGGTGGAAATTTACATCGACGACATCCCTCTCATGAACGCGCAAGGTTCGATAATCGATTTGGGGCTCGTTCCTCTCTCGGCTATCGATCGGATCGAAGTCTATCGCGGCGGCAGCCCCGGGAAAATTCCGGAATCGACGATAGGCGGCGTCGTTCTCATCAAGACCAAAGCGAAACCGGAAAAGCCCGAGGCCTCCGCCTACGGATATGTGGGCTCTTTTGAAACGGCAAAGGGGCAGGCGACGTACGCGGACAAGCTCGGCCTTGTGAGTCCGGTAATTTCGTTCGAGCACACAAGGAGCCTCGGGGATTTTTTATATAACGACGACAGCGGAACGAGATTCAATCAGTCGGACGACAAGCTGGTGAGAAGGCAGAACAACGATTTTGCCATCAACAGTCTTTTCACGAAATTTCTGTTCGATCTGCCAGGGGACACAGATCTTTCTGTCACAAACATTTTCTTTCAGAAGGACGAAGGCGTCCCCGGATTGGGGACGAGACAGTCTACAACCGCGCGCCTTACAACCCTTCGCAATGCAAGCTCGGTTGTCGCCGAGAAAAAAGGGCTCTTCACCGACAAGCTCACGGGACACGCGGACGTTTTTTTCGACTATTTGAACAGCCAGTTTAGCGACCCCAACGGCCAGATAGGCCTGTCTCCTGAAGAGACGGATAACAACACATATCGAGCCGGGGCAAATCTGAAAACGATCGCCCAGTGGACACCCCATCAGATCATGACCGCGTTTGTCGCCGAGAGGTCCGAATTTTTCGTTCCATACGACCGTTTGGCAACCCCCGCAAAAGGACCGCAAAGCAGCAGATATTCGATAGATGCGGGGCTTGAAGAGGAGATGATGTTTTTTTCAGAGCGCCTGACGGTTATCCCATCTGTACGCATCCAGAATCTGTGGAGCGGTGGAGATCTTGGCGACAGAAGCGATCATCAGCTTTCGGGAAAGCTGGGCCTCTCGCTCCGCATGGTCGATGATTTTTATTTCAAGGCGAACGGTTACCGCGGTTTCAGAAATCCCTCATTTGTGGAACTCTTTGGAAACACAGGATCGTTGCAGGGGAACCCCGCCTTGAAGGCGGAGAGCGCCATAAATTTCGATGCGGGGCTCTCCTACGATTTTCCGGAGACGTCATGGTTTGACGGCGGCCACATCGAAGCGACCTACTACAGAGACGACGTGAAAGACCTCATCCAATATGTGCAGACATCGAATTTCACAGCGAAGGCCTTCAACATGAACAAGGCGATAATACAGGGTGTGGAAACAATGGCGGCCGCAAAATTAGTGAAGAGATTTTCTCTTCTCGCGAGCTACACATTTCAGGAGGCGAAAGACGATTCGGGAGATCCCAACACGCAGGGGAAATATCTTCCCGGAAGGCCCAAACACCAGCTCTATGCCAAGGGTGCGTGGAAAGAGGAGTGGCTGAAGTGGTTGGAGAGTGTTGTCTGGTGCGACTTAAACTACATCAGCGGCAACTATCTCGACACGCAAAACCTTTTGCAGCTCACGAACAGGACGATGCTGGGCAGCGGCGTCACGCTCAATTTCATCAGCCACATAGCATTGTCGTTCTGGGTGCAAAACATTTTGAACGACCGTGTTTCGGACGTGCTGGGTTTTCCTATGCCCGGAAGGTCGTATTGGGGATCATTAGAAATCAAAATTTAAAAGTCAAAATTCAAAAATAAAAAAGGAGGCATTATGAAAAGGTTGCTTGCGGTAACTATGTTATTGACCATGATCTCATGCGGGAGCGCGATACAGGATGCAACGGAGCCGACGCCCGACACAACACCGGAGGAGGAGCAGGCGCCCGTTTCTCCAACGCACCCGGCGGACGTTTCGATTTCGCTGGGAAGTGTTGCGATAGTCGCAGCCACCAACTGGACCGATCCTGTGGGAAGTCTTGCGTCGCTCGATGCGGCCGCGGGTTATGCTGCGACGACGGCTCTTGTAACGACGGACGGCTCCGACGTCGTGCTCAAGAGCTTTTTTGACAAGGTTTATGTCATTAACCGCTTCGGCGCGGACACAATTCAGGTGATAAATCCTGAAGGATACGGCATCGTTGCCGACTATTCGGTAGGTGCCGGCTCCAATCCGCAGGACATTTGGGTCACCTCCGAAGAGAAGGCCTACGTCTCGAGGCTCGATGCTCAAAACGATACGGCCGATCAAAGTGACGTTCTGATAATCAATCCACTAACGGGTGTTAAGCTTGGTTCGCTCGATTTCAAATCTTACATGAATGACGACGGAGACAGACTTTCGCGCGCGGCGCAGATGGTGGGTGTGGACAAAAAACTTTTCATCTCAATGCAGGATCTGCCCACGAATCTTCTGGATAAGGCAAACGCGCCCGGGAAGGTGGCCGTCGTGGATATGGAAACCGATGCAATTTTGGGTGTGATAGCGCTTTCCGGAAGAAATCCCGCGGACATCACATATTCACCGCTCACCAAAAAAGTTTACGTATCGGAGAGCGGAGTGTTCGACAGCTTTGCGACAGACGTGACGGATCCGTACGGCGGCATCGAGGTGATCGATCCGGAAACGCTTCAAAGCCTGGGGATCATGATCGACGATATGGATTTGGGCGCGTACGCGCAGGCAGTGAGGCTCGCCTCGGACACCGTGGGATACGTGATTACCGGCGGGCTTGCAATCGCGTCGTTTAATCCGACGACATATCAAGTCATAAACAAGGCGTTTTTCACTACTGCCGGTTTTTATCTGCCAGATTTTTCGCTTGATAAGGATGGAAATATATACGTTGCTGACGCGACGGTCGGAAACGCCGGCATAATTGTGATCAATCAGGCCGGGACCGTACTTGCGGGGCCGGTCGCCGTAGGCGCGCCGCCTTCGTCCATCACCTTTGTGGGATATGATGAATAGGAAAATAATATTGTTTGCTTTGATCTTTGTGTTGCTGGCAGGCGGTGCGTTTGCCTTGCCCAAGCGCATTGTTTCGCTCAAGCCCAATATAACCGAAATACTTTTCGCGCTGGGTGCGGGGGATAGTGTGGTCGGCGTCACAAAATATTGCGACTATCCCGAACAGGCAAAAAAACTCCCGAAGATTGCCGATTACACGCGGCCGTTTGTCGAACCGATCGTCGCCCTTGAGCCGGACCTTGTCATTGGTTCAAGAGAGGAGAGCTCGAGAAAATCAATTGTGGAGCTCGAAAAGCTTGGCATCAAAACCGAAATACTGCCTTTCACAACACTTGACGAGACGATCTCCTCCATCATCAAAATATCCGAGATTGTGGGCAAAGAGGTTGAAGGGGAAAAAATCGTCGAACAAATGAGGGCGAGATTGTCTGAGATGAAAAAAAAGTGGGAGAAAATTCCGAAAGTGAGGGTCCTTGCCGTGGTTGGAAGAAGGCCCTTGATAGTCTTCGGGCGGGGAACTTATATGGATGAGATTCTTCAGGTTGCGGGAGCCTCAAACGTGGTGAGCGCCGGTTCCGTAAAATATCCAAGGTGGGGCGTTGAAAACGTCATGGTCGCTAACCCCGACGTGATTCTCGATTTTTCGATGGGATCGGAGACCGCCGATCCGGAGGTTGTCTTGAAGTCGTGGAATGGATTGAAGGTGGTGGGCGCGGTCGTCAAAAACAGGGTTTATCCCGTGGACATCAGCGAATTCAGGCAGTCGCCCCGAATCGTTGACGGTATCGAAAAATTGGCGGCGATGATACATTCAAAGTAGAGGGATTATGAAAAAAATACTATTTGTGGCGGTGCTCTTTTTGGCGGCGGGATGCGGAGGCAACAGTAACTTGAACAACGCGCCTGCAACGACATCTATATCAGACATGGAAATCAAGGTTGCGCCCGAATCGATCCGCGTCGGAATGGAGGCCGGCCTATTTGTGAAGGTGACCCTGAGCACAGGTGAACAGATTGAGAATCTGACAAGAAGCTTTGAGGATCCCGACGGCGGCGGGGAGCTCCCCATCGAATGGACAAGCTCTAACGAAGCGGTGGCCCATATAGATGAAGATTCGAAACTCGTTTCGGTGTCGCCGGGTTCCGTTACTATAACGGCCTATTTAATGGGAAAATCGCAGTCGAAAACGGTTCGCATCTTCGATGCATATTCTTCCATCACCCCGTCTGCTGACGAAAGTGTTGCGGAGGAGGAGACAGGCGGGGAGCCGACAGAGCCGCCGGCAATCGGTGAGGATACGCCGTGCACCGGTCACGCCGCCGCCGTAGTATCTTTTTCGCCGGGTACCGGTTCCGGCTACGGGATGGATTCGTTGCCGGGTATCGTCATGGGCCCGCCTCACGGCGCGGGCAACGTCAGAGGTTCCACTCACGTGCTAAGCCTCGGCAGGTTGGGTGAGATCGTTCTGGATTTGGGCGATTGCGCGCTTGTAGACGGGCCGGGCGCCGATCTGATCGTGTTTGAAAATGCATTTTTCATAAGCGGCGATCCGGAAAATCCATATGCGGAGCTGGGCGTTGTGGGTGTAAGCGAAGACGGTGTGGATTTTGTTGAGTTTGCGTGCAGTGCGGACGATTTTCCGTACACCGGTTGCGCGGGGTGGAACCCCGTTTATTCATCAACATCGAACCGCATAAGCCCGTTCGATATCGCAAACGCAGGTGGGGATCATTTTGATCTGGCCGATTTGGATATAGGAGTTGCACATTATATAAAGATACGCGATGCCGGCACGGAAGGTTTTGGGACCTCGGTCGGTTTCGATCTGGATGCGATATCTGTCGTGCACGGCGTAAGGGAGACCCATTGAAACTTCTCACTTTCAAAAGATGGGCGGCGGTGAACGGTCTGCTACTTCTTTTGCTCGCGGGAGTGATCGTTGTCGGCGTTCTCATAGGCGCGGGCCATATAAATATTACGGATGCGATACGAAATACTGGCGGGCGCGACGGCGCGATACTTTTTTCATCAAGGTTGCCAAGGGTTCTTTTGGCGGCACTTGTCGGCATGGCCCTGGCCTCATCGGGCGGCGCGTTTCAGGCGTTGCTTAGAAATCCCCTGGCTGATCCCTTCATTCTGGGCGTTTCGGGCGGCGCGGCACTGGGAAGTGTCGCTGCGGTCGGTCTTCATCTTTCATTCGGTGCCATTTCCGCCGCCGCGTTTATATCGGCACTGCTCACGATTTTTTTCATCTTCGCCGTCGCAAGGACAAAGGGGAGACTTCCCACTCATACGCTGCTCCTCACTGGTGTCATCTTCAACGCATTTTGTTTTGCGCTCATCCTATTCATAAATGCGATCGTCACGATGGAACAGGCCTATCAGATAATATTTCTCCTGATCGGAAATCTTGAGGCCACAAATTACAAGACGATCGCGATAGTGGCTGCGTTTGTCTTGACGGGATTCGTTGCACTCACCGTATTTGCGTCAAAGATGAATGTGCTGACCTTGGGCGATGAACCGGCCTCCCATCTTGGCATCAATCCCGAAAGGCTCCGCGTGATAATATTCGTGGCGAGCTCGCTCATGGTGGGCGCCGCCGTTGCGGTGTCGGGGCTCGTGGGTTTCGTGGGACTTTTCATCCCGCACATAATCCGCCTCATCTTCGGGCCCGACCACAGGCTTCTTATTCCGGCATCCGGTTTGTTGGGCGCCGCGTTTCTTGTTGCGTCGGACACGGCGGCGAGGACGATTCTCATGAACACAAGTTACGCAACGGAACTGCCGGTCGGCGTCATAACGGCTTTGATAGGCGCGCCGGCTTTTGTCTTCCTCTTAAAGAAACAGCAGAGAGCCATATAAAATGATAGAGCTTCAAAACATATCCTTTTCGTACGATGACGGTCCGCATGCCTTGAGAGGTATCTCTCTAAAAGTAGGCAAGGGGGAGTTTGTGGGAATTCTGGGGCCGAACGGTTCGGGAAAAACCACACTTTTAAAAATCATCTCCGGTATACTTAAGGCCCAGCGGGGCGCGCTTTTTCTGGAGGGAAGACCGTTCGAAAAGGTGCAACACAAGAATCGCGCAAAATTTATTGCCGTTGTCCCGCAGGAGACCTCCATTCCGTTTTCCTTTTCGGCGGTTGAAGTCGTTCTGATGGGTCGGGCGCCGTATCTTAAGCCGTTCGGATTCGAGACGAAAGCAGACATTGTCATCGCGAAAAACGCAATGTCGGCTACCGATGTCTCGCATCTGTCCGAGAGAAATATTCAGGAGCTATCGGGCGGTGAAAAGCAGAGGGTGATAGTAGCCCGGGCGTTGGCGCAGGAGCCGCAACTTCTTCTTCTGGACGAGCCGACGACTTTTCTGGATATCAAACATCAGATGGAGCTTTACCGTTTGGTCAAAAAAAGAAACGAAGAGGACGGGCTGACGGTGATAACGGTGCTGCATGACATCAATCTTGCGTCAACTTTCTGCGACAGGATAATATTTTTGAAGCAGGGGCAAATTGTCGCCGACGGCACGCCCCATGACGTGATAAAGTACGCAAAGATAAAAGAAGTCTTTGATACCGAAGTTTATGTTGGTATAAACGATCTGACCGGAATGCCGTATTACGTGCCGTTTGCAAATAAATGAAGAAGACACTGAAAATCGCCATATTTGTTTCCGTTACCGTCCATGCCGCCGCCTTTCTGGGGATCGCAGGGTGGTCTCTCATTTCAGTCGCCGGTATCGGGGGCGGGGAGGGGATGGTGGAGGTGGGGATTGTAGGCAGCGAAGGCGTAAAAGCACAGGCGTTGCCAGTGCGCACGTCACTCCGCAATTCTATGACGACGGATAAAGTGTCCGAAGCTTTGTCGGAGCCGAAAAGCGATTATATCGACGGTCATGGTGGCGGCGGAGGAACAGGCGGCGGCGACGGTGGAACGGGATTCGGCGTCGGCGATCCCAGGCTCACGCAAATCTGGAAAAAGATAAACCGCGCAAAATATTATCCCGAAATGGCAAGAAGGGACGGTGCAGAAGGAGCGCCCAAAATTGCTTTTTCAATTTCCGAAGACGGCAAAGTCGGCGGTGTGAAGATCGTTCAGTCATCAGGAAACGAAGTTTTGGACAATGCGGCTATAGAGGCAATTCAAAACAGCGCCCCACTCCCGTTCTATCCCCAACCCATCACGATAGCCGTTCGCTATTCACTCAAGGATCACTAAGTTCTCAGTAGGCATACATTCAGCGCAGCTCCAAACCCCACTTCCCCGAAAGAAAATTTGACTACTGGTACTTCTTCGCTTCTTCGGGCTGGCCCATTTTGGCATATCCAAAGAAAAGTAGCTTTTTGATCGTGTCTGTCTGGTTCTTCTGCCAGATTGGCAAAAGTTCACGCACCATGTCAGCGGTCATCTTGAATCTATAGTAGAGCTGCGCCGTCAAGAATTTCTTTCCCTCTTCGGAGATGGAAAGTGCTTGAACCTTCGCCTTGTCCTCATTCAATTTCTTTTGTGCGGCCTCAGAAAGTACGCTGAAATTAAAGCGCCGGCTCTGCCCAGACATCTTTCCGTTTTGATTGGATGCGAAATACCAGCTGTAAGCCTTTCCGGGTGCCAGCTTGAGTTCAGATGCTTTGATTGCGATACGGTTATTTGCAGGGGCGATTTTCTTATACGTGATCCGCTTCTTCGACGCATCGTCGACCACGATCACGGGATTTGCAAAATTTAACGGAATACGCTGGCTCCATAAGAATGTGATTTCGGGAGTCGACTCAATTGCCGTTTCGACAGGGTAGATAGCCTCGGGTCCCATTGTGCCTATTCCCGCAAGTGTCGGCTTCGGCTGGTTCACGCCCGGCTTGGTCATCTTTACCATACCGTGCACCGTGGGTCCTGCGCCGCCGGCTGCAACCTCGTTCATGGCAAGTGAGATGCCGTCGATCATTGTTTTCTTGCCGGCAGGTTTTTCAGCCGCGCCTACCGTATATTTCTCGCCGGAGCCGATTTCCTGAATTGAGCCGTCCATGAGCATCACCGATGCGGATGCGCCCGATGCAACGCTAACGCTTGTGCCATCCGGCAGCTCGGCGCCTATCTTCGCGGAGACATTTTGCCCGCCAGGCGCCGCTACGGAAACTTTTCCCTTTGCGTCCACAATGACGCCCGATGCAAAAACCGGTACTGAAAATGCCATTGCGCACATCACGACCGCAAATTTAAATATTTTCATAAATCCCCTCCATTATTTTGAAACAAGTTCAGTAACAAGATCCCACGCGGGATTCTCGCGCGCCTTTGCGCATCTTGCAAGGAGTTCTCTAGATGGGCCGTCCTCCATGTAGATCCGCAAAAGTTCCCGTAAGATAGGCTCTGCCTCGTCAAAGGAGCGCTCTTCGAATTTCGCGAATGCGCTGGCGAATTCATCCGCGATGCGCCTTGAAGGTTCGAAATCGGGATCGTCTGCGGGCCCCATCACCTCATAGAGGAGCACCGCATCCGATTTCCCCTTCACACGCACACGATCGAGCGGACGGATGATGACCGATTTGTCTATGGCCTTGGCCGTGCGCTCGGATACCATGACGCGCGTACCGTAAAACTTGTTGGCCCCTTCTAGGCGGCTGGCAAGATTGACCGTGTCGCCGATCGCAGTGTAATCGAAACGCGATTCGGAACCCATGTTGCCCACCACCGCTTCGCCGGTATTTATTCCAACGCGCGTCAGGATCGGCCGTCCGCAGATCGATTCCCATCTGCTCGTTATCTCATTGCTTGCGTTTTGAATTTCGATGGCCGAACGGACTGCGGCCATTTCATGATCCGAAACATCCAGGGGCGCGTTAAAGAATGCGATGACCGCGTCACCTTCGTACTTGTCTATCGTGCCGCCGTGGCGGAAGAGTATTTCGTTCATCCGGCTCAAATATTCATTCAGGAATTTCACTAGGAGATCGGGATTGAGACGTTCCGATATCGAAGTGAACGATGCGATATCCGTGAATAGCGACGTGATCGTTCTTTTCTCTCCGCCAAGTTTCACGAGCTCGGGATTTTCGATTAACCGCGCAACGACGGTGGGCGGAACATATTGCGCAAATGTCTGCTTGATCCATTTTCGTTGTCTTCCTTCGGTTATGGCCTTCCATCCGATGCCGAGGCCGAAGCCCGTGACCACTCCCAGTCCGGGAATGACAACGGGAACGACAATCGCCCACCTTCTGAAGAACAAGACCGCGCATCCGATGAGCGCGCCCAACGTTAAAAGAAAAATGAAGCTCGATTTGAAAGGTGAATAAGAGGAAGCCGCGGCCGCCACTAATATAATGATAAGGGCGGCCAGGATCCAAAGCTGTCTCGGCTCAAAAGTATAATAAAATTGGGAAGTTAGAAGATTTGAGAGGATGTTTGAGTGGATCTCCACTCCGTTCATCCGGGCGTAGCCGGTAAATTTTGCGAAATATGGCGTCAGGTAAGCGTCTTGAAGGTCTTCATATGCGGCGCCGACGAGTATGATTTTTCCCTTGAGCCAGTCGGCTGGAACGAGTCCCTTGGCAAGGAGCTGGGCCGAAAAGATTTTGAACGTGTTTGATGTGCCTCCGATTTTTGAAGGGGGGCCGGCAAATCTTATGAACGTCTCGCCTGTCGGTTTTGCGAAAGGTGTGAGTTTCAAAGAACCGAGCTGCGGCCAGTTGGAGTCATCGGATATTGTGCCTGCAGCCGACTTACCCGTCGCCTTTTCGAAAATGAGCGCTGCAAACGAAGGGGTTTTGCCGAGATCGGTAGAAAAATTGTATTTCGCATAACGCACTACGGAGTCGAACGGATTGAAAGGTAGATCGGCGAGCCCCAGCCCGTCTATCGTCTCGCGGAAGAGCGGCAACGGAAGATCGGCGCATCCGTCTGTGCCCGATTTTCCCGCGGCGCAACCGCCCATGCGCATCGGCATCACTGCATAGACCTGCCCTTGGCTGAAACTTGCGGCAAGCGCGTTATCATAATCGGAATAGGACGGGTCCTTGAGAAAAATGTCATACGCGATGAGTTTGGGCTCCGCCTCAAGGAGTTTGTTATTGAGTTCGGTCAGGAAATCTCTGGGAACCGGCGAGCGGTAGGGAAGCTCCGCCATCGTTTTCTCGTCCAGCCAGATCATCACGATGTCGGGAGAGGCTTTTGTTTCAGGAGCGAATGCGATTTGCCGCAAATCAAAAGTCGTGGCCTCAAGACTTTCAATTATCTTCAAATGCGACAGCCCCCATACAATCCCAAACGCCACAAACGAGATCAGCGCCACGGAGACAAATTGTGCAAAACTTTTTTTCATGATTTCGTGGAATGGCGAGGCGTAGGAGCTGAGGTGTCATGGGGCGTCTCGGAGGCGATTGCATCTATGGATATAATGCTGCAATCGCCGAGAGACGAGGTGCGTTTTTGGGCCGTAACCCAAAAACGACGCCGTACCCATGACACCTCAGCTCCGAAAGCCTCGCCCGTCGATTTAAACATCATAACACCCTATCGCGCGCGAGATGACTATGCGCTGTATCTCGCTTGTGCCTTCGCCTATTTCTAAAAGTTTCTGGTCGCGGTAGAACCTCTCGATTTTGTATTCCTGCATGAGGCCGTAACCGCCGTGGAGCTGGACCGCGTGGTTCACGACGCGGTACATGACCTCCGAGCAGTAGAGCTTGGCCATCGCAGCCTCTTTTGAATAGGGTTTTTCATTGTCTTTCAGCCAGCAGGCCTTGTAGAGAAGGGAGCGCGCCGCTTCGATCTCGACTGCGCAGTCGGCCAGTTTGAACGCGTTGACCTGGAAAGTTGAAATGGGTTTTCCGAACTGCTTGCGTTCTTTCGCGTATTTCATGCCGAGCTCGAACGCACCCTGCGCGCCGCCCAACCCCATTGCCGCGATTGAGAGCCTTCCGGCGTCCAGTGTGTCCAACATCTGATGAAAACCCTCGTCGCGGTTGCCCAAAATGTGATCTTCCGGAACCTCAACGTTGTCGAAATAGAGTTCCGCGGTGTTTGAGGAGCGCCACACCATTTTATTTTTCATAGCGCGTCTTGTGAATCCCTTGGAGTTGGACTCAACAATGATGCAGGAAAGTTCCTTTCTTCCGTCCGATCTCTTTCCGGTTGCCGCCTGAACCGTGACGCCGGCAGTTATTTCCGTGGCGGCGTTCGTTATAAAGATTTTCGCGCCGTTGATTATCCATTTTCCGCCTTTGAGCTCAGCCGTGGTTTTTGTGGCGGCCGCATCGGAGCCGGCATCGGGTTCGGTTAGCCCGAAGCCCCAGAGTTTTTTGCCGGTGCAAAGTTCAGGCAGATATTTTTTCTTCTGTTTGTCGTTTCCAAATTTATAAAGAGGACCGATGCCAAGGGAATTTCCCGCGGCCACGGTTGCCGCCTGCGACCCGTCGATACGGGCCAGCTCCTCAACGAGGATGATATACGAAAGATAGTCCATCCCCTGACCGCCGTATTTGGGATCGACCGTTATGCCGAAAAATCCCATCTCCCCCATTTTTTTAGTGATGTCGTAGGAGAACTCCTCTTTGCGGTCTAACTCCTCCACTTTAGGAGCGATCTCCCCCTCAGCAAAATCGCGAACAGATTTTCTCAAAAGTTCCTGCTCCGGTAATAAATTGAAATCCATTTGCCCTCCTATGACGCTTCGAAAATATTTCCCCGCCCCAATATCCAGTTAGGATCGTACTGTTTTTTCCAGTCTTTCATCTTTTGTATGACGCTCGCATTGTATTGTATAGGCATCAGGTTCGTGTGGATTTTTCCGATGCCGTGCTCGCCCGCGACCCCACCACCCAACTCCACCGCTTTTCTGCAACAACGGATGAGCACATCTTCCGCAAGTTTCCACTCTTCGGGGGTTTTGGCAAATATATTTGTGTGCGGATGGCCCCTGCCAAGATGGGCATAGGCTATATAAGGAAGGTCGACGGCCGCAGCTTCCTTATAAAAGAAATTCATCATCTGGATGAGCCTTTCAACCGGCACCCACCAATCGCTCCCCACCTTGCCGCCATTAACCTGCCAGTATTTTCGCCCCTCCTCGTTCGCCCACTCCGGTATCCGGTGGCGCCAGAGGCGGAAGTTCTCTTTTTGCCTTGGGGTATCGGCGACTATTATCGAATCGGCAAATTTTTGAGGGATGGCGGAGGCTATTTTTTTGTACAATTTATCAAGCGCCGCGTCCTTTCCTTTTTCGTACTCTTCCTTGAAATATAGAAGGGCCTGTGTCCCTTCAGGAAATTGTGCGACACCCTCGGCAGTTTTCATGGCGCTCAAGGCGCCGCGGTCGATATATTCCAGCGTGCGTATCGAAGGCGTTCTATTTTTTACCATATCCACCAGGCATTCAAGTGCTGCCGTCTCCGAAGGGAAGGGTATGAGGGCAGAAAAAAATTCGGGAGACTTTGGAAGAAGTCGGAGTGTCACATCTGCGATAAATCCCAGAGTCCCCTCCGATCCTATGAAGAGATCGATCGGGTTTTTCCAGCCGGTGAAATAGCCGCCGCGGTTATGTGCGTCGGAAGGGATCTCGCCCGGTTCCCGTTTCAGTATCTTCTCGGATCCGTCCGCAAGAAAAACGCGTATGCTCTCGACATAACGCCTTATGGGGCCGTATTTGAAAGAATCCTCGCCGGTGGCGTTCGTCGAAATGTTGGCCCCGACGCGGCATTCGTCGCGCGAGGTGGGCGCAACCGGATAGAAAAAGCCGGCCTCGTCTATTTTTTTCTGCGCGTCGGCGACAATCGTTCCCGGGCGGATCGTCGCAGTGGGTTTGTCGTGCGCGGCGTCCACAGCCACTACGCCTTCAAGCTTTTCAGTGCTGATGAGAAGGCCCTCCATGGCGACGGAGGAACCTGTCATGGAGGTCTGCGACGCGCAAAAAGTTACCGGTATGCGGTTTTCGTTGCAGAAACGGAGCGCCTCTTTAACTTCCTTTTCGTCGCGCGCGCGCATCACTGCGTCGGGGTCGCCCGTCATCATCGTATCTTCAAGATAGGTCTCGATGCGCTCGTCCCCTTTGAAGATGAGATCGGGCGACCCTGGAATT
The DNA here is from genome assembly GCA_041739675.1 of bacterium. GTDB lineage: Bacteria > UBA10199 > UBA10199 > 2-02-FULL-44-16 > DYJF01 > DYJF01. The sequence goes on from JBGSNL010000003.1 coordinate 15,177, forward strand.
CGGCTGAAGATTTTCTTGTCCATCGTTGAGGGTTTTCTATTTTATATCCCTCTTGTATTCAACTCAAAAATGTTGGAAAATCAGCTCATTGGAGGTCTCTATGATGACTCAATTTCTCGTCTTTGGAACCGTGGGGATGGTCGCGGAGGTTATCTTCACGTCCTTCAAGCGCCTCTTGAGCGACAGGACGTACGAGCTCAAGGGAGAGACCTCGCTTTGGATGTTTCCGGTCTACGGCCTGATCGCATTCATATTTCCGCTTGTAGTCTACCGCATCGGCTCCTTCCCTTGGTATATCAGGGGCGCTGTCTATATGGTGATCTTCTTTATCGTGGAATATGTGAGCGGGTTAGTGCTCAGAAAGATGAAGGTGTGCCCGTGGAACTATCCGGCAAAATATTCGCTGAACGGGCTCATATATTTTCCCTACGCGCCGGTCTGGTTCGCGGCGGGGCTGGGTGTCGAGAGGATCTATCCGGTGATCACGGCGCTTGGCAAAGCCATTTGACCGTCTTTTGGGAGACGCTTTTCGAGTGGGCGATTGTATCGGCAACTGAAATTCCCGTGAAATAACTTCCCGTCAGAAAGATGCCCGGCAATTTTTTGATCCATCTTCCGATTTCATTCAACCTCTCCTGATGGCCGATCGTGTACTGCGGTATTGCCTGCGCGATTCTTGTGATGTTATGGAAGCGCGGCTCGGCGCGCACGTTCAGGGTCTGCTCCAGCCCCTGGCGGACATGGGCCAAAAGCTCGTGGTCGTAGAGGTCGATGGCGTGGGGATCGGTCGCTCCGCCGATAAAGCACGTCAAAAGGGTTTCGCCGTTGGGGGCCCGGTTCGGAAAGAGCGCAGACGACCAGATCGAACCCAAGAGCCTTATCTTTTCGCGGCGGGGGATCAGAAAGCCGAAACCTTCAAGATCGCGCGGAATTTCGCTGCGCTTGAACACCGCGTGAACGACAGCGAGAGAAACATAGGGGATTCCCATGAGCGGCGAGAATATCTCCGGCACATGCGGCATGAGAAGGCGCGACGCCTCATGCGCGGGTACTGCGATGACGACCGCATCGCCTGTAATCTCTTCCCCCTGATGATCGGTTGAAACCACCCATTTGCCGTCCTCTGTCTTAACAATCGCTTCGGCCGTGGAGTGTATCCTGATCTCCTTTTTCATCAGATCGTGGAGCCTCGACGGAAGAGTTTGCATCCCCCAGAGGAAGGATAGAAGAGAGCTCTTTCCAAACGTGCCCTTGAGGTGGCGCATCCCTTTGAAGACGCTTCCGTAGAGATCCTCAATCTCGGCTATGCGCGGAAAAACACTTTTGATCTCAAGCTGAAAAGGATCGCCGGCGTAGACACCTGAAACGAAGGGATCGACCAGCGCCTCCAGAAGTTCTTTGCCGGCGCGTCTGGTCACGAACGCCGCGAGCGATTCGCCGTCATTGGTCTGTTTGCGGACGAACGGTTCGAAAAGTACGCGCAGCTTTCCCTTTCCTGAAAGAAGCGGAGAGAGCAGAAACTGCTTGGGGCCGATGGGAACTTCGTGAAGTTTTTCGCCGCGAAATACGAAGCGTTTCTTCGATTCGTTTTGCACGAGCTGACGTTCGATATCGAGCTCGCGTGTCAGTTCGAAAATAGAATCCGAAGAGCCCAGAAAAGTGTTGGGGCCCAGTTCCATGAGGTAGCGGTCGTTTTTCAAGACGGTCTTGATTGCGCCGCCGACCGCATCTTCCCTCTCGAGAAGTGTCACCGCCACTTTCTGTTTTTTGAGCTCGTGCGCGGCGGTCAAACCTGCGATGCCGCCTCCGATGACGATTACGTGTTTCATATTTTGAGACCCGAAAACATTTTAACGATTGTTTCCGAACTTCCCGGCGGTGCCGCCCTTCTAACATCGCGCATTCCGGCGCGTTTCGCAGCCGGGATGGCGACACGGTCGATATCAAACAAAGTCTCCACATTGTCAAAGAGAAAGCTTATGGGGACGACGAGGCAGTCTGAAATCCCTCTGTGGACGAATCTTGAAAGCTCCGTTTCCAACGGGGGGGAGCTCCAGCTTCTTCCCATCGCGCTCTGGTAGGCGACGCTCGTTGAATTTTTGGATCCCAAAGCCTTCGAGATGAGGCTTGCGGACTCTTCCACCTGTCTTTCGTAGGAATTGTCGCCCCGGTTGGGCGGCATGGCGTGGGCTGAGAAGATAATGTGCACTGAATCCCTGTTCTCGAATTCGCCCAACGATTTTTTGACCTGATCCGCCCATGCCTCGATGAAAAGCGGGTGATCGTAAAACGGCCCCGCCCATCTGATGTGGATATTTCTGAAATATTGTTTTTTAAGTCGAGAAATTTTAGAGGCGATCTCGTCATACATTTCAAGGGTCGCGTGCGGATAGAGCGGCAAGATCCTCACGGTTTCGATTCCCTTTCCTTCAATTTCCGAAAGGGCATCTCCCATGGGAGGTTTTCCATATTGCGCCGCCACGAAAACATTTTCGCCCAATCTTTCCGTGAACCGGCGAATTTCGTCCGAAGCTGCGAATCCCACGGCATCATATTTTTTCAGCGCCCTGTGCCTTGCAAGGAACGCAACGGGTCTTGAAAAAAAACCCAGACGGGCCGCAAATATGTCGTTGATAAAGGGCCCGACTTCCTTGCGGTTTGCAGGCGAACCGAAATGGACTAAAAGTGTCGCTGTCATACGGTCCTTGAATATCTATTTTCCTGTGCCTTGAGATGAGAATCAAAAAGTGCGGCGATGTTTCTGATAAAGAGGCGGCCCAGCGGCGTCACCTTGAACTCTTTTTCCGACTCGCTGATAAGGCCGTCGGCAAGGAAATCCTTGGAGGAAACGCCTTTGAAAAAATCGTCAAACGTGGTGCCGCACACGTGCGCAAACTCCTTCTTGTCTATGCCCTGGGAGCAAAATAGTTTTTGCATGACGAAGCGGCGGTTTACATCCTCCTCTGTGAGCCTGTATCCGCGGCAGACGGGAAGCCTTCCGCACGAGATTGCCCTGAAATAATCGGATAGGCGTTTCTCGTTTTGCACATAGAGGTTTCCAATTTCGCTGATCGACGAAACCCCTAGGCCGATGAGGCCGGAAGTCGGTTTTGCAGTGTACCCCTGGAACGTGCGCCTTAGTACGCCGTTTTTTTGAGCCTTTGCGAGCTCGTCCGTCTGTTTTGCAAAATGATCGAGGCCTATGAATTTGTATCCGGCCTTCAGGAACTTCTCTATGGCGGACATGAACATCGAAATCTTTATCTGCGGCGCGGGAAGCGTGGCCGGGTCTATTTTTCGCTGATGCGGAGCCGCCCATGGGACATAGGCGAAGTTGAAAAGGGAGATGCGGTCAGGGCCCAGACGCACGACGTCCGAAATCGTCTTTTGAAAATTATCGCGGTTCTGAAGGGGGAGCCCGTAGCACAAATCTATGTTAACACTCTGGAAATTTGCCTTTCGCGCGTCCAAGATAAGAGCTTCGATGCAATGAACGTCTTGCACCCTGCCGCACGCTTCTTGAACGTCCTGATTCGTATCCTGCACGCCGAAGCTTATGCGGTTGAACCCGAGTTCAGAGGCCAGCCTGATCTTTTCGCCGGTTGTCTGACGCGGATCAGCCTCGATTCCTATCTCCGCGCCGGTCTCCAGAGAAAAGCACGAAAGGGTCGCCTTCATCAGGCGCTCCATCTGCTTTTCGGTCAGATACGTCGGAGAGCCGCCCCCCCAATGAAGGCTGGAGAGCGTCACAATCGGGGAATTCAAATTATTGCGGATGATATCCATCTCGGAGATCAAGTTGTCGACGTATCGGTCTATGATATCGATTTTCGGTGTCGCTATGGCGTTGCACGCGCAAAACGTGCAGCGTGAGCGGCAGAACGGCAGATGCATATATAATGAAAGGGCGTTGGCGCACGTGTGCATAAGCGCATAAGTGAAATCGAAAAGGCCGACGTCGCCGTTCCACGCCGGGGCGGGTGGATACGAGGTGTAGCGGGGGAGCGTCCGGTCGTACTTTTCGATGAGATAGGGCGTCAGCTCCACCCTGCACCCGTCGATGACCGCCGCCATGTCTTTATCTATATTTTGCATTTTTCACCGTGTCCACAAAAGCCGCAACGCTCGCAACGGGGGTTTTGGGAAGAACCCCGTGGCCGAGATTGGCGATGTATCCGGATTCGTTGCCTGCGCCTTCAAGCATCCGGAGCGTCTCGCGTTCGACGGTTGAAGGGGACCTCAAAAGCGTTTCGGGATTCAAGTTTCCCTGGATCGCCGCGCTATTTTTTGCGCGCCCGATCGCCTCTTTGATATCGATGTCGGAGCCTACGCTCAAAACGTCCGCCCCCGATGATATCATCATGTCAAAGAGCTCAGAGCTGTTCCTGACATAAAGAATCGCAACGGCGCCCGTTTTTTTGATCTCCGAAACTATTTTTTTGACGTACGGCAGCGCGAATTTTTCATATTCGAAAGGGGAAAGAAGCCCGCCCCACGTATCGAATATCTGTATGGCGTCGCTGCCTGCGCTGACCTGCTGGATGGCAAGCGAAGAAATAGTCGGTGTTATTTTTTCAAGAAGAGCAGAAACAATTTCAGGCGATTCGCGCAGAAGTGAAATTGCGGAATCGAAACTGCCGCTCCCCCCTTCGATCATATAAGCTGCGAGGGTCCATGGCGCCCCTACAAATCCCAGAAGTGCCGTTTCCTCTTTGAGCTCGTGGCGGAGATTTTGGGTCGCTTCAAGAAGATGGGGCAGCGAAATGCGCACGTTGGGGGAGGACAGGTTTTTTACATCGGCTGCCGTTGTAATTTTTGAATCGAATCTCGGGCCTACATTCTCTTCAAAACGGAGCTTCATCCCCATCGCATTGAGGGGAAGCAGGATGTCGGAAAAAACGATGACCGCATCCATCCCGAAGCGGCGCCACGGTTGCAGCGACACTTCGAAGATGAGGTCGGGCCTCCTGCACATCGTGAGGAAATCGTATTTTTCGCGGAGCTCCTGATATTCAGGAAGATATCTTCCTGCCTGGCGCATCAGCCAGACCGGCCTCCGGTCGACTGTTAACCGCCGGCACGCATTAACAAAGCGCTCGCGGGAGTTCATGAGCCGACAACATCAGAGTCGGAGGCAATTTTCAAGCTATTTGCGCCGACGCTTTGCGGCAAACAGCCCGATCGGCACTATAATCGCCAAAACCGACAGAATGCTCGTTGCAGGGGGCACGGGAACGACCATGCTTCCGCAACCCTTTCCTCCGTCACTTCCTCCCCCGCAGGTGCTTCCCGTGAAGCAGGATGTACCGGCGGTTATCTGCTGCATTGCGGAAAGGGCATCGACCTTTCCGTATCCGTATTGGAAGTCGGGAACAGTCGTCTGATCCGGCGCCGCCGCGGCGGTCGTCTGAAGCGTGCTTTTGATCTGGTTCGCGGTGAGGCAATTGTTTTTCTCAAGCATCAGGGCCGCGATGCCTGCAACGTGAGGAGATGCCATGGAACTCCCCTGCAGTTTGAAGTGAGTTTCGTTGCCCAAGATCGCATCGGGAACGCCGGTGACACCGCTTGCCAGTGTGGATATGATTGGCTCGCCAGGGGCCGATACGTCAGGTTTTACCCTTGGGCTCACAATTTCACCCGTGGGGCCGAGGCTTGAAAAGACCGAGGCGTTGCCGACCGTCCCGCCAAGGGCCCCTATGGAGGGATCGTAGACGTCCTGATTGTGCACGTTGCCGTTGATGTCGGTCCACGTGCCGCGGCCCATGTAAGAACCCACCGTGATAACGCTTGATGCCGTTCCGGGGATCGTCGTTGTCCTGTCGGAGTCGCCGTCCGCCAGATTGTAGCCGTCGGCGCCCGTCACGGACAAGGTGTCGATGTTCTTGTAAAAGTCGTTGAGCGACGTGTAATCCGGATAGAGCCACATCTCCGCCCTGCAGGAGAGCGACGGCACGCGGATTATGATATCGAAATCATATGCTGCGGCGATGAGTTGCGCCCAGCTCGATCCAGAGGCCGGCCCTATTCCAATCAGCGCTTCGGGACGGCTGTTTTGAGGATTGCTGTTAATTGTTACAACATCGATATTTGCCTTACTGTCTGCGGCCGTTGTGCTGGTGTCGGCAGTATAATTGATGGGGCTTGTTTTAACCTTGTACTGAGACACATCGGATTCAAGGCCCTGCACATATGCCTTCACCTCGATGGTGGAGTTGCGGCATTCGGTTGTATTGTCGAGCCAGACGTCGACTATGGAGACTCCGTATGCAGAGAGATCGGTGTCTCTAAGCGTCATTCTCCAGCCGGTCGGAACGCCCGCGCTGACGTTGACGGAGGCGTGAATTCCGCCGAAGGTCGAAGACCCGGGATCGCCGGGGACAAAGTTCTCGTTTCCGGCGGCGTCGACAACCACGCGTCCGGCCAACTCATTGCCGCTGCCGTCCAATATGGCCTCGTTCAAACCCTGTTCAAGAAGTGAAGTGTTATCGTGGGCGCCGAGCGATGTGCCTAGAGAAATATTTATGGCGCAGGGCAGATCGAAATCATCGGCTTGCGTGAAAATGGCGTCCACCCCTTCCAGCACCGTCGTCGAAAATGTGCCGCTGGCGTCGGTGTCGGTGCCCGGCCTTAGAAAGGCGAACGCGATGAACGCCTGCGGTGCGACGCCCGTGTAGGGAGAATCCTGGCTGGCGGCGATTCCAGTGACATGAGTTCCGTGGCCGACGCTGCCGTCGCTACCGCCCTTGCTGACGGAACAAGTGCCGTCGTCGATTTCAGATTTCGAGCATTCAACCGATCCTCCCGCCGAAGTCATCTGGTCAAGGTAGCAGATGCGCGTTGTGCCGTCCGCGCCGTCGAAATCGGTGTTTTCCCAATCAAGGGCGCTGTCTACTATACCCACCATCACTCCCGTGCCGTTGTAGGCCCGGTCAAGGCCCGTGCCCGCCTGAACAAGATCGACTTTTGTGAACTCGCGCGCCTTGTTCATTTTTACCGTCATGGGTTTTGCGGCTTCTATGTACGAAACCTCATTGAGGTCGGATATTTTTTCCATCGCGTCGAGCGGAATCGAAACAGACATTATATGACCGATGACTGCGCGTGTCTGGCCGCCGGCCTCTTTTATGGCAGCGCTTGTCGCATCGGGGTCGGAGCTCTTGAGAAGGCAGCTTATGAACTCGCGGTCCGTTTCAACGGAGATCGCCTTGCCGAGCATCATCTTTCCCGTTTGAGGATGGGCAATGGTCATTTTCAGAAGGCCGTCCAGTTTCGCCTGGTCTGCACCGGCGGAAACCGAAACGGATGCCGCCACAAGAACGATCACGGCCGCGAAAATCTTTTTCATAAAATCTCCTTTTTATTTTTTGATCGACATCGGCACTGCCAGCTCCATGATCTTCACGAACGGAAGGGCCGCAACCTGGGGAACGTCTCCGGCGGCAATGCTTCCGGTTGATATTTTTCCGATGACGCTTCGACGGTGAAAACCCGCCTCGTCCAGGGATTTCTTTTCAGCGTTGGTTGGTTTGCCCTGTGTTTTCAGAAGGCACTCGAACGATTTTTCAAAATCCTTTTTTGTCATCGCGTTTTCCCACGCCGACCTGAATCTGCCGTCGAGCTTTTGCCATCCCTCTGAAGATTTGAAGATTTCGATCTGAGAGACGGGTTTCGGCGCACTCTCTTTTGAATTTTTTCCGGCGCATGAAGTGAACACGGGCACTGTGATAAAAAGTGCAGTCAAAATAACAAGTTTGGTTGTCTTCATGGCGGCGGATTATATTGGATAGAAGGTAATGTGTCAAAAAATCGTTTTCAAAATGAGGATATATCAGATTGATAGACCCACACCTTTTATAACTCATTGATATTTCATGGCTTATCTATTATTATTGTGGCACATGACTTGCTGTTCAAAGCAGTGCTGAACTTGTTAAGGAGGATTTTATGGAAAACGTTGCGCAAAAAATATTCGCCGTGGTTTTGGGAGTCGCGCTTACATTGATGATGGCTCAATGCACGAAGAGCGGGAGTATTCCGTTCGGTGCGGAGCCGAACATTGAAGAGGGCACGATCCCGTTTGACAAGACCGGGGTGGAGAATCTGGCGGGAGAGGCCGCGGTCGAAGGCGTCCCGGCGCAAAAGCCGCTTGTGGAGAGTATGCCGGAAGAGTTGACTTTGGTGTCTCATCCCGCGTCGCTTGTCTCAAATCTCCCTGATGGTTCGGAGGCGACCGTTCTCTTTTGCATGGACGGCGGAAAGGTTTTTTCATCGGCAGTTTGGTCCGAACTTGTGAAGACCCCGACTCTCACAAAATTCGTCGAAAAAATGGAGTCGAAGGCCGGCCAGAATATCGAAGGGGCCTATTTGTGGACATTCGCCTGTTCGCCGCTTGCCGACAAGGATTGCGGCCAGAAGCTTCTTATCGTGGAACCCTTAAAAACAGTTTCCGCCGAAGAGGAAGCGGTTTCATTAAAAATTCCTTTCGATACGGCGGGCCTGCCCATTTTATCTGCGGGTGGTTTCGATTCGTATAAGAAAGACGACGTGTTCTACGCCGTGAAGAACGGCAAGATGATGGTTTCGAACAATGAGCCCCTAATGAAAGCGGCGCTGCTGAACGATATGCTGTCACCGAAAATTCCCGCCGATTCCGTAGCTGTCCTGATTGCAAAAATGCCCGCAAAGGTTCTGGAGAAAATTGATTTCTTCAAGCCGAACGCTGCGAATGTGAAGCCGGTTCAAAAGATGGTGGCGTTCCTCAAGATAGCTCCGGATGAAAATCCGGAATTGGACATAAAATATTATGCGGGGGACTATGTGGCGGCTGCAACCGTCGTGAGACTCGACATCGAGCTCGTCGATTGGGATAAGTTGTTTAATTTCTTTAAGTCTGAAGATTCGAAAGATACAAAGACCGAAGTCGATTCGGCGAATAAACCGGTGACTAATTCCAATTCCAAAACCGAGTGAGGTGCGAATCTTGTCTGGGCAAGCCCGAGGGAGAAACTCTCGGGCTTTTTTATTCTTCGTTCAAGCGGAAGAGCCTGCAGAGGGTGTCGGCAAGGATGATGCGTTCAAGGTCGTCTGATCCGCCGTCTTTGAGCTCTCTTGCGGCGTCGTGAAGAATCTTGGCGACTATGGATTGGGTTCCGGCCTCAATGATCTTTTTTTGCCTGTCATCAAGGCCCGAAAGTTTAGCGAGAGTTTTTTCAGCTTCCTGGGCGCCCAGGGCCTCCAGCTTTCGGCCCAGCATCGCAATTGTTGTAAGGAATTCGGGTTTTGAAAGTTCGAGAAAAAATTTGTCCGATTCTTCGCTTACCATGGCCTCGGCTTTTTGGGCTTCCATCGCGCGTCTTTCGCTGTTCTCTTTCGCGATGTGGCTCAAGTCATCTATGTTGAAAAGATGCACGTTCCTGATTTCGGAGACCTCCGGTTTCACATCCCTGGGTGTTCCTAGATCTATAATCACCATGGGACGCGAGCGGGATTTGGCCGCACCCGCTATCATTTGTTCATCAATTATCGGCCGGTTCGCACCCGTTGAGGAAACTATTATGTCGGCGCGTCTCATCGCCGATGAGAGATCGTCCCAGCCGATTGCCTCTCCTCCAGTGTGCTCTGCTATTAGCACGGCTTTTTCAAACGTCCGGTTCGCTACAAGGATGCGGCCGGTTCCGTATTTTTTGAGCTGTCTCACGACCAGCGCGCCCATCTCGCCGGCGCCCACCACGAGCACCGTCAAATTGGACAGATCTTCCAGATGTCTGGCCGCCAGATCCACGGCGACTGAAGCTATGGAGACCTGGCCCTTTCCAATCCCTGTCTCGGTGCGGATTTTTTTGGCCACGCCAATCGCTTTCAGCATTGCGCGGTCGATGAAGGGACCGGTTGTGCCCTGCTCCCTGGCTCTTGAATAGGCCTCTTTGATCTGTCCTAATATCTGCGCCTCGCCAACGACCATCGCGTCAAGACTCGATGCGACGCGGAACAGGTGCCTCATCGCATCCGGCCCCGTTTTTTCGTACCAGAAATCCGCCGACGAAGAAGGATCGACGCCCGCTTCCACGCAGAGCTCGTGTCGGAGTTTGCCGCCGACGGACCGTTCTCCGTCTGTTACCGCATAAATCTCAAAACGGTTGCACGTGGCCAGATACAAAGCTTCATTGATGATCGAGCTGCCTTTAAGTCTGCCAAGAAATTCGTAGGCGTCATCGGGCTCGAAGGCGAACCGCTCCCGGAGCGAAATAGGCGCTTTCCGATGATTTATTCCGATGGTTAAAAATTCCATTTTATTTCCAGACGCCCGGGATCTTTTCGTTGCAGAACCTGCAATAACCGTCTTTCAGGTTGTTTTCAAGGACTATGTAACCGCTTCTTTTTATGACGATTTTTTTGCATTTGGGGCATTTTGTGTTCTCAAACTCGTTTGGCGGTACATTTCCGACGTAAACGTATTTGAGTCCGGCATCTACCGCCGCCCGGGCGGTATCCATAAGTGTGGCTACAGGCGTCGGATATAAATTTGTGAGCCTGTAGAGCGGGAAGAAACGGGTGAAATGGATCGGCACATCGGGGCCCATCTCGTTTAAAACCCACGAGATGATTTCTTTTAACTGTTCCGGCTTGTCGTTCATCGTCGGAACGACGAGATGGATGATCTCGAAGTGCACGCCCAATTTTTTCGCGATCTTCAAATATCTTTCGACCGGACCCCGCGTGCCGCCGACAACGTTTCTGTAAAATTCGGGGTTCCCCTTGAACGTGATGGACGCGCCGTCTGTCACGGAGAGAATTTCGTGCGCCGGAGCGTCGTTTAAAAACGCGGCCGTCACGAGAACGTTTTTTATCCCTTTCGCGTGCGCGGCCCGGCTCGTGTCCAGCGCGTATTCATAAAACGTGCTGGGGTCGGAATATGTGTACGCGATGGAAGGGCATTTGTTTTTCTCCGCCTCGCGCACGACGTCTTTCGGCATCATCTCCATGGATTCCACTTCGTCGGGATATTTCTGGCTGATGTCCCAGTTCTGGCAATAGAGACAGTGAAGGTTGCAGCCTGCGGTGGCGATGGAAAAGATGGAAGACGACGGCAGAAAATGGAAAAGAGGTTTTTTCTCGACGGGATCGATATGGGCGGCACACGGTTTTCCATAAACCAGCGTTAAGAGCTCGCCCTCGCGGTTGTAGCGCGAACGACAATAGCCGTGTTTGCCCGGTTTGATCGTGCAGCCGCGCGGACAAAGTTCGCACAAAATATCTTTGCTCACGGTTTCGCCTCCCCGGCTATCTTCAGGTGGCGCGCGGGCTCGCTTGAAAGTTTTCCGTCCTTGATCATCTTCTCGGTGACGGCCGTGCGGTTGCCTTCCTCCTTCAGCCGCTCCCTGTAGGTCGATTCAAAAAAATTCTCCGGTTGAGCCCGCTGCGGTTGCGCTGCGGCAGCCGGTTCGGGCGCTGCCTTCTCGGACGTTTTGTAAACCGCCCATGCGGTGGCGGCCAGGATCGCAAGTATTATCGGTATGAGGACGAGATTTTTGAGCTTCATATTATCTCCGGAATTTCAGGCGCACCTTTGTGCCCAGCCTTGAAAGCAACTCCACAACGAGCCCCGTGGGACAGAAGATGCGGCACCACGGGCGCCTTAGAAAAAGCGCCGCGACGAGAATTGTCCCGGACTGGATCCAGACCGCGCTTCCGGCGTCGGGAGCAAAACAGCGCGAGAATGGCTCCACGTTTCTGAATGCCGGCACGTTGAAAGCGACGACCGCCACGATCACCGCTGCCAGGACCAGCCACCTGATCCGGCCGGCGTGCTTCATCCATTTATCGTCTACTCCGCATTTGGGAATCTTTGCGGCGGAGGCCGCGTCCTGCATCGCTCCGAACGGGCAGAGATATGAGCAGTAAAGCGGGCCCTTGAAGAGCGCGGAGACGACGGCGAATATAAGAAGCGAGAGAAGTGCCAGATTGTTGATGCCGGGAATATCGCCATATCCGAGATCCAGAAAATTTCCGATCGACACCGGTGTGTTGAAGAGAAGGCCGATCACGATGAATGAAAGAAGGAGCGAGGAGGAGCGAAGTATGCGTTTCCCGGGCATGTAGACCGCGAGGATTGAAAATCCGATGAGAAAAAGCGCCGCGATGCCCGCGATCTTGGGCCTGTCGATAATGACGTTACTTATTGCCGATTTTTTTTTTGACGCTTCGGAGAAAATTCCGCTCTTCAGAACCTTGTCAGCGGCCGCAAGAGACGCGGCGTGAATATCCTCTTTCATGGCCTGGGAAGATATCGTGGCGCCTGTCACGGTTTCGATTCTGCTCCAGTCGTCGGTGGGTTTCATTCCAAGAAAGCGTTTGAAAAATCCTGCGGAGATTATTCGCTGCATGTGTTCGGGGCTGTCCTGATGGGCCAGAAGTTTTGTCCCGGTGATCGCACCCGATTTATCGACGCCCACAAGGACCGATAGCTCGTCCCTGTAACCGCCTATTTCAGGCGGAACCCTGGTTGTGATGACGGCGACCCCTGCCAGGCTGCCTTCGGAGTCAAAAAGGCTGTAACAGTCGATGGGCTCACTGAGATGTTTGAAGCTTTTGGCCCCGGGGACCATGGAAAGGATATCCTTTTGAGAGGGCTCGGAAACGGGGCCGGCGGCGAATGCGCCAGCCGAGATGAGGATGATCAGAAAAATTGTAATTTGCCTGATCGCGGACATGGCCGGAGTATGGGCCGACTCCCCTTGACGTGTCAATAGCAGGGGTTGTATAGGCCGGTTTATGTATAAATGGACTCTATTGCTTTGTCTTTTGGTTGTCATTTCCTGCGGAGGCACCTCTTCCGATTCCGGATTTTTCGACGATGTGCCCACCGGTTCGTCTCCGGTCGTTTCGCGGCTGGATCCGGCCTCCGGCCCCGTCGGAACTTTGGTGACAATTTACGGTCTGGGATTTTCATATATCGCGCCGACGAATATTATTGCGATGGGAACCGGGGCCGCTGTTGCGGAGAGTTATTCTATTTTAGCTGCCCCTACCACCGACGAGATCGAAACACTCACCTTCACGGTGCCGACGGGGCTTGCACCCGGAGCTTATCCGGTGGTAGTTGTCGTGCACGAAATTCCAAGCAACTCCGACGTGCAATTCACGGTGACGCCATGACGGAACTTTCAAAAGATCGCCTGAACACGATGTTTCGCGAGACACTGAAAAGCGACTCGCCCGTGCGAACGATTACAAAGCTCCACGGCGACGCCTCATACCGCACATATTTCCGGGCCACATTGGAGGACGGGCGCACTTTCATACTGATGAAGATGCCTCTGGGAAAAGCCTCCGCCTCGGAGGAGATAACCAACTTCAACGGCACGCACAAGGAGCTCCCCTTCATAAATGTCGCACGCTTTCTGAAAAGCCACGGGATCAACGTCCCCGAGGTGCGCCGCTATTATGAAGACGACCACATAATGATCCTTGACGATCTTGGCGATAACATCATGGCGAAGATTGTGGAAGGAGGCGGCGACGATGTGAGGCAGGCGTGGTACAGGCGCGCGGTCGATCTTTTGATCGAGCTCCAGAAAAAAACGTCGGTCTCGCACAAGTTCGAGTGCGTGGCCCTGCAGCGTTCGTTCGACGCCACGCTTTTGAACTGGGAGTTCGATCATTTTCTGGAATACGGAATCGAGGAGCGGAGGCTCAAGAAGATGGGCGATGCCGACAGGGACCTGTTCGTGAAGGAGACAAGAAAAATATCGGCTGCTATCTCGGAGCTCCCCTACGGTTTCACTCACCGCGATTTTCAGAGCCGCAACATTCTCATAGTGGGAGACGATCTCTACCTCATCGATTTTCAGGACGCGCTTATGGGCCCTGCTGCATACGATCTTGTCTCGCTCTTACGCGACTCGTATGTGAAGCTCTCTGAACCGCTTCTCGATCGCCTCATCGAATATTACTGCGACAAGAAAGGCAGGGACTGCAAAACTTTCAGGCACGAATTCGATCTTGTCACCTGCCAGAGAAAGTTGAAGGATGCCGGACGGTTCGTCTACATCGACCGCGTGAAGAAAAATCCCGATTTCCTGAAATATATACCGACGTCTCTGGGCTATGTGCAAAGTGCCATGATAAAACTTCCCGAATGCCAGCCTTTATACGAGATGCTCAAAAAATACGTTCCGGAGTGGAATTGATGGAAGGCGAAATCAAAAAAGCGATGGTGCTTGCGGCGGGGCTGGGAACGAGGCTTAGGCCCCTCACATACAAAGTTCCGAAGCCGCTTCTGAAGCTGGATTTGCACAGGCTGATCGACTATTCATTATATTATCTTTCGCGCTACGGAATTTCAGGGGTGATGATAAATCTCCACCATCTCGGCGATATGATACGCGAATATGTCGGGGACGGCAGCCGATATAATCTCAAGGTCTCATATTCGCATGAACCTGAAATTCTGGGGACCGGCGGCGGGATAAAAAACTGCGAGTCCTTCTTTGAGGGAAAACCTTTTGTCTCGATCAACTCGGATTCTCTTTTGAATGTGGATCTCGCATCGGCGATCAAAAAACATTTTCAGAGCGGGGCCCAAGCTACGATGGTCTTGAAAAAACGTGATTCCTCCGATCCGTATGACGGCATTGAAATAGAAAACGGGTTCGTCAAAAAAATCGGAGGAGATGGCGGCTATTTTTATACAGGGCTGCAAATAATAGGCCCCGAACTTTTAAAGGAGCTGCCTCCGAAGGGGACGGCCTCCTGTCTCATCAAAGACGGATACCGGAGGTTGATGGAAAAGGGCGGAAAAGTTGCTGCGTTCATCTACGACGGTTACTTCAACGATCTGGGCACACCGGAGCGTTACGAGCAGGCAAAAAAAGACGTGGCAAGCGGCGCCTACGGGCTGGAGGCCGTTTCCAGATTGTAGATCTCGATCCCGCATGTGTCAGACGAAGCCAAGAGCCGGTTTTCAAATTCATCAAACATCGCAAGCCCGTTGAAGCGGCAAGTGTCGCAGCTCGAATCCACCTTCGGGACCTTCGGGTCCGATATGTCAATCACCCAGAATGGTTTTGACGCGCCTTCAGGCGTGGCGACGTAGAGTTTTTTGGATGTTGCAACGATGGAGGAATTTGAAAATCTTTCCGTCGCTGCAGCCGAGGCGGGCAGCGCGGTTGCCGAGATGTCGGTCGTTGGATCGGCAGCACTTCTTATCTTGATGGTCTTGCCTTGTATGAATGCAAACGTTTCTCCCGTCTCATCGAAATCGAGATCCATCACGTTTTCGAGAGGCGTGGTGAGACTATTTATCGCCGACGGCGCCGCTCCCGATGACGGATTTATGTCGAACGAGAAAAGGCCGGCGGCGCAGGAAAACGTGACGGTGTAAACGCCGGCATCGCTTTTCGTTATCTTTTGAATGCGCGCCCGCTTGTCTCTCTCATCGCCCTTGTAGGAGATGGTGCTCGTGGTGCCCTGAAGGTTGGGATTGAATTTTGAGTCCGCGAACCCGCCGCCGTAGACAGTTCCCTGATAATAATGTTTTCCGCCCGCGTAGCCGTAAAGCAGCGCGAATAGCTTGCCGCTATAGAGAGCGATATCGGCCACGCCGCGCCCCTGTTCAAGGGCGTCCTTGTCGCTTGCCGAAACTGGAGGGAAATCCTTGAAATGTTTTGAGTCACCGGTGCGCGGGAAGGAGAGCTGCCCTCTCGTGGTCGTATCTTCCCCCTTCTGCCATTCTATGCGCCACGCGTCGCCGGGGGCCGACCATGCGAACGCCAGGTTTTCCCCCTTGTAGGCGGCGCGCGCGACGTAGGAACCGGGTGTAGGCGTTGCAATCGAAATTTTTTTGCGCTCCTTGTCGTTTTCAAGATAGAGAATTCCGCCCATTTCGGATTCGAGATCCATTGAGACGATGTAGAGGCCGTTTGCATCCTCCATCCGCGTCCTGATGGCGCCGGTGTCGACGATGAGAAACGTGCCGTCCGGCTGAACCACCTCAAGAGACGAGGCGCCGCTTCCGTCTTCGCGTTTCACCGCCACGAACGTCGCAGCGGTGTAGTTAGCACCGCTGATAGTCGCCACACCAAGGTTAGCCGGTACGCCGCCCAGAAGGTCGTTTCGTCCGTCAAACGATGAGCTTGTATTCCAGAGCTCTTCGCCCGTCACCGGGTCCGTGGACCTTGTCATCACCGCAAGGAAGTTGGGCGCGCGCAAGGTGATGATGTCGTTTCCCGCGGCCATGTGGAAGATGAGCGGCGGGGCGTTCTCGTTTATTTGATAGACGAACGGGGCGCGCGCAAAGTAGGCGGCCTTTTCGGTTACCTTGGTGAGATCGCGATAGATGAAAAATCCGGCCGTGAAAGCGTCGAATCCGCCGCTTGTTTTGGCCTTTGTGAGATCCCCGCTTTTCGCTTTTTCGCGCATGCAGGCGAGCTTTTCAGCGTCGGTAGACTTGTCGCATTTTGTAATTAGGAAATTCTGGGCCGCCGCATTTTCATAGGCCAGTCCCGCAACGTAGAAGTTGACCCCGTCGGTGGAGACGTCCGTCGGGATGAAAGAATCGAAGCCCGTGAACTTCCCCGCCTCCGGTGTGAACGAAACATTCGTAACCGCTTTCGTTCCGATATCGACCATGCGGACAATTGTTTCGGCCTGGCCCGTCATAATATTTTGAAGAATCGGATCGAACACCTGTTCGAATGTTGGAGTGAGCCCTCCCTGCACGGTTTTTTGCGCGAGCAGGAATATCTTCGATTCGGTGACTGCAAGTCTCACGGGCAGATACGCCGTTTCGCCGTCCTTGAGTTCAGCCGACGATACGATCTTTGACGGTGCGGTCTTGCTTGCCACTCCGTCTTCGGTCGTCGACATCACGCTTCCGTCGCCCGTTATGAAATAGAAATTCTTTTTATCACCGGTCTTGGCAATTGCGACGGCAACCACCCCTTCAGGAACCGACAGGAAGGCTTTTTCGGCCAACGTTCCGTCATCGGCAAGAATGACAACACCCACGCCGCGTTCGGTACCGTAAAATATTTTTGGATCCGCGCCGGTGCCGAAAGAGGCCATATCGGTCACGGCGCCCTGATTCTTAAGAAGAAGCGGACCCAGTGTCACGCCGCTCGATGCGTACTGTATCGAGGAGCCCAGCCCCCAGATGATCAGCGGAATCGGTTCCGAATCCGGGATCGAGACAAGGGTACTGGCGACCGCGCGTATCTGGCCGCCGATGCCTCCCTGATAATAGTTGAGGATGTTATCGGCTTCGCTCAAGTCCTGAGTGCTTTTACCGCCGCCGCTGCAGGTCCATACAAAAGCGAGAAGGGGCAGGCAGATTAAAAGAAGTAACAGTCGTTTCATATTTCCACCTCTCTTAACCCCCTCGGAAATCATAGCACACATGCGCATTGGAGGGAAGCGGGCTATTTCTCAAATACGAGAATGCACCTCTTCTCGCCTGCTGCAGCCTGGTACTGGTGATTGGAGGAGAGCTTGAGGCCGTATTTTTTAATCGTCTTATCGGCGGTTTTAAGCTCCTGCTGCCATTTTGCGCCTTTCATGGCTATGATCCTTCCACCGGCCTCGAAGTAGGGCTCCCCAAGCTCAAGGTATAGCTCCAAAGGCCACGTCGCGCGGGAAACGACCGCGTCGAAGGGGCCGTGTGTCCTGAAAAACTCAGGGTCCTCGGCGCGCCCCTGATACGCCTCGATCCCTTTGAGTCCCAGCTCGAAGACCACCTGCCTCAAAAAATTCACCTTCTTCCTGTTGGAGTCCAGAAGGGAGACATGGATATCGGGGCATTCTATTTTGATGGGGATGCCGGGAAATCCCGCGCCGCTCCCGATGTCGATGAGAGTTTTTGACCGGCCGAGAAAGGGGATCACCGCCTTCGAGTCGTCAAAATGTTTTGTGCGTATTTCGGCGGGATGGGTCGCGGCGGTTAAGTTCACAATCTTCGACCACTTTGCGATGAGGCCCAAGTAGTGATCGTATTGTTCTTCCTTGGTCATATCGATATCTTCGTAAGTTCCCGCGAGAGTTTTACTTTCACGTCAAGCCCCATGCGGCGGACAAATTTCAGCGCCTCTTTGCCGATGCGGTCCAGATTCCTGTCGGCCGCCCACGGATCATAGTGGAAGAGGAAAAGCCGGCCCACGCCCGCCGCCGCGGCGAGCATTATGGGATAGTTGACGGGGCTGTGTCCCCAGCCGATCTTCCCTTTGTACTGTTCAGGCGTGTACTGCGCGTCGTGGATCAAAATGTCCGCGCCCTTGAGCCAGCGGATGAAGGCCATACCCTTTCTGACCGACGGCTCGTTATCGCTTGCATAGACGACCGTTTTTTTATCCGGCAAAATAAATTTTAGGGCATATGATCCGTCAGGATGATTGCATTGGAAAGTTTCAACCTTCACCGGTCCTATTTTGATCCGGCCCTTCGAAAATTTTCCGAAGCGGACATTGGCCTGCGTCTTCAAAATATTTACAGGAAAATACGGCGGGCTCAAAAGTTTTTTGAGGCTCGATTTAAGGCCGGCGCTTGTTCTTCCCGGACTTGCAATCGTCAATCGGCTCCCTTTTTTGTAGAGCGGCTTGAAAAATGGAAGGCCCATCACGTGATCCAGATGAAGATGCGAAAGTAAAATCGTTGCCTCAGTTTTTTTTCTTCTGACCAGGTCTCTGCCCAGGGCCCTGATGCCCGTGCCCGCATCGCATATAATGATGCTTTTTCCGGATTTTATTTCGACGCAGGGGGTGTTGCCGCCGTATTTTGCAGTGTCAGGGCCCGGCGAGGCCGTTGAGCCTCTCACTCCCCAGAAGGTTATTTCGATTTTTTTCGGCATGAGAAAAACCCTAGCGCAATTTCAATAAATGAGTATAGTAGGATCGCTTTATATAGCAAGGACTTATGAGCATATTTTCCGACATTCTCTCCCAGCCGGCCGTTGTGGCGGCGATAGCCGTCGTCTTCATTATATACTGGAGGATCGCGGCGAGAAGCACAAAGTTTCCGCATATACCGCTGGGTCTTTTCATACTTTACCTTCTGATTGATTTTGCGCGGATATTGCTGCTGTCTTACAACCTGCCTCAATGGGCGGCCCGTCTGGATCTCATCTCGATCATAGTCCTTTACTGCGCGGCGGCGCGTCTTGTCTTTTATGTCTTTGTCGATATCTGGCTCACGCGCAAGCTCAAGTTCCAGCTTCCTAAAATCACGAGGGATGTGGCGCTTGCCGTCATATTTGCCGTCATCGTCATAATTCTTCTCCACAAAAAAGGTGGCGTGAACCTCGCCTCACTTATCACCACGTCCGCCGTCCTTACGATGGTCATAGGTCTTGCGCTGCAGGACACGCTTGGAAATCTCTTTTCGGGGCTGGCGCTTCAAACCGAAAAACTCCTTCAGATCGGGGAGTGGATATCGTTCCGCGAACACGTGGGGCAGGTTGTGGGGATGACGTGGAAATCCACGCTCATAAAGACGCTGGAAAACGAGATCGTCTATATTCCCAACAACGTGATCTCCAAAGAGATCGTGAAAAATTATTCGCGGCCGGAACCCTCCCATGTGGCATACATAGAGATAGGTATTCAGTACGAGGCGCCGCCCAACAAGGTGCGGGAAGTCATTTTAGACACCCTTGCGGAGTATGACAAGGTTCTGAAAGTTCCGCCTCCGCAAGTTCGTCTCATCATGTTCGGCGACCACGCGATAACTTATCAGATAAGATTCTGGAACAACGATTTCGGCGGGGAGAAGCTTCTCAAAGCCGAGATCATGAACATGCTCTGGTACGCGTTTAAGCGCAATGGCATACAGATCCCGTTCCCGATAAGGGATGTGCGTTTCCATCACGTCGAGCGGGCGAATGAGGAACATAAAAGAGAGGGGATTCGCTCAGCTATTACGGCGAAGCTCAAAAATATTCCTGTCCTTACGCCGCTTCCGCCCGAGGACATCGAGCTTCTGGCAAAGCGTGTTTCATTTGAACTTTTTGGAAACGGCGAATCGATCGTCCATCAGGACGAGCTAGGCGATTCGATGTATATCATACACAGCGGCGGCTGCGACATCGTCTTGGAGGGCGGTGAGAGAAAAGTCGTTGCCACTTTGAAGGAAGGGGATTTCTTTGGAGAGATGAGTTTGCTCACCGGCGAGCGGCGCACGGCGACCGTCGTTGCGAAAGGCGACACAGAGGTTTTCATGATCGACAAAAAATCTTTTGCCGATATCCTAAAGGCTCATCCGGCCATCTCGGAAACACTGGGGCAGGCGCTTGTCACGCGCCAGACCTATCTTGCCGCAATGCAGGGCAGAAAAGAAGCTCCCTCGCCATCAGCCACCTCGCAGCTCGTATCCAAGATCAAATCATTTTTTGGAATTGGATAACAGCTTTTCGCTTGCAGCCAGACGGGCGCGGATATCCCGCTCATATACATCGAAATCGATAGTCTTGTAGCCCAATATGTCCGCGACTTCGTCGGCCGTGAGCTTGTCGCCGGCAAAAAAGAGTTTGTCCTTCAGAAATTTCCCGACATCCTTGTTTTCGTGCCATTTCCCGCCAAATTTCTCGGAGAGGGTATCATCGATTTGCGTGGCCAAAACGAACGAGCGGACGTAATCGACCGCGTAAAGGAACTCGTCGATATCGGTTAAATATCTTTCAGAGTCGGTGGCTTCCATCGGGAAGCCGTATGCTTTTTCAAAAAGTGTGCGATACATCTCCCGCTTGTCGGTGCTCTGCCCGTTGTAGATTCCGGCCCACCACTTGGGATCGTCGCCGTGATATGCCGATTCATAAACGAGCTTCGCGCCGCCGTATCTGCGCATGAAATAAAGATCGTTGAAGAGGGCGAAGCGCACAAGCTTTGCAATGTCGACATCGGTCAGTACGGGAACCTTTTTGTCGGCGGGCTGCTTTTTGTTCCACTCCACGATGAAATCGCGGTAGTAGCGCAGGAAATCGGGGTCCGAAAAACGGCCTTCGAAAAGACCCGCATAGGCCTCCGTTGCGGCGTAATCGCCCAGATATTTGAAGGCCCACTCGGGAACCGTCGTGTTGGCAAAATGTTCGGCGTGGCCCGTTTCATGGAAGAGAGGTGTGAAATCGCCGATGCCGCCCTGGGGGGCTATCGTCATCCTTATGTCGGAAGGGACGACAATGTTGTAGCACGCGGCGCGCGGATTTTTCTTGGGCCGCTGTTCGTCGTCCAAGAGAATCTGGTGGCCGTCCGCAGTCGTGAAATCAAGCCCTATGTCCGCCAGAAAATATTTGAGGAACGGGACCATCGCGTCGGCCGGAAAATAAGAGACGTAAGTATCGAGGCGGAAGATTTTCTGGAGATCGCTTCTTCGCATGTCCTCAACCTTCATGTTCAAAAGATCTTTTGCGTGTTCGGCGAGAAGCGTTTTGTAAATCGAATCGGTCTTCTTTCCAAAGTTATCTGCGTCCCTGATGATTTTTTTGAAATCCTTAACGTTTCGCGCCTCAAGAGAGAAATCGAGATACGATTTATAGCCCAGGCTCTTTATTATCTCGTGGGCCTTCGCATCGCGCTCGGCGACAATGGGGTTGAGTTTCTCGCGCTGGACTTCGGCAGTCAGAAGCTGGAGCTCCTTGCGTTTTTTGGCGTCGTTCTCCTTGGCCATGACTATGGGGATCTCGCGGTACGCCACCTCTTTTTTCAGCCACGGCACTTTTACGGTGGTTTTGGATTCCGTGTTGGTGAGTTTGTCGTCGAGCGAGACGACCTCGCGCCCGACGTGCTGCTCAACCAGATAATCCTTGAAATATGTCCGCGCGCGCTTCTCGTCTGGGGAGATTCCGGGTTCATTCATTTTTTCGTCCACGAACTTGATGGCGTCGGGCGTGAAGAGCCACTCGTAGCCTTTGTAGGTCGATTCAAAATCCACCGGCGTGCCCTTGATGCGGTTATTCCAAGACATCGTGGCCTGCGTGCGCATGAGTTCGTCGGCGGCTGAAATCATTTTGTCGAGTGTAAGTGGCCCCTGCGGTTTGGATTTGCCGGCGACCGATAAGCCTGAGTTCATAATCATTGCTGCCCCCATTAGAATTGTTAAATAAATTTTTAGACGCATGGTTTTCCTCCCGTTTGTAAAGTTCTGATAGCCCAAGCTCTTTCCAGAGTCCACCCTTTTCCTTTGACAGGTCAAACGGGCGCAATTACGCTTGGAAACGCGGAGGTGA
The DNA here is from genome assembly GCA_041739675.1 of bacterium. Taxonomy (GTDB): domain Bacteria; phylum UBA10199; class UBA10199; order 2-02-FULL-44-16; family DYJF01; genus DYJF01. The sequence continues at coordinate 37,384 of JBGSNL010000003.1, forward strand.
TTTATGCAAATTACACGCAGACAATTCGGGCTGGCGATGGTCCTTGGAGCTTTGGCATTGGCACTTTCAAGGATGTTCGGATTTCTTTTCCATAAGAGACCGGCTGACAGGGAAGTTTCGGGCGGAGGATACCCCGCCAAATACTGGAAACGCGCGGATCATTTGGGCGGATAGTGTAAGCAAAGGGGGCGCCATGCAGAGACGCAACGTTTTTTATATCTTGCTTGCGGCGTGTCTTCTTTTTCCGGGCGAGGGCTGCTCCAAGGTTAAGGCCCCGGCCGAAAAGAAGGCGGAACAGACAGTCGTGAAACCCGCAGTTGCGGGGGCGTTTTATCCCGCCGACAAAGAGATATTAAGCACGACAATCGAAAAATATTTGAACGAGGCCGCTCCTGCGCCTGTGAGCGAGCACATATTCGGTATCGCGGTCCCGCACGCGGGTTATCAATATTCGGGGCCGGTCGCGGCATACGCCTACAAATCGATAGAGGGGAAAAAATATTCGACTGTTGTCGTCATGGCCCCGTCACATCGGGTCGGTTTTGAAGGTATCGCCCTCACGACAAAGGATTTTTACGAGACGCCGCTGGGCCGGATCCCCATCGCAAAAGAGCTCTCGCAAAAACTCATGAGCGATTTTTCCTGGGCCAAAGACGATCCGCGCCCATACGGTATTGAGCATTCACTTGAGGTGGAGCTCCCCTTTTTGCAGACGGTGCTCAAAGATTTCAAAGTCCTTCCCATAATAGTCGGCGTTACAAATCCCAACATGCTTTCAAAGCTGGCGGCAAAATTGAACGAGATGCTCCCCGGCGGGGATGTCCTTTTTGTCGCGAGCACCGATCTTTCCCACTACCACCCTTATAATGATGCGGCGGCGAGGGATAAAAAGACCATAAAAATCATCGAGGATATGAACGTTGCGGCGTTCGCTGCGGCGGAACTGAAGGGGGAGGCCGAGCTTTGCGGCGGCGCACCTGTCGAAACGCTCATGGAGATCGCAAAGCTTAGAAAGGGCAAGGCGAAGCTTGTGAAATACGCCAACTCCGGCGACGTTACGGGCGACAAGTCGCGCGTCGTGGGCTACGGGGCTTTTGTGTTCACAGGCGGGGCGGCAGCGGAAGAGGGTGCTCTTTCGGAGACGCAGAAAAAAACGCTGCTCGCGATTGCGAGAAATTCGATCGAGGCCGAGGTGTCAGGAAAGCCGCAGCCAAAGTTTGACATAAAAGATCCCGTTCTTCTCAAAGACGGCGCGGCATTTGTGACCATCAGGGAACACGGGGATTTGAGGGGCTGCATCGGCCACATCATGGCGGTGGGGCCGCTTTACAAATCGGTGCGCGATAACGCCGCCTCCGCGGCATCGCAGGACCCGCGTTTTCCTCCGGTGAGGCCGGATGAACTTAAAAATATCGATCTTGAAATATCGGTTCTCACGCCGCCAGAGCCTCTTTTAAAACCGATGGATGTCAGGATCGGAACCGACGGTCTCATCATACAAAAAGGATATAACCGCGGAGTCCTTCTGCCGCAGGTTCCCGGCGAGCAGGGCTGGGGAAAAGAAGAGTTTCTGGAAGGTATCTGCCGCAAGGCCGGCATGTCCGCCGGCTGCTGGAAAGACGCCAACCTCATGCGCTTCCAGGCTATCGTTTTTCATGAATAAAATGTTTGGCTATTGCGCTGTGCCCAGTTTCTGCCGGATGGAAGTGATCATTCCCGATATCTCTGCGTCCTGTTGCATGTCGGCGGGCATCAGTTGAAACATGCTTTCAAAGAATTGCTTTGTGAAGTCGGAGGGTCTTCCATTAAGCGTAAATCCGTCGGCGACTACATGTAACGCTTCAGTAGCAGTATTTCTTTTTCCCAGAATCCAATCTATGCTTGATGTTATGAATAAAAATTCAATTTTAGAGATATCAAAAAATGTTTCGTCGCCAAAAGTCTTTACCAATGGATTTCCCATCCATTTTTTAACTATGTAAACCGTCAAATTGTGTTGCACGTCATTGCGGTTTTCAGACTTCAATTGGAGACAGTGAGCGAGATCATTTATTGCCATGCTCAAATTCCCCTTTTGTAACCAGATAGTGCCACGGACAAAAAAGTAGTTTGAAGATGAGTAGATGTCGATGGCTTGTGTGCAAAAGTCTATTGCATCATCTAATGAATTCATTTGCCGCGAAATATTGCTAAGGGCGAGAAGTGCGTTAGCATTCATGTCATCCAACAGAATTGCCGTGCGCGCAGCATCTTCGGCTGCTGCTAAATTGTTATCTTGCACCAATAGGCAAGCTGAATTTGAATAAAATATGCTTAATGCTTGGCGCAATGCTAGAGGGAAATTTTTGCGATATTGCGCATCGCTTTGATAAAATATTGGATCAAAGAGACGTCGTTGATTATCAAGTTGCAGGCTGATGCAGAAATGATTGAAATCCGGATTGGATTTTGTCGCTCTCTCAAGTAGGGTGTTAGATCGTGTTCTGAGGCTTTCAGGGCCATCTAACAACGCGACGTCTTCCACTCCAAGACTTACCTGAAGAAATATGGGGTTGAGCCCAGCAGTTTCAAATACCGAAAAAAGGATCTTGGAGACCTCTGAACAATCTCCCTCGGTCCTATTAATGGCTTCTAGTGCCGTGTATTCCACCTCATTATATTTCGGACGCAGGCCGCCTCGACGCACGAGAAAATTTGCGAATTCTCCGAATTCAAATTTATTCAGTTCTTCGTTGGCGTAAAGCAAAAAATCCGGATTCAGTGTGGACAAGCCGGCAGGAGGAGTCGTTGTAAGCCAAAAAAGACCAAAGGCAAGCCGCTTTTTATATTCCTCCGTTCCTTCTACAAAGCCCTTTCTTGTTATGATATCCTTTAGCAGGTTGATTGCGTCTGTCACTTTCGTTTGAATATCTTCATCAAAAGTTGTTTCCGGATTCAAGTCGTCGAGCACCCACGGGAGGGGATGGCCAAGTGTGGCCTCTATGAGATTTCGAAAACGCTCATAGTTGTTCATGGCATATTCAAAGACCTCTTGAGAATCTATTTTCAGGTCATTGGCCCCTTTGATGCAGGATTTTTCTTCCTGTGACGCACAATATTTGCCGTCGAAATTTATGACATTGTAACCTTTATCAATATCACTTTGCGCAACCCCTTCTCTCAAAAGACCCTGATATAATTTGTATGCCTGCGGATTGTCCGACTCCTCAAAATTTAACGTTATCCTCGGAGCGGACGGCTCGCTTCCTTTATTTGTACAACCCGCTCCGAAAAGCATGAAGGGCCAGCCGAAAACTATTGCGGGGAGCATTGCTGGTTTTTCAGCATAGAAATCATAAACAGTTTTTACTCCATCAACGATTGCGCCCGGCGCAGCATCAACGGTTTCTTTTGCCGTCTCCGCTATGGTTTCAAGATCCGTGCAGTAATCGCCTATGCACGCCTCGTAATTGAATGGATTTAGGTCGCTCCAGCTGATGCCGCCAGAATACATGTTTCCTCCTGTCAATCCTGTCAGGGATAGGTCATATCTAATTGATCGGGCGATGTATAGAGGAAATTGGGCCAAAAAAAAGGCCACTTGGTTGCCCAAGCGGCCCTTTTTGGTTTCATTTCAATTAGTGCGTTATTATCATCGGACTCAATGGCCTTGTCATGACTCTGAATGAGCTCGAAGGTTCAGTCGGCGTTTCCTCCGATGTCGGCGGAGCGGCCCCAACATCCACGCCACCCATGGTAGAACCGTCTCCGACTGCAGAGACTTTGTAGGTCACCTTAGCACCGGAAACAGTTGCTGCGATGGCGACGCTTCTCACTTCGCCCAGGTCAACCGCTTCGGGTGAATTGAGTACCGACCAGAACTCTCCGCCGTTGCGTGTGACCGCCATGCCAGTCGCTGTTCCTGCGAGAACGACCGGTCCGGTCTCATCCTGATTGTAAGCGGGATCGATTGCCAGTGATAGAACTGGGCCGGCAAGAGTCCCGGTTGTTTTCGTCCAGTTTGCGCTATCTTTATTGCTCACGTATACGCCGTCATCGGTTCCTGCGAAGAGCATGTCCGACTTGGCGTCATAGGCGATGCTGTACACCGGTTGCGTACCGTCAAGCGCTCCACCTACAAACTGTGCCCAGCCTATTCCATTGCCGCTTTCGTTGACGTAGACTCCACTGTTGGTTGCGGCGAAGATTTTTGTTCCGACTTCTTCCAAGTCATGCGCAACCTTTGAACCGTCTCTCGAATAGACGCCGTTCGTATCTTGATTTCTTGCCCCGATCCACGGTGTTCGCACTCTGTCCGCCGCGTGCTTGGCGGCATCCTCGGTAACGAGTATTCCGCGGTCATAGGCAACGATCAGGCGGCCGTCTTCTTTTGCTATCATGTCGCAAATCTGCCCCATCGAAACGATGTCGGCTGAGCTTGGTGCGTTGGAGATGCCGGTCTGTGTCTTGCCCGCGCACGTCTTATGGCTGCCCGAATATCCATCTCTCCTTGCGTAGAAGAAGATGTCGAACGGTTTCCAATCGCTGTCTTTTTCTCCTCCATTAGTTGTATACATGATGAGACCGGTTGTGCCTACGTAAACAACGTTCGGATCGCCCTTTTTCACCGCGATGGCGTTCACGGGATAGGTTTTCACATAATTTGAGAAGAAATTGTTGTTCTGCCAGAGACCTCCGAGTTCAAAGGCATTCTTTATCGGATCCTCTATGCCGATGCCGTCCGCAAGTTCCTTGCTATCGGCAAAATTGCTCAGGCGATATACTGAAATTTCACCGAATGCTTCGCGTTTCACGCCGTAATAGAAACGGCTTGCATCATTGGGATCGGCTATGACGCGTGTCACGGGCAATGCGTCACCAACACCGCCATGGAAGAACTGATGGCTCATCATCGGGATGATGCTCTGGATAGGATGTTGTGTCTCGGGAGTAGAAATTCCGATACGATTAATGACAATCGGGATTCCCGACAAATCCGGGACCCTTGCTTTCACCTTTGTTCCTGCGACGAGATCTGCCTTATTAACGGCCTTACCGCCAACCGTGAGAGAGTCGATTCCGCTCACCGTTGCGGCGTCAGCCTGCACTTCAATCTCAACTTCTTCGGAGACGAAAGCCCACGGGCCGGCCTTGATGTCGAGGGCTGTCGTGTTGCCGCTCTGAAGGGCTACGACGACTGCGGCGCGGGCGCTATTCTCGCCCACCTGAGCGATCATGTCGAAGCGTGTATCAGAGGTCAGCGTGCAGAGGCTGTCCTGCATTCCGCCGGTCAAAACCTGTGCGGTCGGGAGCGCGGGCTCGCACGTCACGGGCTTGTCTGCTGTTACAGTCACCTGTGCACTTGCGGGGATCGCTTCATAATGGACCGTTACTTGATCGGTGAAATTTGGAACCGTCACCAACGCTTCTTGTCCGTTGGCAGTGATCGTCGCTCTGATGTTGGATGCGTTGACCTGAATCGTGACGTCGTCGGTCTTTTCCTGACCGTCGGCGCATATGGCCTCAACAGTGTATTTCGTCGTCGCGGAAGGCGTCACCGTAGCTTCGCCTGACGTCGGGAACGTATCGGCAACCGGCGTTCCGTCAGCTGCCACAACAGTTACCTGCGTCACGTCCGGACTTGCCGTCCATGTGATCGTCGTCGGGTCGCCGGCATTTACAGGAGTATCGCCTGCGCCGGATACGATGTCTACCGAACATTCGGATGCCGCAACTACAGCTACTGTAATAGTAGCCTGCGAGGTCACCGGTCCTGTCGGTACAGGGTTCTCGGAAGGTGTTGGAACCGGCGGTTCTCCCGGAAGCGGTATCTGACCGGACTTGGACAGTTTGGATATGACGACTATCGCAGCCGCGCTTTCATCGGCCGCCGCAAAAGTCTTGGATGCGGTGAGGATAAAGTCCGTCGTGTTCGTTATGCCATCCACCTGTGTGGAGCCCGAAAGCTCTTCAAAGGGGCCGGCATGGAACTGGAACACACCCTCCGGTGCTGATGCGACCTCTATCGAGTCCGCGTCCTCCACTTCCCAGTAGATCGTCGTGGATCCGCCAAGCGGAACCTGAGGCGGATCGGCCCTGAAGACCTTGATCACCGGTGGAGGCGGCGTGATATTCGCGCTCTGGCCGAGCTGAAGCTCGCCGTCGGAGCACGCGGCTGCGAAGGCCGCAATCGCGACCACCGCTATCATCCGCCATATTTTCGTTGTGTTCATCATATCCTAAGCCCCTTTCTTCCTTAGATTGCTTATTGACCTATCCCAGGAAACGTTACTCCAAGTGTTGTAGAAACCGCCCAGTCGAAACCGTATTCTTCACCGGTCATGCTTGCCCCATCTCTCCCCATGAGATCGAGAGCTAACTCGCCAGTCAGCTTGCTGCCGTCGTCTCCGAATGGCGTTTCAAAACCAAGCTGTAAGCGTCCGACTGGCGAATCGTATCCTCTGTCATCACAGAAGGTATTCCCAGTGTCGGATTCAGTGAAACACGCATCGCCGTGGTTTCCGTAGTACAACATTGATACACCGGGAATCAGTTTGAATCTATCGGAGATACTGATCGGGAAATTGGCGTATGCTTCCATATCGATGCGATACGCTTCGTAAGGCTGAACCGCTCTCCATGCATACGCTGTCAGAAGGTTCAATCCTATGACGACGTTTTCATGGACTGTTCCTTCGATTTCAAGTTTTACTCTGACGACACCGGTTGCATCTGCGAGACCATAGCCGCCTACGGAACCCCCGATCGTAAGATCACCGTCTAAAAGATCTGCGCTTGCACCGACAACTGCGCCGCCGCCGTTTTCGCCGGTAACTGCGTCGGTCGTGGTTGTCACTTCACCGGTCGCCGGATCGGTCGTAGGGATGAGTCCGATGGATACACTCTGACCGCCGACGGCTTCGGCTGTAAGGGTCACATTATCTGTCACGGGGTATCGCATGCTGACATCCGCTCCGGCGAATGATCTGCCGAAGAGCGATACCAGACCGCCGTTAACTCCGACGAATCCGCGCTTCTTGAATACTTCGTTTTCCGTTAAGAAGTAGTTCGCGCCTAAGGCAAGGTCCGTGATGTTGGCGGAATCGGATATTCCGTTGACAAGCTGGAGCAGTGCAATATCTTCGCTAGTAACCCTGTAATCCTGAGATCCCGCGGCCTCGATTTTCATGCGAAGCAAGTTGATTGCCCAGTCTTTGATTACATAGGCGACGCCGCCGTCGAAGGAGAGCTCGCCTGACCATCCCAGAGAGCCGAAACCGCCCGATCCGCTTGCTACAAGACGCCAGAGCCAGCTTTCATCGTCATCAAAATTGACGACGCCCGGCATTCCACCCCCTGTGGGCCCTGCCACTACCGGATAGCGCGCAAGTTCAACGGTAATAATGCTGATTTCGTCTGCGCTGATAACTGTGTCGCCGTCAGTGTCCGAACCGGCTACGGTCACGTTGCTGATATAAGTTGTAAACAGGCGATTTAAAAGACCTTGCGCATCAAGATTTTCATCCCGCTGAATCTGGTCAATCTGTCCCACTAAGGCATCACCTATGGCCTCTTGGACATCGGGGTTGTCCTGCAAATTATCAGGCACCTGCGACATTGCGCTTTCATGCAGGCCGATAATTACGTCTCCTGTGGGCCTTCTGTACTGGCGATTTTGAAATGCTTCGGTGAGAGGATCGACCAGTGCATCTATCCCATTCAGAGTCGATCGCTGGACATTGTAATCCAAGAGATCCTGATTAGCCAAATCTCTCAGTGTCGTACCCTCTAATGCCAACTCGCGCGCTTTACCGAACCAAGCTGGATATGTGAATCCTTCAAAGAACGGGATTATCTTGAGCGACTCTGATTGTGCCTGACGAAGCAAAGCTATATCCAAGCCGTCGACGGCTTGAGCTGTGCACTGATCGGCAGCTGTATATGCCGGATTGGAGTCTTCGCCCGGGTTCAACTGAAATGCGTACCGGAGGCATGCCGATGTCGCCGATTCTGTTCCGACCATAACATATGTGTCATAGATACGAAGTTGTGCCGGAGTTAGGTCTTGCACGTTAGTGTCGTACAGTCCTTCCACTGTAGTCCGGCACTCGGCGTTTTCCAGACCGCACATAGCAGTCGTTATTTGCCCACGATATTGGCTCTGACTGGTTACTTGTCCACCTGGCAACATGTTTCCTCCTTAATTTCCCCCGATTCACCTTCAATTCATCTCAATTTGAAAAAACTCCTTCATAATTATCTAGGTATGCATGCGATTCCGTCATCCGGTGCTCCATAAGCCATGTCAGCGGGTCCGCCGATTTCAGTCGGGCGTACTCTGATCTCTCTGCACGCCGCTTGTGTCGGTTGCGTCGGTTCAGTCGGCTGAGTCTGCTGATTCGGCACGCAATGTCCGTGGTCTCTGTGTTCTCCAGGAGGACACGTGCGCGGCGTGGTCGGCCTTACAGGCGGTGTCACAGGCGGTGTCGGTTCGGTTGCGACCGGCTCTGCGGGAACAAATCCATAGATGCTGTTCATGATCCACTGCACGAGTTCCCTGCGCTCCGGATCGGAAATGAATCCAAGATATACGTTCATCACAGCATCAGAAGGTCTCTGTTCGGGAAGAGCGCAACTGCTAAAAAGTTTCGCAAGGGCATCGCGTGCTCTTGCAATGTAGGTATTGGCGTACTCGGCCTGTCCCGTCGCCTGCGAACTGTTGGCCGCTCTCACATACCATGCGGCCATGACGATGTCGGCCATCTGGTTGTCCTGAAATTTCACTGTCGAAGACAGGGCGGTCAGGGCCGCTTTTACCTGAGTTTCATTGAGGCCTTCAACCGGCGCAACTGCGGCCAGGAAGTAATCGATCGGGAAGGTTGCGGATGTTATCGTGCCGCAAGTCGTCGCACCGAATTTTTTGAATGCTTCCTGAACGGCCGCGATATAGGCGTCCACATTTGTGTTTGCCTCGGCCGCAAATGACCATCTGGCCTGCGCGATGTTGCTGTACTCGCCAACGTAATCGAGGACGTCCGGATGCCACGTTGTGACGCCGGAGAGTGTGAGAATGTCGAAGATCTGTTTCTGTTCGCCGGCGTATCTGGATTCAATGTTGACATTCACGGGAACGCGTTCCGGCGTAAAGTACGTTCCGTCCGCCCACGTATACCACTTGTCGACGTGGCACACGTTGTCCATGGTGAAAGGTCCCGTCCATGATTGCGTCATCGTCCAGTCTATTGCGTTGTCCGCCGTGAGACCTTTTTCACGTCCCCACAAAGAAAGAAGGGATCTGAACGAGGCATTGGTCATTCTTGCGTTGATCTGAATGTCGTTTTGTATGACCTTGCAGTAGCTGTCTTCCGGATTGAAATAAGTTCTTGGAGCTACGGGAGCTGCAGGAGCCGGTTGAGGCGCCGGAGCTGCTGTTTCCGGTTTTGCTGCGTCTTGTGCGACAAGTGCTACCGTTTCATCATCTTCACCGCAGGCCGATGCTACAGCAACGAAACCTGTCACTGGCAAAACAATTTCAGGCGCCAAAATTGCAGCCGCTACCCATGCGGCGGCTCCCAGAGCCGCCAAGAGGTCTTCAGGATCTTCATGTGAAGCATTGGCATGCAATTGGCCGGTTGCAAAATCGTGTTCCCATTTTACGAGTCCGCCATCAAATCCACCTGAAAACATATTTCCTCCTTACAAACTAAATAAGCCCGAGGACGCGCTGAATTTCATCGTTACGCTACCCAGTTGCATTATCGGATGACCCCCAAAAATGTTGCGTCCTTTTTTCTACCATCCCCCTCAATTCGCCCACTTCTTGGTGGGAACCCGCCGAAGTTTCAGTGGCGGGGCCCTCATCCTTATTTTCGTGCGAAATAGAAAAAAGTTGCGCGGTATTTTTAAGCAATACCGCGCAACTTGTAATACGCTGATATTATTAAGTATTTTAGTGCTGTCCTTGTGCCCCTTGGCCTGCTGTCCACGGCACTTGGAATCCGCGTCCGGTGCCCGCATCGGCTGCAGGAGGAGGAGAAGGAGGAGGTGGCGGCGGCGTGGTCGTCGGACCGCCTTCACTCGAACACCTTTCAGCAGCCCTTTGCCTTGCACACTCGATATCCCCTTGGCATTGTGTAATTTCCGTGGCTGTTGGCTGGCAATTACTAGTAGATGGCGGCTGCTCGTTCATTTCGCGATGTGAACATCTGTCTTGAATACAAGCCGCGTAATCTTGAACATCCGGTCTTGAACATAATACTGTGTCTGAAGGTGTCGGCACACATTCATAATGTGCCTGGCATTCTGTTCCCGCCAGGCCGGCTCGTATGTCGTCAACGGAACAAGGCGGCAACTGTGTGGCAACGTTTTGGCCGCTTAGTCTGTTTGCAAGCTCGAGCAAGAAGGAGGCAAAAGTATATGTACCGCCCCACAAGTTGATGCCTCCGTTTGATGAGCACATTTCGTTTGATTCAGCGGTGGGGCAAGTTTTGAATATCGTGTTTGCGATCACATAAGCAAAGCCTTCAAAAATAGCTTTAAGATTTTCCGGCACACGCTGCAGGTTGAGCGTGTAGGTATTGGTCGTATCCTGTACGCACTGAGTTATCTTGTCTTCAGTCTGCTCATTAGCGCATGCGAGCGAGGTGATTCTATCAAGCGTACTTCCGACATTTTGCGTCTGTCCTGCTGAAATCATAAGGCCTCCTTTTGAAGCGTTGTTCAATATAAATTATCTGGGTACACAAGCAATGCCGTCATTTGGCTCTCCATAAGCTCTGTCAGCGGGTCCGCCGATTTCAGTTGGGCGTACTCTGATCTCTCTGCACGCCGGAGGCGGAGGAGGTGGTGGTGCTACGACTATCTTGCAATTATCGTCACAATTCGGAGTGCCGTCGCATTCCTCGCCGCGTTCCACTCTGCCGTTGCCGCATTCGATGGTAGGCGGTGGAACCGCATTCCTTGTGCAATCGTTTCTGCAGCCGTCGTTGTTATTTGTATTTCCGTCGTCGCACTGCTCGCGTCCTTCCACAACATGATCGCCGCACCTGATCGTGTGCACAGGCTCACCTTGAGGTGTCACGCACGAACCGGCTAAACCCGTCGTCGTCGCCTGTCCGTCGGGGCACGGTTCGCAGCTGCAATCTTCCGGATTGAGCACTTGCGGCGGTGTGTTCTGGCTGAAGCACCACTCTGCGGCAGTCATCTGCATGTTGCACTGCTGCGTAGCCTCAACGAACATCCTGGCAGGGCTCTGCTCATGGCAGCACTCTCCCGGCGTGACAACATGCGGCTGCCTTATGCGGTCTCGCAACGTTTCTTCTCCATGTATCGGCTGTCCACCCAGCGGCCAGAAGTCGAAGGCGATTCCGTCATTCATCTTCTGGATGTATTCAAGCAGAAGGCGTGACCAGTAGTGGTCATCGGCGCAGGTGGGGCAACGATCATACGAGCGTTGTACCGCACCGTTGATCTCCTTTAGTATCTCCGTCCTGATCGTCTCTTTGGTTTCACCCGCGCGGCGCCAGATATAATCGTTGGCGTATTGGCGGATGGACATCCTCATGTCGAGCCCCGTCGCTGGATCGGCAAAGCCTCCCATGACGAGAATGATGTTGTCCTGCTCGTCCAACTCGACCCACCACTCGCCCGTGTCTATCTTGCCCGTGCTGTCCGCGTTTGACAGTTCGTCCCAGCGCATGTGGTAAATGGCGGCTGTCTGGAAATACAAAGATGCGGCATGGCCCGCCAAAGGTGTAGCCCAATCAATACGGTTGGACTGCGCGCGGCCCGGAGTTCCCCAATCGATGTCCCGCCAGGTGAAATCGAAGTCGAACTTATGCATATCGGGGTATTTGACCCCGGCGGCTGCGGTCATATTCATTAGCACAAGCTCGTATCTTTGGACCGCGTCGGGGTTGTTGTTAGAAAGGTCGGTCATAAGCACGGAGACTTCGTTCATCCTATTCCTGATATCATCTTGTATTTGACCTATTAAAACATCATCCGCTTCAATGATAGTCTGGTCTTTCCCATCACTTACATCTTTCTCTCTTTTGGCGACGGCTTCTTCAAGTTTCTTGAAGAGGTCTTGGAGGTTGAAAGGCAAGCGCCGGAGGTTATCTTCCAGCGCATATTCCAGCGGCGTCCTGGGCAGAGTATAATCTGGTTCGAAGAATTTCTTGAAATCCTCAAGGAAGGCGGCGCGAACGTCGGGATAACGCGATGACACCAGCAGATTTGCAGTGTGGTTGAGATACTCCGTGGCCTCTACGAGATTCGGGGGCCAGAAAAACCAGCCGGGTATTGCGCTGGTGAGCCTTGTCGCCTCCATCAGTTTTATGATGGACCATACTCTCGAATCATCGTCATTGAGACCGTTTGAAAAACTCCAGAAAGAGGCGGGCGTGTCCGACCACGTCCAGAAGCCGTCGGTTTCAAGGATGTTGCGTCCGCATATGACGTCTTTGTGATCGGGGTTGTAGATGCGCCACGCATTAAAGGAACAAGTATCTTGCGCCCCGAAAAAGCCCGTAAAGTTGCCGGGGTGGTCGGAGCAGATAATTCCACCGTGCACCATCGAGCCCCAGAATTCGAAAGACTCCTGGCTTCCGCGCGAGCGACATGCGCCGAGGTCCTCGTCGTAATAATCAGTGAGCGATTTGTCGGCAAGCTCATCATAGTTGACATAGTCCTCTCTCAGATATTTCCTTTCAGCGAGAGGCGTTGTCTCTTTTCTGGGGTCGGGCGTGGGGATTTCGTTGCCGCCACAGCCCGCGCCTAAAATACTGAGCGCCACTTTTCCGATCGCACGCTCCGGCGCTGTAAAATTATCGACGAAATTCCCAAGTGGATCGTCGCTCGTGACGTACGCCTCTTCCAACGCTTCACGAAAGAAATTGTTGGCTGCGGAGTACTGTTCGGCAACTGTGTCCAAACTGGTACAGTAGTCACCTATGCACGCTTCATAATTGAACGGATTAAAGTCGCTTAATGAAATGCCCCCTGAAAACATGTTGCCTCCTAATCAAGGTCGTTGTTTTAATTGACCTCAACCCCTTATCGCGGTTTTTCAAAAATAGTTGCTTGGTTTTTTAAGGTACCCTGAGAGGCCCGTTTATCAATAAGAATAGGGGTATGGCAAGCCGGAAAAGAGCTTTATTGCTTATTGGCGGAAAGTCTGCTAGGGAGCCCCCAACAATCGGAGGTAAAATGAAGCCCGATATCAATGAGTTAGTAAGCGCGCATCAGGGAAGGCAGTGGGAGCTTTTTGGAAAATACGTCAATCCGCAGCTCGCCTGCGTCGTCAAAACAATAGGTTTCAACCGCAACTATGTCCGTGCCGACGGGCCCTTTCTATATGATGAAGAAGGAACAGAGTATCTGGATTTTCTGGCGGGCTACGGCGTCTACAACATGGGGCGGAACAACAAGACGATAAAAGAAGAATTGCACAAGGCCCTCGACGCAAACTGGCCCAACATGGTGCAGATGGACACGCCGCTTCTCGCGGGACTTCTGGCGGAGAGACTTTTGTCGGTGGTGAATCAGTCGGGTGAAAGGCTGGACACCGTTTTTTTCACGAACTCCGGAACTGAGGCGAACGAGGGCGCGATAAAATTCGCGCGCAAGGCGACGGGCCGCCCGCGCATCCTATTCTGGGAACACGCGTTTCACGGCCTGACCACCGGCTCGCTGGCGCTCAACGGCAACAAGGAATTCAAAAAAGGATTCGGCGATCTGCTTCCGGGCTGCATGCCTATTCCCTTCAACGATCTTTCCGCGCTTGAGAATGAGTTGAAGAAAAAAGACTGCGCGGCATTTATCATTGAAGCAGTTCAGGGCAAGGGTGTCTACGTTGCCGATCCTCAATTTTACACAGAAGCGCAAAATCTCTGCCGCAAATACGGTACGCTTTTTGTGATCGACGAGGTGCAGACCGGGTTCGGCCGCACCGGCAAATGGTTCGCCCATCATCATTGGGGGCTGTCGCCCGATATCGTCACCGTGGCAAAGGCGCTCTCCGGCGGCTACATCCCCGTGGGCGCGATCTGCTTCAGACGCGAGATCTACGACAAGGTATTCAACGGAATGGAGCAGTGCGTGGTCCACTCCAACACTTTCGGACGCAACGTGCTTGCGATGACCGCGGGGCTCGCATCGATAGATTACATGGAAAAAGAGGGAGTCATCGAGAACGCGGCACGCATGGGCGAAAAAATCGTGACGGGTCTCCGCGAAATGGCCGGAAGATATGAGATGATAAAAGAGGTGAGGGGGCTGGGGCTCATGGTTGGAATTGAGTTCGGCGAGCCGAAATCTTTTTCGCTCAAGGCCGGTTGGAAGCTTCTGCACGCGGTGAACAAAGGGCTCTTCGGCCAGATGGTCGTGGTGCCTTTGATGTGCGATCACCACATACTCACGCAGGTTGCGGGCCACGATGTGGATATCGTAAAACTGTTGCCGCCTCTCATCATCAACGAGTCTCATGTCGAGCGCTTCCTCACGGCGTTCGATTGCGTCATGAAGGAGTGCCACCGCTTCCCCGGCAACGCATGGACGGTCGGCAAGAGACTTGCGACAGAAGCACTCAAGGCAAAAAAAGCAATCTAATCGTTGGCGGCTTGGGGGTTCTTCGCCGATTCTATGCGCACGAGATTTTTCACCTGGCTTGGAAATTTCATACCGCGGCACCCGTGGAAGATAGTCGTCACGGCCCTCGTCCTCACGGCGGTCTCCGGGGTGCTCGCGATAACGAGTCTTTCGCTCGACGCCGATCAGGACAACCTCATTTCAGAAAAACTTGAGTATCATAAGCGCTACAAGGATTTCCTGCGGGAGTTCGGCGATCAGGAATATCTCTATCTCGTCGTGGAATCGGGCGGCGACCTTGCCCGCGCAAAAAAATTCGTCAAGTCGGCTGCCGACAGGATTTCGCGTCTGCCCGACATCAGCGAGGTGACGTACAAGATAGACAACCCCGCGTTAGAGAAAAGTTTTCTGCTTTTGTTGAATCAGGACCAGTTGAGATCTCTGGCCGATATGGTGGGCGGAGGGACCTTTTCGATACAGAGGTTCGCCTCTCTTTCAAGTCTTGAGGAGCTTTTTTCCGTCATCAATGAAGAGATCCAAAAACCGGTCTCTCCCAAAGAAGAGGAGAAACTGACTTTAGGTTTCAAGTTTTTAGACGGACTTGTCGGTTCACTGGACAGCGCGGTCACAAACGGCACGCCCTACGAATCTCAGCTGGAGAATCTCTTTTTCGGCGAGGGGAGCTTCGATCCCGAAGGCTACCTCGTCACAAAAAACAAAAAATTTCTCATCTGCCTCATAATGCCCGCAAAAAATTATGGAACGCTCGCGGTCATCGAAGAGCCGCTTAAGAGAATCAGAAACGCGATTGAAGAGACAAGATGGGAGTTTCCGGGAATCAAAGCCGGCCTGACGGGCAGGCCCGTTCTGGCAGCGGACGAAATGGCCACGTCAAACCGTGACATGAACATGGCTACGATACTTTCTCTGATCGCGGTGGCCGTGGTCTTCATAATCGCCTTTCGGAGTGCGGCGCGCCCACTGCTTGCAATGGCGGCCCTTGTCATGGGGATCGCCTGGACATACGGGTTCGTGACCGTTGCATTCGGGACCTTGAATCTTCTCTCCATAGTATTTGCGATCATACTTGTGGGCGCATCGATTGAATACGGCATCCACGTCGTCGCAAGATATCAGGAGGAGCTCTCGCGCCACAGAAACATCGACGAGGCGGTGAAAAGAATGCTTCTGGCGATAGGCAAAGCCGATCTCACCAGTGCCGCGACAACGGCGGGAGCGTTCGCCACGCTTCTCTTCACGAACTTTCGCGCGTTAAAGCAGCTGGGCGCCATTGCGGGCATGGGCATTGTATTCTGTGTTTCCGCCATGCTCTTTGTTCTGCCCGCGCTTCTCGTGATCAGGGACCACAAACTGTACGGTGACAGGAAAATGCCGGCGTGGGCAAAGCCCAAGCCAGCAATGCAGGTGACGGCCATCACGAAGCTTTACCGCCGCCCCGCGTTCCTGCTTGCAGGCGCTGCAATCGTCACGATTGCGTTATCCCCCTTCGTTCGAAAGATTTTTTTCGATTTCAATCTTTTAAATCTCCAGGCCAAGGGGATCGAGTCCGTCGAATACGAACGGAAGCTAATCACGGAATCGGATGAATCGACATGGTTCGCGAACGCCGTTGCGAAAACACCGGAGGAGTCCGCAAAGCTTGCCGAAAAATTCAGAAAACTTCCGGTGGTGAAAAAGGTGGAGGATATAACATCCATCGTCCCGCTCGATCAGAAGGCGAGGATGTTTCTCATAAGAAGGATGGCGCCGGCGTTTGAAAATATAAAAGGCATAAAATTCGATGGCGGCAATGTGCCGGTCGACGCAGCGACGCTGGCAAGGCAGATATCGTCATTCGACAGCTCGCTCAGCCGTCTTGAGGAGGAGGCCTTTTCCGCCGGACGCATAGATGCTGTTGAGGAGCTTGAAGGATTCAGGGACAGGGTTTCAAAACTGGCGCGTGATATCGAAGCGGCGCCTGAGGCGTCATTTCGCATCGCTGAATTCGAAAAGGCCTTTTTCGGCGATCTCCACGACAAACTTGATCTTCTCGCCTCCGGTATGCACCCTGCGCCCTTGAAAATAGGGGATATGCCGCCCGCGATCCAGCGAAGGTTCATAAGCCCCAAAGGGAATTACGCGATATACATAACGCCCGCTGAGGACATCTGGAACGAGGAGAGTCTCAAGCGTTTTGTCACGGAGATAAGAAAAGTCGATCCGCTTGTTCTGGGAACGCCGATAGAAGTTTACGAATCGGGACGGATCATGGTCCGCGCGTTTCTGATCTCCGGCGTGCTTGCGTTCATAGTCATCTACATGCTGGCGCTCATAGACTTCAAGTCCATCAGGGCGGCGGCGATGGCGACAATGCCGCTTTTTTTAGGCGGCCTCTGGCTCGTTTCGATCATGGGGCTTTTTGGGATCCCTTTCAATCTGGCGAACTTTTTTGCTATTCCAATCATAATAGGAGTGGGCGTGGACAGCGGCGTCCATATCATCCATCGTCTGAAGCAGGAGCGTGAGCTTCCCGCCCTGGGCCGTGCAACGGGAACGTCTGTTTTGCTCACCGCCGCCACAAACGCGATAGGGTTCGGAATGATGATGATTGCGGCTCACAGGGGGATAGCGAGTTTAGGAATGATCATGGCGATCGGGACCATCTGCTGTGCGGTTGCAGCACTTCTTGTCATGCCGCCGATCGCATGGAGATTTTTGGGTTTTCATGATGAAAAATCCCGAGGGGGGATAAAATGAAAAAATTCGCTTTCTTGCTGGCGCTGGCGCTCGGTTTCCTTTTTGTGGTTCCGGCGCAGGCCGAAGAGAAGGACATGTTGCGGAAGGGTGTTGACCGCAGATACCGTCTGTCAAAGAAACTCCAGAGCGAGATAAACATCAACGGCGGTGATTTTCTGGGCGATGAGACGCATAATTCCTGGAGCGTGGGCGCAAAATATTTTCTTCACATTAACAACACGATCGCGGTCGGCGCGTCATATATGTACACGCCGATCTACACCGATTTCGATTCTACGTTCGGCAAAACGGTGAAAAGCAGACAGCAGCACTTCATTGACGGCGAGGTGATGTTTTCAAACGACGCGGCGCTTCGCGCGGGGAACAGCGTTATCGAATTCGATCTGTTCGGAACATTGGGCATGGGAACAGAATGGATCAACAGGCATTGGGAGCCGGTCGGGGTGATCGGCGGCGGCATAATAGTTTACACTCCCTGGCCCTGGTTTGCGGCCCGCGTCGACGTCACCAACTATATCCATCCCACCCCCAATCCCAGCGGGGACACAATCAACGCGGATATAAATTTCGCCGCGGGAGTTTCGTTCTTTTTTCCTGTGAAGAGAATCAACGAAGAGGGCGGGCCCGTTTTGAGCCCGTAATTCGTTGACAATCAATTGTTTTATCGGATAGGTAATAAATGTGCAGCCGAATCGTATGGAAAGATGCTGGCGCAGTTTGAAGCCTGAAATACTTGCCAGATGGGACAAGCTCTCGGAGTACGATTTAACGGGCATCGGCGGCGATTTCGACGGTTTGGTCGAGATCATAAGACAGCGCTATTTTCCCGGCAGATCGAAGCTCTCAATTGAAGCGGAAATCAGAGATTGGTTGGTTTTGCAGATGGATGAGTTGGAAAAAAGTGAACTTTGCGAGTGAAGGAGGGGTCATGAAAGATAGAGAAAAATTCTCGGTATTGGACAAGCCCGCCGGTTATAATTTTCCGGAGCTCTCAAAAGAAGACTCGGCCAAAAAGCGCGAAATACTGTCCAGAACCGTGGAGTCGGTCGACCTTGAAAAAATAAAAGACATCGGCGATCTGGTTGCCGCATATGGGAACGCATCTGTGCAGGCCAGGAACATCGGCGCGTGCGCGCAGATCTACGACCGCATGCTGCGCGACCGCGACCGCCCGACCGTCATGCTGGGGCTCGCGGGCCCGCTCATTGCAGCGGGGCTGCGCAAAGTTATCAGGGACATGGTCGCCCACAACATGGTCGATGTCATAGTATCCACAGGCGCCATCCTCTATCAGGACCTCTATCAGTCGCAGAATTTTAAGCACTACACCGGCACGCCAAACGCGGACGACAAAGAGCTCCGCGATCTCTACATCGACCGCATCTATGACACATATGTGGATGAGTCGCAGTTCTGGCGTCTGGATTGCTCGGTCGGCAGTTTTGCGGACAAGCTTCCCCCGGGGCGATATTCTTCCAGACATTTTTTGGAGGAGCTGGGCCGCTCAGTGAACGATGAAAACTCAATTCTCGCCACGGCGGCCAAGCACGGAATTCCGGTCTTTTCGCCGGCGATCAACGATTCGTCGATAGGAATCGGTCTCACTGAACATTATCACCGCTGCGTGAAAGAGAACCGCCGCGGCGTCACGATAGACTCTATCCAGGACAACTACGAACTGACCCAGATCGTCGTCAAATCGAAGGCGACCGCCGCGGTCTACATCGCGGGCGGTGTTCCCAAAAATTTCATCAACGACTCCGTTGTCATGGCCTACATCTTCAACATGGACACTGGCGGCCACCGCTACGCGATCCAGCTGACCACCGACGTGCCGCATTGGGGCGGGCTCTCCGGTTCAACCCTCTCCGAGGCGACGAGCTGGGGCAAGGTCTCCAAGGAGGCCACGCACTGCATGGCCTTTGTCGAGCCGTCCGTCTCACTGCCGCTGGTCGTGGGCTCCGTGTTCAAGGGCTGGCAGGCAACGAAGAGGCCCAGGCTCTCGTTCGAATGGGATCCGCCGATCCTCAAAAACCTGAAGACAACCTAGCGTCATGGACGCATCGGAACTCGAAAAACTTACGCTCGGCCAGGATATGGATGCCCGCTCCGCCACGGAGATCGTGGGTTGGGCGTGGGAAACCTTCAAAGACGATCTTGTTTTTTCCTGCAGCTTCTCCGCTGGCGACATGGTCCTTCTGGATATGCTGGCAAGGATCGACGCAAAACCGAAAATAATTTTTGTAGATTCCTGCCGCCTGATTCCGGAGACGTATGAGTTCATCGACGTCGTGATGGATCGCTACCGCATAAAACCCGTTTTTTATTTTCCCGATACGAAAAAACTTGCGGCCTATCTTTCAGAGAACGCTCCTAATGCGTTCCGGCACGATCGCGAGCTGAGACTCGCCTGCTGCGAGATAAGAAGGCACGAGCCTTTGAGACGCGCGAACGCGGGCCACAAAGCGTGGATGGCGGGCTTGAGGCGTTCTCAATGTGAGACGCGGAGGGCCGTAACGAAAGTGTCCATGGATCCGGTGCATGAAGGGATCGCCAAGATATGTCCAATTGCAGACTGGAGCTGGGAACAGGTTTTCACATATGCAAAAGAGCACAGCGTTCCGGTGCAGCCGCTCTACGAACGGGGCTACATGAGCATCGGCTGTGCGCCGTGCACGAGGGCCTCGTCCTCAGGGGACGAGCGGGCCGGCCGCTGGTGGTGGGAGTCCTCCTCAGAGAGGGAAGACGGGGTTCACTTCATTTTCTAAGATGCACCATCAAAATTGAAATGGCGGCGGGCGTAATGCCGGGGATGCGCGATGCCTGGGCGAGGCTCACGGGTCTTATTTTTTGGAGTTTTTCTCTCACCTCGTTTGACAAACCGTTGACCGGCCCGTAGGCGAATTGACGCGGGATCAGAAAATCTTCCAGTTCGCCCAGTCTTGCGGCCATGCGTTTCTGCGATTTGAGATAACCATCGTATTTGAGTTGGATTGTCGCGGCCTCAACCACTTCATCGTCAAACGTTCCTGACTTCCCCGCATTTTTCTGAAGAATTTCGACCGCCTCTTCAATTCGCTGTCTCTTCTTCTCAAAATGGTTCCATTCCGGGTCGCCCACGAGGCCGGCTTTTCTCCCGACCGTTCGTAATCTTATGTCCGCATTGTCCTCACGAAGCAAAAGCCTGTGCTCCGCGCGCGACGTGAACATCCTGTAGGGTTCGCTCGTCCCCTTTGTCACGAGATCGTCTATCAGGACGCCGATGTAGGCTTCGCTTCGTTTGAGGATGAGAGGTTCTTTTCCCCTCAATGCGAGCGCCGCATTGATTCCTGCCATGAGCCCCTGTGCCGCCGCTTCTTCATAACCCGAAGTTCCGTTTATCTGGCCGGCAAGATAAAGACCGGCTATCCGTTTTGTTTCAAGCGTGGGATCAAGCTGCGTGGGGAAGACAAAATCGTATTCGACGGCATATCCCGGCTGGAGGATTTTTGCGTTCTCAAGCCCCGGAATGGTTCTGAGCATTTCATATTGCACATCAAGCGGAAGCGAGGTGGAAAGCCCGTTCACATATATCCAGTCGGTTGCGAGCCCTTCTGGCTCAAGGAAGAGCTGATGGCGCTCTTTGTCGGCGAAGCGCACTACCTTGTCTTCGATGGAGGGGCAATATCTCGGGCCTACGCCCGCAATCTTTCCCGAATAGAGAGGCGAGCGGCTAAGACTTTTCATGATAACGTCGTGCGTTTGTTTGTTCGTGTATGTGATGTAGCAGACCATCTGCGGCAGAAGCGGGGCCTTTTCAAAAAATGAAAAGCGCGGCGGAGGATCGTCGCTCTCCTGTTTCTGGCAGGCAGAAAAATCGATTGTGTTCTTGTCAAGGCGGGGGCAGGTGCCGGTCTTGAGCCGCCCCATTTCAAAGCCAAGATTTCTTAACGACGCAGAAAGGCCTTTGGATGCAAAATCGTCTATGCGTCCACCGTCTTTGTGCTCCATCCCGAAGTGGAGAAGGCCGTTCAAAAACGTTCCGGTCGTGATGATAACTTTTTTTCCTCTTTCTAAAAGCGCTGGAATATCTTCGGCTATTTCCTCACGCAGAGTGATGTTGGGTTCGTGCTCAAGGACTTCACGCATTCTTTTGTGATAAAGCGCGCGGTCGGATTGGCAGCGTGTCGAGCGGACGGCAGGTCCTTTGCTCATGTTGAGGCGGCGGAACTGTATGCCAGTGGCGTCGGCGGTGCGCCCCATCTCGCCGCCAAGTGCGTCGATCTCGCGGACGATATGTCCTTTGGCCAGGCCGCCTATCGCCGGGTTACAGCTCATCTGGGCTATTGTATCCAGGCGCCCCGTGAGAAGGAGGACCTTCGCGCCCATGCGCGCGGCCGCCAAGGCCGCCTCGCATCCGGCATGACCTGCTCCGACAACGATTATATCGTATTTTGCTGGGGTCATAATCTTATGAGCGGCTTAAAGCATAATCATGACGGAAACGGCAAATAAAAAAGGCGGCCTTTTCGGCCGCCTTTTCTGCATCGTATCTTTAATTACTTGAGCTTCCTGCGTATCGCCAGAGGGGCAATAGAGATGGCGAGAATCAGAATAGAGACCACATTTGACGCGTGACCCGTGTTGACGATAGTCGAGCTGCATCCGCCGCCGGTGGAGGCGCTGCCGGTATCGCATGCATCGCCTATTCCGTCGCCGTCCGTATCGATCTGGTCCGCATTCTCTTCAGCAACGCAGTTATCGACGTCATCAAAAAGTCCGTCTGCGTCTGTGTCGGGGCAGCCCCACTCATTGACCGCGGTGCTGGCAGGTGTATCCACGCAAAGATCGTCAACGTCGGCTACTGTGTCGCCGTCCGTGTCTATCGGGAGAGAACCGGTGAGATCGGGGTCGTCAGCAATTATGGTGCATCCGACTTCGTCCACTTCGGTATCTGCGGGGGTATCGCCGCATTCGTCGTCGCCATTACGGATTCCGTCGCCATCGTTATCAAGAGTCGGCCATGCAGAAACCTCTGGTCTCAATGGATAGGCGGAAAGTATCTCAATTGGGCAACCGTGACTATCGACCGTGGTTCCCGGTACCGTGTATAGACAATCATCTTCACTGTCCAAAACGTCATCGCCGTCGTCGTCGTTATCGAAGAGATCCCTTATTCCGTCATCATCGTAATCACCGAACATAGATGGAGGGCAACCGTTTCTGGCGGGGTTGGTATTGGCTATACCCTGCTTATCAGGGCAAGCGTCTACGCTGTTTGCGATGCCATCGCTATCAGTGTCGGAAGAAGGCAGCGTTCTGCTCACCCCGACATCTATTTCATAGCCACTGAGTGCTATGTCGTCACTCGCCGGTTCCGCCATCACTTTGGCGCCGACCAGCAAGCCGGCAACGACTATCAGGGCAAACACAAAAAACTTTGACTTCATAGTTCCTCCCACTGTTTGTTCAGCCTGATATAAAGCAAGAAGAATGCCAAATTCGCATGGAGAAAAAGTCAATGATTGTGAAGTGTTAAAGTTTGGTGATATGAAACCCACATTATATATATGGAGAATCGGTCCAAATATGGGGTCTTGAGTCACCATAAGAAATCTTGCCTTTTATTGATTCTTTCCATAGGCTGCGCCTCATGAAAAACGGAAAAGCTTTGATCACGGGTTCCACGGGTGCCATCGGCGGGGCAATTGCCGTTGAGCTGGCAAAGAGGGGCTACGATCTGGCCCTTCATTATAATACGAATAAAAAGAAGGCCATGCAATTGGCCGAACAGACAAGATCGGTCGGTAAGAAGGTTTTTGCAGTGGGCGCCGATATCGGGCAGGTGGGGGAGATAAAAAAGCTCGTTGAAAGCGCCGTGTCCGGTTTGGGGGGGTTGAGCCTTCTGGTCCACTGCGCCGCGGTTTTTATGAAGACCTCATTTGAAGATGTGAAAGAAGAAGTCTTTGACGACATCATAAATATCAATCTCAAGGCCGCTTTTTTTGTCGCGCAGGAGGCCTCGCGCGTGATGGAAGAGGAAGGCCGGATGATCTTCATGAGCGATATTGCCGCCGTAAAGCCGTATGCGGGATATCTGCCGTACTGCATCGCGAAGGCGGCGGTTGATAGCCTGGTTCGCGGGCTCGCGAAAAAATATGCGCCCAGAATTGCGGTCAATGCGATCGCGCCCTATATCGTTACGCGCCCTAAAGGGATGAGCGATGCAGGCTGGAACGATCTCATCAGCAAGACGCCGGCCAGGCGCGAGAGCCCGCCGCAAGAAATTGCGCAGATTGTGACGTTTCTGGCAAAGGCTTCGCCGTCGCTGACGGGACAGATCATCGCGGTGGACGGGGGTCGATTATTGCGGTGAAGGCGGAGGCGTAGGGCAACTCTTCGCAGTCTCTCGGCTTGGCTGGTGCACACCAGATTATGGGCGTGGGAGAGAGACGAGAAGAGTTGGCCGAGAGCGTCCGCCGTCGAGGAGAAAAAATGTATTCCATCAGCAAATCGTTTTCATTCTGTTACGGTCACAGGCTGCTTGGCGACAAGGGCAAGTGCAGGAACCTTCACGGGCACACCGCAAAAGTGGTCATACATCTGGAATCGGGTATTTTGGACGAGAACGGGATGGTCTGCCACTTCGACAATCTGAAAAATACGATCGGAAAATGGATCGAGGAGAATCTCGATCACGCGATGCTGCTCTCAAAAGACGATCCTGCGGCGAAGGTGTTAAAAGAGATCGGCGAGCGTCTGTATGTCATGGAGACAAATCCCACGGCCGAAAGCATCGCGAAGCTGATTCACACGCAGGCGAAATCCCAAAAGTTGCCCGTTGCGCGAGTAGAAATGTGGGAATCCGACACGGCCAAAGCTTCATACAGCGTGTAAAGCGAGTTGGTCGAAAGCCCTCGAGCTTTACACCGAAATCACTTCTTTTAATTCCGGAAACGAATCGCGAAGAATCTGCTCCACGCCCGCCTTCAATGTCATCAAAGAAAAGGGGCAGCAGCCGCAGGCGCCGGTGAGCTTCACGACGATCGTGTTGTCGTCTTTGATTTCCACCAGATCCACTCCGCCGCCGTCGGCCTGAAGCCTGGGCCTGATTTTTTCGTTCAATACCTTTTCAACTTCCTCGCGCTTCATTGGGCCTCCCTTTGGTCTTGTTCGAACGCGGCGGACCCTAGCAATTATTGGATTCCCGCGCAAGTGATTTGACGGCTTGACTTAACAGTGCCGGATCGGGCATGAAATATGCCCTTATGCTTTCACCCGCAGAGAAAAAGGAGAAGAGGAACTGGTTTTTCTTTATCCTGGGATATTTTGCCGGCGGATATTTGCTCATCAACTGGATCAATCAGTTCCGCACCCACTATTATGACGTTTCATTTTCATTTGAGAAATCAATTCCATTCATCCCGGCTATGATCTTCGGTTACATACTCGTTTATTTCAGCGTCCTTCTTTTGTATTTCCTGATCGACGACATCGCTGATTTCCGCCGCGCCGTGGTCGCCTATCTTCTGCTGACGACGGTCCACTACATTTTTTTCCTTGTCCTGCCCGTGAGATACGAGCTGCGGCCTGATTTGGCCGCGGTGACCGGATTCGGCGTGGGCGTCACGAGGCTCTATTATTTCATCGACATGCCCTACAACTGCTTTCCCTCGCTGCATGTGGCTTATCCGGCGCTGGCGGCGCTTATTTCGTGGCGCCATCACCGGTATTCAAGCGGAATTTTCATAGTGATGACGGTGATCATTGCCGCGTCGGTCATATTCGTGAAGCAACATTACATTCTGGACGTGGTGGCGGGGGCTCTGACTTCGATCATTTTGTTCAAGACGGTGACGATGACCGAAGGATGGTGGCTGAGGCTCTTCAGACTTTCGAATGCTTCACCTGGGTTATCTCAACCCCGTTCTCTGTAGCTATTTCAATATCCCCGAAAATGTTGGGTGATTCTTCTTTTAGTATCTTTGCGATCATGACCGCCAGATTTCTGATCTCGCTGTCTGCATGAGCCGACCCCCGCATCTCGCAGAAATGGCGCCATGAGCGCGCGTTGGCGGTAACGAAGAGTTTTGTTTCGCAGGCGTTTGGAAGCACGGACCTGGCCGACTGGCGCACGAGTTTTCTACGTTCGGTTCCGGCAAGTTCCGGATATTTCGCCGCGACAAACTTATCGGTTTCCTCCACGAGCTCGCAATAACTCTTATGAGCCTGGGCGACTGAGGCCTCCCACTTTGCCCTCAGATCCGAATTTTCGTGATAGAGCGGCGGAACGACGTATCTCGTGTCGGATTCGTCGACGTAGCGCTGGCTCTCCTGGCTGTATGCAAAGCCGGCGCGATGGCGGATTAACTCATGCGTGAGCGAGCGGCTGATGCCCGTGATTATAAAGCTCCATGTCACGTGCTCCAGAACCGAGCCATGATGGGAGGCTATGATATTTTCAAGATATTCCGCGTTCGATTTGCGTCCCTTGCCGAACGAGAGATAACATATCCTCCCCGCCGATTCGGCGAGTATTTCCGAATCTATTTTCGTATCGGTCTCGAAGGACATCCCTTCGTCGTCAAGGAATGCCTTGAGCATGTCGGCATCCATGTGGGATTTCCCGACAAGATAAACGCGCGGTTCCGTGACAATTTGTTTTCTATCCATCTATGAACATCCCATTGAGTTGCCGCAGTTTAAGCACTTGTAACACGCGCCGTTTCTGACCGTCACATGGCCGCACTGGTCGCAGAAGGGGGCGTCCCCCATCATCGTGGAAAGGTGCGCATCGGTTATAGAGGTCGAAGCACTCCCGCGTTTTGCATCGGAGATTGAGACCACAACGCCTGAAGAAGTTGCGACGGTCTGGAGCTGGCCCATTGCGGACGCGGCACCTTCCGCCCTTGCGGCGACGGGCACGGCCATCGGAAGCTCGTCTTCTTCGGGGAGTTCCGATGCGCGGGATATCATTTTTTCCGCAGTGGCAGGCTGAGGCTGCGGGACGACCATCGTTCTTTTGGGCTCCTCATTCTTTTGTTCGTCTTCGATCTTCTGAATTTCAAGTTTCACGTCTTCATCTTTCGTGGGCTTCACCTGAACGAAATCGGTGCGGCCCATATATTCCATGCCGAGGACGCGGAAGATGAAATCGACGACGGATGTCGCCATCTTGATATTGGGATGGTCAACGACCCCCTGCGGTTCGAAGCGTGTAAAGGTGAAGCAATCTACAAACTCCTCAAGCGGGACGCCGTACTGAAGGCCCAGAGAAACGGCGATGGCAAAGCAGTTCATGACGCTTCTGAACGCCGCGCCTTCCTTGTGCATATCGATGAAGATCTCGCCCAGGGCGCCGTCTTCATATTCGCCGGTGCGGACGTAAACCTTGTGGCCGCCGACGCGCGCCTCCTGCGTGAAGCCGCGGCGCTTCTTCGGTAGCCTTTTTCTTCTAAGGACCGCAACTTGGGGTTCCTGTGAAGTCGAATGGGCAGCGATTCCCTGTTCCCTTTGCGTCGAATCCAGTTTTTTTTTGATATCGTCCGCTACCGCGTTCAAAGGTTGAGCAAGTTTAGAGCCGTCGCGATAGAGGGCGACCGCTTTGACGCCCATGCGCCACGCCTCGATATAGAGGCGCTCTATCTCTTCCGCAGTGATCTTGTTGGGAAGATTGATCGTCTTGGAAATTCCGCCGGAGAGAAACTTCTGCGCGGCCGCCATCATTTTCAGATGGGCCATCGGGGCGAGATAACGCTCACCGTATTTTCCGCACCGGTTGGCGCAATCAAAAACCGGCAGGTGCTCGTCTCTCAAATGGGGAGCGCCTTCGATCGTCATCTTTCCGCAGATGTGGATATTCGCCTCTTCGATCTGCTCGTTTGAAAATCCCAGCTCTTTCAACAGATTGAAATAGGGTTTTGCGTACTGCTCTTCGGTGAAGCCGAAGCGCGCCATTGCCTCCGGCCCCAGCGTTCCGGGATTGAACGCAAACGAGAGCTCAAAGATGCGGGCAAGCGCATTTGCGATTTTTTCAAGATCCGCGTCGTTGAAGCCCTTGTCGCGCAAGCTGTGCTCATTGATGTGCGGGCTGCCTTCAAGCGAAGAGGTTCCCGACACATAACGGACGATATCGTCTATCTCGTTCGGCGTGTATCCCAGACGTTTGAGCGCCAGCGGAACCGACTGGTTGACGATCTTGAAATAGCCTCCGCCGGCGAGCTTTTTGAATTTGACGAGCGTGAAGTCTGGCTCGATTCCGGTTGTGTCGCAGTCCATCAAAAGCCCGATCGTTCCCGTGGGGGCCAGAACCGTAACCTGCGCGTTTCTGTATCCCCAGCGCGAACCGTCGGCGAGACAGCGATCCCACACCTGTTTTGCGGCATGAGCCAGATACTCCGGGCAGTGGTGTTCGGGAATTTCGTAGGCCGCGTCGCGGTGCATGCGGATCACTTCAAGCATCGGTTCGCGGTTCTTTGCATATTCCGCAAATGCGCCTTTCTGGGATGCAATCTCCGATGATGCGCGATTTGCCGCCCCGTGCATGATAGCCGTGATTGCAGCTGCAACAGCGCGCCCCTCGTCGCTGTCATAAGGAAGGCCCATGACCATGAGGAGCGTTCCCATGTTGGCGTATCCCAGACCCAACGGTCTGAACAGATGACTGTTCCTCGTTATTGCGGAGGTTGGATATGAAGAGAAATCCACCAGTATCTCCTGCGCCATGATGAATATGCGGCAGGCGTGCACGAACGATTCAATGTCGAACTGGCCCGTCACTTCATCATAGAATTTCATGAGATTGACCGAGGCCAGGTTGCACGCGCTGTTGTCCAAAAAGAGGTATTCACTGCACGGGTTGGAGGCGTTGATTCTTCCTGATGCCTTACACGTGTTCCACTTGTTGATAGTCGTGTCGAACTGGATGCCGGGATCGGCGCAGCTCCACGTCGCTTCGGAGACAAGATGCATGAGGTCGCGCGCGCGGCGTGTTTCATACGGCTCGCCGGTTGTGCGAAGGGTCGTCTTCCACGGTTCGTCGTTCAAATACGCGTACATGAATGTGTCAGGTATGCGGATCGAGTTGTTCGAATTCTGTCCGGAGACCGTGCGATACGCTTCTCCGTTGAAGTCGGATGTGTAGCCGGCGGCTATCATCGCGGCGACCTTCTTTTCCTCATTCACTTTCCAGTTGATGAAATCGACTATCTCCGGGTGATCGATGTCGAGACAAACCATCTTCGCCGCGCGGCGGGTCGTGCCGCCCGACTTTGTGGCGCCCGCGCCCCTATCTAGCACTTCCAAAAACGACATGAGACCAGATGATGTGCCGCCGCCGGAAAGTTTTTCGTATTTGCTTCTAAGCCTGCTGAAATTTGTTCCCGTACCCGAACCGTACTTGAAAAGTTTCGCCTCGCTTTTGGCCAGTTCGAATATCGACATCAGGTCGTCGTCCACCGATTGAATGAAACACGCCGACGCCTGAGGGGATTCGTAGGAATTTTTCGTGAGTTGCGGCTCTCCTGATTCTTCATCCCAGTGCCAGTTTCCGCCGCTGCCTTCGATGTGATATGAATGGTAGAGTCCACAGTTGAACCACACCGGGGAATTGAACGCCCCCGTCTGATTCAAAAGCATGTGAGTGAGCTCGGCCTCGAATGTGTCGGCGTCTTCGGCAGATGCGAAATATCCGTTTTCTTCTCCCGCCCATCTGATCGTGTGCGCTACACGCGTTACAACCTGGCGGATGGAAGTTTCATGGCCGGCACCCGGAACGCCGCGCTTTCTGAAATATTTTGAAACAAGAATATCCGTAGCAAGCTGCGACCACCCATCGGGGACTTCGACATCATCCATCCTGAAGACGATGGAGCCGTCGGGGTTCGTGATCAGCGAAGATCTTTTTTCGTAGCGGACTTCATCGAGAGGGTTCACTCCGCGGCGTGTGAAACAGCGGGGGACAGAAAGGCCTTTTTCGATGGCGCTGATGTGAGACTTTTTCTTAGCTTTTACCCCCCTGACAGCCTTTATGACCATTTCACCCTCCGTTTACAAGCCTGTGAATAACTAAAAATGTCTATTAATATCATTAAGATAGGTATTTATTGAGGCTTTAATATCGACCCTTTATCCACAATATGTTGTATAGTGAACTGATGTTTAGACACTATATATTGTGGTGTCAAAGGAAAAGAGACTGCGTCTCTTTTTTTTGTTCATGATGCAGCCACTGATTTGAAATTGTGGATATTTTCCTCAAATCCTTCCGTAACATGCGTTTTACCTTGCTAATGCGAAAAAAATGGCTGTATAGGGTCACAAAATGGAAACGTCAGGATTCAATAAACCCGCTCTTCCACAGGATCTCCACCGCTTTTCCTCATTTGTAATTCACTACGGGGAGATTGCTCTGAAAAAAGGCAACCGAGATTACTTCGAGGATTGCCTCATGAGGAATATCCGTCTAGCCATTGATAGGAAGGATGTTTGCGAGGTTCGACGCCTGCAAGGCCGCATACATGTTGAGTTTGCCAATCCAGCCATCGGCCAACCCATGATGGACAGATTGAAGAGGGTCTTTGGTGTTGCAAGTATTTCTGCGGCCGTAAGATCTGAGCCTGCTATTTCACCGATCAGAGAGGCGGTGCAAAATATTGTTGCGGGACGCACGTTTGAAAGCTTTGCCGTTCGCACGCGACGCGCGGAAAAATCTTTTCCGATGTCATCGCAGAAAGTGAATGAAGAGATCGGCGCGCTCGTTCAAAAAATGACGGGTGCAAAGGTCGATCTTGAAAATCCGAAACTCACAGTGGCGGTTGAGATCACAAAAAAACACGCCTTCATTTTTCTGGATCACGTTAAAGGGCCGGGCGGGCTCCCTGTGGGTATCAGCGGAAGGGTGGCGTGTCTTATCTCCGGGGGAATTGACTCGCCTGTGGCGGCTTGGCGCGTAATGAAGCGCGGCTGTCTTCCTGTTTTTATCCATTTTCACTCGGCGCCTTTCACCTCTGCCGCTTCGCAGGAAAAGGTGGAAGAGATGATCTCTCTTCTGATGGAAGGACAGCCCAGGACCCGCCTTGTCACGGTTCCCTTCGGCCCGATTCAGCAAAAAATCGTGGTAGGCGTGCCCATGGCATATCGCATCATCATATATAGACGCTTCATGGTGAGGATCGCCGAAAAAATTGCGAGAGAACAAAGGGCGCAGGCGCTGGTGACTGGCGAGGCCCTCTCGCAGGTGGCGTCACAGACCCTCTCTAACCTGACTACAATCGAATCCGTATCGACGATGCCGATACTGCGCCCATTAATTGGAATGGATAAGCAGGAGATAGTGGATGAGGCTAAAAAAATAGGGACCTATGACATCGCTATAATCCCGCACGATGACTGTTGCAGCTTTTTGATGCCCAGAAACCCGGTTACGCGCACAACCAACTCAGAGGTTGAAAAAGTGGAGCAGAACCTGGATATAGAGGCCCTTGTGCAAATGGGGCTTGATGGAAAAGAAATTCGTGATATGTGAGGCAAGATGAGCCATCTCAAAGAATACAAGAGCAACGCCAAATCGCCCGAAGACAGGAACTTGGGAGACGAGTGGATCGATTGGGACGGCCACGATGAAGGACATACAATTGATGAAGGGAAGGGTCTCTTTCTCTGGTTCACTTTCGGTGTCGTGCTGCTTGCAGATGCGCTTCTTGTCATCCTCGTTTATCTTATCACGCCGCGCCTTGCCTCATTTATAGAGGAGTTGCCGGTGGCGGCGTGGACGCTGGCCGGCCTTTTCATTGCGGCGACCGCATTCTGGTATGTGGAGCTTGTTTTCACGGCCTATCACGAAAAAAATTTCTTTTTGTTTCGCTCGCGGCCCCATTTCTTGTTTGAGCTCATCTACACGCGCGTAATCAAGCTCAGCAGAGTTTTCGGGGTCTCCCGCGACCGCCTCGGACACTCGTTTGTAAAGGTCTCAAATGCCGTTTCAAGGGCCATGAGGAAGAAGGTTGAAACCGAACGGCTTTTGGTCCTGCTGCCGCGCTGCCTGTCCAAAGAGGAGCTGAAAAAAGCCATGGCACTCAAGGAGCGCTACACTTTTGAGATTTTCACCGTTTCAGGCGGCGAGCTTGCGAGAAAAAAGGTGAAAGAGATTAGGCCCACGGCGGTCATAGGCGTGGCCTGCGAGCGCGACCTCGTTTCCGGAATCCGCGATGTTGGCGGCCGCCTCTCGATCATAGGCATACCAAACAAGCGTCCGCACGGCCCGTGTAAAGATACGCATATCGATTTGAACGCCCTTGAAGACGCCATAAAATTCTACGTCGGCCCGCCCCGCCATATAGAGGAAAAAGACGAATCTCGCACTGCGTCATGACAATCTTCCTTTTCGTTGCTTTTCTTCAGCTCCGTTGCTAAAAAAATAGCCGGCAACAATTTATGCATAAATTCCAAATGAAGATCGTCTGCGCGGCAATCATTGTGTCGATGTTTTCCGCCTGCGGAATGAAGAAGGTGGCCACCGCGACCATAGGCAAGCTCGCGGTTGACGGCACGTCGGTCCTTGAATCCGAACAGGATATCGAACTCGCAAAAAATTCCACCCCATCGCTCATCTTGACCCTTGAAGTTCTGGCCAAGGGAAATCCGAATGACAAAAGGATGCTCACATTACTCGCCAGATCGTACGGCCAGTACGCCTTCGGGTTTTTGGAAGAGGATATCCTGAAATATAAGGATACGGACCCATCATTATATAAGAAGGCATCAGACAGGGCGGATCTCTTCTACAAGCGCGGGAGAGATTATGGTCTTTCGGCCCTTTGGTCGAAAAAAGAGCAGGAGAGGGTATTGTCCCTTCCGCAGGACGCGTTTGAAAAAGAACTCCTGAAATTCGGAAAGGGGAGGGCGGGATCGCTTTTCTGGACAGCCTTCTGTTGGGGTAACTTCATAAATCTTCATCGCGACGATGTTTTGATATTTGCCGATATCTCCCGCGTAGAGGCAATTGTTAAAAGAGTGTTGAAGCTCGATCCTTCATTCTATTACGGCTCGGCCCACAGCTTTTTGGGTTCGATCGCCTCTTCCAAACCCGCGATGCTGGGCGGTCAGCAAAAAACCGCCGAAGACGAATTCAAAGCGGCAATGGAAGTCAGCAGCGGCTATCTTATGACCAAGGTTTTATTCGCCCAATATTACGCGGTTCAGTATCAGGACAAGGCGCTCTTCGATAAACTCTTGGATGAAGTCAAAAATTCCGACGCGAATGTCCTGCCGGAGCAGAGGCTTGCAAACGAACTTGCGAAGCGCAGGGCGGAAATCCTTTTGGAGAAGGGGAAAAAATACTTCTAACGGAGGTGAACTGTGAAAAAAACGGTCCTGTTTGTGGCGGTCGCCGCGGCTCTCTGTATTTCATCCCGTTCCTTTGCGGTTGAATTGAAAGTGGCTCTTGTCGCGCCCGAAGGCACCACTTGGGCCAAGGTCATGAACGAGTGGAACCAGGAGCTTTCGCAAAAGACAAACGGGAATGTGAAACTCAAGATTTACGCGGGCGGAGTTCTGGGCGACGAGCGCGACGTCATAAGAAAGATGCAGATAGGACAGGTTCATATCGCCGGATTCACTGGGTTAGGGCTTGGGATCGTGAACCCGTCGGTCCGCGTTCTGGAGCTGCCGATGCTTTTCAGCTCTTATCCGGAAGTGGACAGCGTGACGAAAAAGATACAGCCGAAACTGGAATCGGGGTTCGAGAAAAAGGGTTTTGTCCTTCTTGGATGGGCGGAGACAGGTTTTGTGAATATTTTTTCAAATAAGCCCATTGCAACGCGCGAGAACATGGACGGGATGAAGATGTGGATGTGGGAGGGAGATCCCCTTGTGAAAGCGATGTACGACCGTTTCGGCATCGTTCCCATTCCTCTTTCGCTTCCCGACGTCTTGACGTCGCTCTCGACCAATCTGATCGATGCGGTTTACGCCCCGCCGCTTGCGGCGATCGCTCTCCAGTGGAACACGAAGACGAAATACATGACTGATCTGAAACTTGCGGATTCGACAGGCGGCATCCTTATAACGAAGAGGGCGCTGCTTTCGATCCCGGAAGGTGACAGAAAAATTTTGGAAGAGACTGCAAAGAAATACGCGAAACTGCTTGTCGACCGCACGCGCGCTGACAACGAAAAGGCATACGCAGTGGTTGCCAAGTCCGGGATCAAGACCGTTGAGGTCCCGGCCGAGGAGGTTCAAAGAATTCGTGAGACGAGCCAGCTCGTCTGGAAGGATCTTGTGGGCAAACTCTATTCGCAGGAGCTTCTAAACGAAACGATGGCGGCGGTGACAGAGCTCAGAAAATGATAGTAAATTTTTTTCGCTTCATCGACCGCGCCTTCGCGTGGATAGTCCAATTTCTTCTGGTCGCAATACTCATCGCGATGGTTGCCGTGACCTTCTCGCAGGTCATCTTGAGAAACTTCTTTCAGAGCGGTATTGATTGGGCGGAGGTCGGCTCCCGTCATGCGGTCTTGTGGATCGCATTTCTGGGTGCCATGCTTGCCACGCGCGCCCGCCAGCATTTGAACATCGATGCGATGACGCGCCTTCTCCCGAGGCGCGCAAGAAACGCTCTTCGCGTATTTCTTGACGCATTTGCGGCGGCCATTTGTCTTCTTCTTGCCAAAGCCGCCCTCACATTCGTGATGGAAGAGTATGCAATGGGAGGGGATCTTTTTTTGGGGATCAAGGAGTGGATGGTTCAGGCGATCATCCCCTTCGGTTTTGCGATGATGGCGCTTGAGTACTGCATCGGAGTTGTCCTCGATATCTTAAGGATATTCTATCCCGAAATTCAAAGAAGACAGCCTATGGCGGAGGGCGGAAGATGACGTGGCTCGTCCTCATAGCGCTTATCCTCTGTGCCGCGTGCGGTGCGCCTCTTTTTGTCTTCTTCGGCGGGCTGGCCCTCCTTCTCTTTGCTATGGTTGGCATCGACACGTCGGCGGTAATAATAGAAATGTACAGGATGGCATCGGCGCCGGCGCTTGTGGCCATACCTCTTTTCACGTTTGCCGGATATCTGATGGCGGAATCCAAGACTCCCGAGCGGCTGGTCAATTTATCCCGCGCCCTTTTTGGGTGGATGCCGGGCGGCCTTGCAATTGTTTCGCTTATCGCATGCGCCTTCTTCACGGCCTTCACCGGCGCTTCAGGAGTGACGATCATCGCCCTGGGAGGGCTTCTCTATCCCATTCTTCTCAAGGAAAAGTATTCGGAAAAATTTTCTCTCGGTCTTTTGACTACAAGCGGGTCCATCGGGCTCCTCTTTCCCCCCAGCCTTCCGCTCATTCTATATTGCATAATCGCCCGTGTTAATGTTGACGACCTCTTCCTTGCAGGCATCGTTCCGGGAATTCTTCTCATAGTGCTCATTTCTCTCTACAGCATTTACACCGGCGCCACTTCAAAGGTGGAGCGCGAACCGTTCAGCCTGCAAAATATAAAAAAGGCCCTGCTCGATGCGATCTTCATCGTTCCGCTTCCCATTATAATACTTGGCGGTATTTACGGCGGGATCTTCACGGCATCCGAGGCGGCAGCGGTCACCGTTGTTTATGTTTTGATCGTAGAGCTTTTCATTTATCGCGATCTGAAAATGACTACCGACGTTCCGCGCATCGCCGCAAATTCCATGATACTTGTGGGCGGCGTGCTTATCATTCTGGGGTGCGCATTGGGGCTCACAAATTATATCGTGGATGCCGAAGTTCCCGCAAAGATCATAGAGTTTATGAGGCAGCACATATCGAGCAAATTCACGTTCCTCATAATCCTCAATTTGTGCCTTCTCGTTGTGGGATGCCTCATGGACATCTTCTCGGCGATTATCGTCGTCGTCCCTTTGA
The DNA here is from genome assembly GCA_041739675.1 of bacterium. Taxonomy (GTDB): domain Bacteria; phylum UBA10199; class UBA10199; order 2-02-FULL-44-16; family DYJF01; genus DYJF01. Next base: position 72,579 of record JBGSNL010000003.1, read on the forward strand.
TCCTCCCCATCGCCAGGGAGTTCGGTGTCCATCCCATACACCTTGGCATTATCTTTTTGACGAACCTTGAGATAGGTTATTCAACTCCGCCGGTGGGCCTGAATCTTTTCATCGGAAGTTACAGATTTAAAAAGACGATACCGGAGCTTTGCCGCGCATCGCTGCCTTTCCTGATCGTGCTTCTCATCTCTCTTATGATTATTACCTACGTGCCCGACATATCTTTGTGGCTGGTAAGGCTCTTCAGAGGATCGATCGATTAACGCATCACAAGATTTGTGAAGAAAAAGATCTTGGGGCTCAAGGCCTTGATGAGGAAATATACGTAGCGCAGAATGCCGAACGATGCCGCGATCGTCACCGGATGGCTCAAAACGTCTTTCGTTGTTATCACGCCCGATATCATATCAACCTCGCTACCACCCTATGAATATTGCATAAGGCGTGCCAGGCGGTTAGCAGTATTCAATTGTTATGATTTCGTACTCTTTGGAACCCTGAGGCGTCTTCACATTGACTTCGTCGCCTTCCTCTTTACCAATGAGGGCGCGCGCGATGGGCGATTCGATGGAGATTTTGCCCTGTTTTAAGTCTGCTTCGTCAACACCCACAATGGAGTAGGTGACCTTCGCGTCGCCGTTGGAGGAGCGCAGCGTGACGGTGGCACCGAAGACTATTTTCTGCGATTTTATCGTAAGGGGATCAATTACATGCGCAAGCGATAGCTTGTGCTCGATTTCCTGGATCTGTTTTGAAAGATGGAGCTGATGCTCCTTTGCAACGTCGTATTCCGCGTTCTCGCTGAGATCGCCGTGCGAGCGCGCCTCTTCAATGGCAGCAATCACTTTTGGGCGCTCCACGTTCTTGAGATACTTGAGTCTTTCTTCAAGCGTCTTCTTTCCAGACGGTGTCATTGGTACTCGTGTCATCATATTAAATATATCGGGCACCCTTTGAGGAGGTGCCCGATCTCGAATATTGATAGTACAACCCGGCCCGCTCTGTCATCAAAAAAATTGGCTCACCTGAGAACGGGTATCATCTGCACAGGTATTCTGATGGGTATCGTGTTTCGTAATATGTGGATCCGGCTCTGGCTGCTTCTGAAGAACTGATTTATATATCCCGTGTTGAGTCTCATCGAAAAATGGTTTTGTTGTTGGGATACGCCCATTGCGTGATCAAAATGCACGCCTACGCCGTTTGACACCCGCCTGTTCTTCATTGCGACGGCCAGTCTTGCAAGGGCCATGGTGAACGACGTTCTCTCGTCCGTAGGAAAGATGTTCCATGCTTCGCCAAGGAACGTCGCGATGCTAAGATCCACAAGCTCGGCCAGCCTTTTGACGGCCTGCGTTTTTTCCTCTTCTTCCGGATCGTAGAGGCCCGTCACAGTGGAAGTTGCGCGCCCCTCGGTTCGCTCGATGTTTGAAATTTCACTGAATATGGAGTTGAGCTGAAGCTCGGCGCTTTGGCGGAAGATCTTTTCGACAGTGTCTTCAAATTTGACGAGTTCATCGGTCGTCAATTCGTGATCCGGCTTGTCTGCCGCGTCCAGGAGCTCCAGAAACGCATTGTGCATCTCGCCTTTGGATTCGTGAAATATGTTAGCAATCATATATCCTAGGCCCAAAAGCCGCGGATTGCTGTAGATGTGGTAGAGAAACACCGTGTGTTTAATTGCGGGATCGTTTTCCACATTCTGTCTGAGGAGCTGTGATTGTTCGACGTTCAATGTGATCTTTACGAATCTCTGAGCGTCCCAGTCGTAATGCGTCAAAGTAATGGTGCGCACTCCCGGTCTCGACATCGCTTCGCTCAACCTGTCGATCTCCTCCATCGTCACATCGTAAAAAGTGCCGCTCATCTTAATGCCGACAAGTTCCGGATGCTCGTAATTTCTTCTATAAATTTCGGCGAGTTTTGCGTGTGTGTCGAAACTGTAAAGCCTTCTGTCGCCATCGTAGAGGATGTCGCCGAATCGGAGCTCGATCAGATTTTCCAGCAGAAACTGCGTCACGAACTTGAGCGTCTCAGCCGGTTCCATTACGATCGAGCCGCCTCCTTCCTGGCGCTTCGCCTCAATGAAATCCGCGAAGCCGGCGAGTAAGGTATGGCGCAGCTCTGCGCCCCTGTGAATAGTCGTGGTCATCTGCCAGATGATGCCGAATGCTATCGGCATCTTTTCCAGGTTGGCCGTCCACCAGTTCTGCGCGACCGAGCCGAGAAAGGATTTCAAGGCCAGACCGAACTCGCCCATTCCGCCGTGGCTGGTTTCAACGTCTTCAATGCCACGCATTTTTGCAAATTGGCGGGTCAAATAGTCCAGAGATTTCTCTTCCAATTCGGCTTCTTCATCTCCCGTTATAGCCATAAAGAACAGTTCGTGCTGAGTTTTGAACCAGGACCGGGATGCGCGGGAAAGTGAATCTATATTTCTGATATCGTCCCTGTGTGAGAGAGCGAAACATCTTATGAATCGTCTGCAATCGGCGCCTGATGCGATGCCGGCCCCTGAAAGCGCTGTTATGAAGGTCGTCCACATTGCGGCCGCCGCCGGGTTGTTCCTGCCCGCGGCGTCGTGCAGTTTTATTACGAAATCGGTTTCATAGCTGGCGGCGTTTTCAACGGCAAAGAGAAGCTTGCTCCTGAATGCGGCGAGCGGGTGGCCGGGGTTTGCCTGTGAATCTACTGTCGATACGCGCACGCCGCGTGTCCCAGCCGCGATTTCGATTTCAGCTCCGAAAAAGTCCCTTCCCCTGAATGGTTGCTGCCTTGACGATGAAATCCACTCGGCAGCCTGCGAGGCCGTATTCGCTTCCACTATGTGTGAGTTGTTGCCGATCGCCAAGACTCTCAAGCCGGTCAATTCCTGTTGAAATCTTGAAATTTTTGAAGCGAGATTTGTGGCAGGGGTCCCCATGTTGAAGGATATGACGACGCCAC
>JBGSNL010000046.1:0-10239 GCA_041739675.1 bacterium
GGCAGTGGGGTCATGGGTACGGCGTCGTTTTTGGGTTACGGCCCAAAAACGCACCTCGTCTCTCGGCGATTGCGGCATCATAACCATGGATGCAATCGCCTCCGAGACGCCCCATGACCCCACAGCCCCTACGCCTCCGAGTTTTGCACAATTGATGAGACAGGGTGGCCGAATTCTCGTAGGGAAGCAGGGTATGAGAGCATAAAGCGCCGGTTACGACCGCAGGCGTATGAGGAGCGAAAATGTTGACTGGTCTTGTGAGTTAAGGGCTGACAGCGGCAAGACACTTAACTCACATAAGACCAGCAATATTTTCGCGACGAGTAGCCGGAGGGAGTGGCGCAGCTCTGATACCCTGCTTCCCGAAAGAGAATTTGGCCATCTTTCGATTTATTTATTCAAGTAATGTGAGTAGACGTTTTGAAATTTCGAGTCCGATGCGGCGTCCTTGAGATGTGAGTCTTAAGAGTTCCGCTTTGGTGAGCGGGTTGACCGAACCCATCGAGCCCACAAGATATGCCACGTGCGCAATGTATTCCAGCTGCTCCAATCTGTTGAACGTATCCTCAAGATCTTTTCCCAGGACAAGAACTCCGTGGCGCATGAGCAGAAACGCGTTGTGGTCGGCAAGATAAGGTTTCAAAGCCTCGGGGAGTTCGTTGGTGCCCGGCGTGGCGTATGGAACTGTTGGGACCGGCCCTATGTAGATGGCAAGCTCGGGAAGAAGCATTTCGGTGAGCGAGATCGAAGCGAGAGAGCATGCCGTGCAATAGGGGGGGTGTGCGTGGATCGCTGCGTGGACGTCGGCCCGATGCCTGTAAACCTCAAGATGCATCGCGATTTCGGTGGACGGTCGGGGGACAGTTCCCTCCGGAGCGACAGTGTTTGCATGGCAAGGGGAACTGTCCCCCGACATGTTGCACTCGACGATCAGTCCCGCTTCCATCTTGTCTTTTCTCGTCGCGCGGGGTGTGATGAGAAGGTGATTTTCGCTCCTCACGGAAACGTTTCCACTTGTGGCAACAAGATAACCGCGGTCATAGAGCTTCCTGCAAACTTCGGCTATCGCAGTCTTTTCTTGGTCAATATGCTTCATACCTCTTCAATCAACTCCTCTTGCCGCCATGCCTTCTTCCTGTTGTGCGTTCCAAGGAATATGAGTCCGGTGACGATCCACACTGCGGCGCGGATCCTCTTTGATATCTGGATCGTGATCCCTATTGCGGGATCGAGATGCAGAAGATAAAGGACGCCGCTGTACGCACCTTCCATAACGCCCAGCGCCCCCGGGACAAACGTGAACACCGCGTTGATGACGGGCGTCATGGCGCACAAAACGATGGATGCGAAGAGCGTGAACTCGTCAGAGACGCATCTCCCGATTGCGTAAATTTCGACTATTCCCAGGAGCCTTCCGGCCGTGTGGCACCCCAAGGCGATCCAGAAACCCTTGTGGTCCGCCGTGTAGAAGTCGATCATGTGGCTGTCCAACTCCTCGAAGCGGGCGATTGTTTTTTCGGAAAACTCCTTTTTGATCCCAAGCCTTTTGCTGAGCGTCATCAGAAGCGAGAAAAATCCCTTGCGTTGATGTATGAGAACGAACGTCATAAACAGGGCCGCGATTATCGTAACGATCGGCACGCCGTATCTCAAGTTTGAAGGGAGGCGTCTGAAGCCGATGAAAGCGACTGTGATCCCGAAGATGATGACGATGAGTGTTGCGGCGCTGTGAAGTGTCCGATCCACCACGACGGAGGCCGCACCTTCCGTCGTCGCGAAATTCTTCTTGAGAAGATGGATGCGCAGGGGATCGCCGCCCAGAAAGTTCGCCGGTGTCAGCGTGTTAACCGCCTCGCCCGCGATCTTGATGCGGAAGAGTTCCCAGAAGCCGATGCCGTTTCCTACGCGCGACAGAAATTGTCTCCACGCCTCGGTGTACAGCGTATACCAGACAAGCCCTATCGCGAAGATCGGGACGAGCCTCCATCCCAGCGCCCTGATGTTTTCAAGGATGGGCGCAACTCCGATTTTGCGGATGAGTACGATGAAAAGAACCGCGCCCACGAGAAGGAAGAGTGTGCGCAACTTTTTTGCCAATGCCTTTGTCATTTTAAAAATTCCTCATTGTTTGCAAGTTTCACCTCTGCGATTTTCAGATCCTCTGGAGTGTCCACCTCCAGCCAGCCCACGCCCGACGCATCGCAGATATCGATCTTGGAGCCGTTGGCGGCCAAATGGCCCAGGACCCATTCCACCGGGCAGCTGTCCCCGTATATTTTTCTCGTCTCCCGGATCGCGTCTATATATTTTGAAAGATGCGTTTTCCTGCATGAAGTCATGCCGATGTATCCGCCGTCGAAATCCGTGAGTGTTTTCATTATGCGCACGAGGTTCCTGTTTTGATCCAGCTTGACCTTCATGTCGTCATGGACGAGCCTTCTGTCGAAATCGCACACGGCGCTGATGCCGCGGACGCCGTTTAAAATTATCGGTAGCATTCTTTTGGGGTAGATGTGGTCGACGTTCATGAGCAGAAAATCGTCGTCCAGGAATTCTATCGCAGTCTCGAGCGTCCTTATCGAGCCGTCTTTATAATCAGGGTTGAAAAAAATTTTTGCGTCCGGGGCGTGTCGCCCGACGAAATCTTTGAGGTTGTCTGCCATGTAACCTGTCACGACCGCCTTTGCGGTGATTTCCGGATGATCCAGAAAGTCAAACACGCGCAATATCAGTTCGCGCTCGGCAACGGGCACCATGGCCTTGGGGCGGCTCAAAGTGAGATCACCCAGGCGGTTGCCAAGCCCTGCCGACAGAATAAGTGCCTTCATCAAAACTTCCTTTTCAGATCGGACAGATTTTTTATCACGTCCGATTTCGGAAAATGTTTTTTGAATTCATGACGCCCGAAAGTTCCCTCTTTGCCTATGAAGTCGATGCCGAAATCAGCCGCGCGCTCGCCATCCTTGATAGAGTCGCCGACGAACGTAACGTCGTCGTGGTCGCAGTCAAGCTCGCGCATGATGTGCGCGAAGTGGTCGGCACCTTTCGCGAAGTTGGGGCGAAAGCCCAGAACCATGTCGAAGGCGATGCCCGTCTGCCCCACAAAACGGTCCACCAGTTCCTGAAAATTGTTGGAAGAGACGCAGACCTTGATGCCTTTTTTCCTCAAGGTTTCAAGCGTCTCGGCGGCATCCTCGTAAAGGGGTTTTTCAAAATAGTTTTCGAGCTTTTTCTTCTCGAACTCGTCGGCAGCCTTTTTGTTTGCCGGATTTCCGGGAAAGATCACCTCAAGCTGCTGGAAGAAGGGGAGCCCCGAAGTTTCAAGGTAGCGGCGCCTCGCGGTCTCGCTGTCTATCGGAAAATACTTCGGCATCACTTCCGCTGCGACGTCGGCGAAGGCTTCCATCGAGTTGACGATCGTGCCGTCGAAATCGAATACCAGAACTTTTTTCGCGGGTTTTGTCATGCTGTCTGCCCCTCAGTGTCTTCAACTGCCGTGTTTTGCGTTTCTCTTTTCGTAGCCAGGGATTGCACGCCCAGATAAGTCAGAATTACCGCTGCCAGCGTCGTTCCGAATGCCGCGATGAAGAGCCACCAGTAAAGAACGCCGAAGACGGCAAAGACAAGGAACATGAACGAAAAGACGTCTTTCTTGAGCGTGTATTTTCCGTACTTGATGAACCCCAAGAGCCAGCGCGGCTGATTTTTAAGTTTTTGCAGATATTCCTTGTCGAACGTGACGAGGCTCGCCGAATTGGTGTTCTGTTTCAGATATCTTATCATCCAGAAGAAAGTGATAGCCGTCGTTGCCAGGAGCAAGGCGCCAGTGATGAATGCCACGTGCGAATGAGTGTGCCGCCAGTACCCGGCGATAAGCCCGGTGAAGAAACTTCCCAGCGAAAGATTGTCGCTCACCGAATCTATATACTGGCCGAACTTGCTGCAGCGGAACGTGAGCTTTGCGACCTCGCCGTCACAGCCGTCGACTACCGACGCGATCTGGAAGAGCACGGCGCCCAGAAGGATGACATCGTATCTGTGGCCGTCCGCAGCAAAGACGCCCGAAAAAAGGCCGATCACGATGTTGAACGCGGTGATCCCGTTGGGGCTGATCCAGAGCCTCGACAAAATTATGCTGATCGGGAGCGATATCCGCTTGTTTATATATCTTGCGATGGGGCCGGCGGTCGAGAGCCTGATCGATTCGGCCAGAAACTTTTCGGCGACGATTCTCTCGCGCGGTCTCCGCACCAGGAATGTGTTCGATGCGGCCGGTTTTTGAACGACGCGCAGATCGGACTGCTCGGATAAGAATTTGATGCAACTCTCTATGGAACGCGGTTTCACCGTCGTGAATTCCACAAGGCTCGCAAAAGAAGTTCTCGTGAGCTTCATGATCGGCACCTGGTGCGAACCCTCGTGACAGACCAAAAGCTCCGAGCCGCGCACCGAAAATGATTTGATCGTTTCGATCACTGCGCTGTCGAAGATCAGATTCGCATTGATGAGCAACGTGTCGTGATTCGTATTTCCTGCGACTTCAGCGACGATGTCAGGGCTCACGCGGTACGGTTCGTCGTACGATACGATCCTTATATCCGGCAGCCGTCTCTCATGATATCTCTCGAGGAACCTTTCGATTTTTTCGCGCTGCGTATTGGCGATGAGAAGCGTGACGCTTTCGATGCCGGAGGAGGCAAGCGTCATGATGCCGCGGACGATCAAAGGTACCCCGGCGAGCTTCATCGTGGAGACGACCATCGCCTCGGGCGTGTCCGAAGGGACGTATAAAATCGCTTCGCTCTTCATTTGAATCGAGCCTACCTATCAGGAAAGTGCCCGTACTGTAAAGGGAATTCGTGCGTTGACGGTATGCATGTGTTTGTGCTAGTCGAGGGCACTTAAATGGGTAAAATCGTCCACAAGAAGCCCGGCTGGTTGCGGGGGTTTTATTACTTTTTGAGATGCAAGGCACGGGGGAACGTGCCGCTCATAAACCTTGAATTCACAAAGCGTTGCAACGCGAAGTGCTCCTTTTGCCAGTACTGGCAGCTTGAATCCCCGAATGAATTGGAGGACTACGGCCCGGTCATAAAGCGTTTCCGGCCGGTGATCGTCTCTATCTCCGGCGGCGAGCCGCTCACGCGTAAGAATTATCCTGACCTCATAAAGAGCATCAGGCCGCATACCCACTACATTTCGCTCATCACCAATGGCGCGCTATTAAATGAAGAGTCCGCGAAAAAGCTGGTGGATGCGGGCGTCGACCATATCTCGGTCTCGCTGGACTATTTGAGCAACATGCATGACGAGGCGCGAAAGATAGAAGGGCTTTTTGATCATCTTTCCCGCACGATACCTGATCTTGCGGCCAGAGGTTACAGGCTTTCGCTCAACACGATCATCATGGAATCGAATCTGGATCAGATATTGCCCATTGCATACCGCGCAAAGGAGTGGGGTGTGTCGGTTTCATACTCCGCGTACTGCACGCTGAAAATCGACGACGACGACCAGATGATAAGGCAGAAAAGGTTGAAGCAGTTGGGCGAGATCGTTGCGGAACTCGTGCGTTTGAAAAGGACGTTAAGGAACATAAGGAACTCTGATTTCTACCTTGAGAGAATTCCGGATTATTTTAAAAATGGCATGGTGCGTCAATGCAGGGCGGGCTCGCGCTGGTTGCATGTAACGCCCGACGGCTTCATCCAGCCATGCTCGGAGCTCCCGAGAATCTGCCATTATGCTGATTTTAAAAGGGAATTGACGAAAAGTCCGGCCTGCGCAAAGTGCTGGTACACCTGTCGCGGCGAGGCGGAGGCCCCGCTGCTTAAACCCAGGCGGTTCCTGGAGTTCATCAGATCGTAGCTATAATTTTTACTTGCATAGAAAAAATTTTACGCGTATAAGCCCCAACCAATCACGAGGAAACCAAACATTTGCCCCCTTTAAAGGGGGAGAGGAGGGGAGACAGATGAAGAGATTGATAGGAGTAGCAGTAGCAGTAGCGTTGTGCGGTTTCGTGTTCGGCTGCCAGAAAAAGGCAGGTCCGGAAGCCGAGAAGGGCATGGAAGCAAAGCCGGCACCGATGGCAGCCCCAGCAGTTCCGCCGCCACCGCCGCCGCCACCGCCGCCAGCACCGGCACCTGAGCAGGGCGGAGGGCAGTAAAAATTTTGAAAGCAAGGCACCCGCGCAATAGTGTGCGGGAGGCCAGTTATTAAATTGAATCCATCCCAAATAGCTTGAGGGATGGAAGGAGGAAGAAGTATGAAGAAGTTGTTACTGGTAGCGTTGTTCGTTGCGGTTCCGGCGCTCGTACTCGCGCAGGCGAATCCATCGACGACAGCCCCGGCTAAGACCGAGGTGAAGAAGATCGAGTCGACAACGACGTCAACGACCACGACGCCGGCGAAGACCCCGGAAGCTGCAAGGGCAGCGACCACGACGAAGACCACCGAGACCGTGAAGACGGCCACCACAACGACGACCACGCCGGAAATGGTTCTCATCGGTGAGATCACGAACGTTGACAACGCGAACAAGAGCTTCACGTTGAAGGTGAAGGAAACCAATAAGGAAGAGAAAATCTCCTTCAAGGAAACCAACCCGAACCTTAAGCACGGCCTGAAGATCAAAGCAGTCTATGAAAAAGATGCTTCCGGCAAGTATTGGCTCAAGAGATACGAAGAGACCAAGTAATCGGGAAAATTAATCGAAACAAAAACCCGCCAAGATTTTGGCGGGTTTTTTGTTTTGAGCCGGCAAACGGATTTGAACCGTTGACCTGCCGATTACGAATCGGCTGCTCTACCGCTGAGCTATGCCGGCGGTATAATATTGTCAATGTGCCGGAGGAGGGAGTCGAACCCTCACGGGCCGTAAGGCCCGGCAGATTTTGAGTCTGCTACGTCTGCCATTCCGTCACTCCGGCAATGGGCAGATGATGATGTTATCTCTTGCGGCCCCTGGTCTTTTTCGGCAAGGCTTCTTCAATCTGCGCCTTGGGACGCACCTTGCCGTCTGCTATTTCGCGAAGTGAGCAGACGACCTCCCTGTTTTTACAATTCACAAGTGCGGATGAACCCTTGAAAATCTGTTTGGTCCTCTGCGCCGCTATGTGAACCAATGCAAACCGGTTATCCACGTAGTCGAGACAATCTTCAACCGTCACTCTTGCCATTCCCAGCCTCCTTCAAGTTGTTAAACCCTAAGCCTATGCCCTAAACCATGTAGTAAAGTCAAGGGGTTGCACCACCTAAGTTATTGTGGTACCTTGCAAGCCTATGGATCGATTGGCAAAACTGGTGGAGCTTACCCTCCCGGAATACCGCGACCGGCACATATTTACCACCAAACTGAGACTCGCGATCTTCATAGGCTTCTGGATCTTTTACCTTTATTTTTTGAGGGATGTTCTTTCACAGACCAAGGTCATAACGGCTATTGTCTGCGCCTCTTTTTTCCTGACCGGTCTTGCCTACTTCAATGTGATGCGCAACCGGTGGCTCACGTTTTCGTTCATATTGGAGCTTGTCGCTGACCTTGTGGCGATAACCGCCGTGATTTACCTCACGGGAGGACCCTACAGCTCCTATTTCACTATATATATATTTTACTGTTTCGCCGCCGGCATATTCTATAATCATTATCTGGCCGGGCTCGTCGCTTTTTGTTCGGCGCTCTTCTACGGATCTTTTCTGTTTCTCTGCTGGAAGGGGGTTATCCCGCCCCTGATTTTGGATTACGGCAACCGTCTTCCGGTGCCGGCATATACTCCGCTGACCCACTTTTTCTTCGCTGCCACCTTTCTGGTGGTGACAATTTATGCCGTGAAGATCGCGAGCTTCTTTTCTCAAAAACGAGAGAGGATGCTGGAGGCAAGGAACAAAGAGCTGACCGCACTTCACAAGATGAGTTCCACGATCAGGAGCGCGATATCGCTTAAGCAGGTTATAGAGCAGGTGCTTACGACCATACTGGAGGGTTTGGGGTTCGAGGCGGTGATGCTCCTCTCCTTCGACCGCGAAGAGAAGAAGATACACATACATTCGCCGCGCCAGCATCCGCTTCTGGGAAAAATCGAAGAGGCCATGGGCCGCCCCCTGTATGAAATTGAACTGCCTATCTCTTTTCTGGAGATACCTGTTTTTCAGTCGATCATGCGCCATCAGATAGTTTTTAGGCGCGATCTTGTCGAGGCCGCGCAGGGCATGGGTGCTGTGATCAGCCCCGATCAGGCAAGGCACGTTCAGGAGATTTTAGGGATCAAAAGAATTGTCGGGATTCCGCTCATAGCCGAGCAGGAGGTCTTGGGCGTGATCGTCGGTTTTTCGCGGGAACCTTTTGTCGAGGAGCGTCTCGTGCAGACGCTCGAATCGTTTGCAAATCAGGCGGCGCTTCTCATCGAGGCCTCCACACTCATCGACCGTTTGAAGAAGACCAACGAGCAGTTGAAAGAGGCGAACCGCGTCAAGTCGGAATTCCTTGCCATCATGAGCCATGAGTTGCGCACGCCGCTCACTGCAATCATAGGTTTCTCCGAGCTCATGATGGAGGGTGTGATGGGAGATATGACCGATGAACAAAAGGAAAGCGTGCATGAAGTCTTGAACAACGGCGCGGATCTCTTAGAGCTCATCAACGGGCTCTTGGATCTTGCCAAAATAGATTCCGGAAAGATGCGCTTCGAGATACGCGAGTTCGACGCCGCGGAGATGATCGAGCGCATATGCAGGATGATCGCCTCGCTCATCAAACGGAAGGGGCATCATCTGTCCGTCTCCATTGAACCCGACATGCCGCCTCTCCCTGGCGACGAAAAGAAAATTCAGCAGGTCATTTTGAATCTTCTGTCGAATGCTATCAAGTTCACGCCGGACGGCGGCGATATAACCGTGGAAATCCGCCACCTGCCTTCGTGGAAAGACGTTTCAAAGGCGAGCTGGGCCTCGCGCGTAAAATCGGCAAAAGAGCTCTTCGGCGCCGGCGCCTTCGAGATCAGCGTGAAAGATACGGGCGTGGGCATCCGTCCCGAGCATCTCGAGATGGTCTTCGATATCTTCCAGCAGGTGGATTCATCGATAACAAGGAGCTACGGCGGGACCGGCCTGGGGCTGGCACTCGCGAAGCAGTACATCGAACAGCACGGCGGCTTGATCTGGGCCGAGAGCGAATATGGTAAAGGGGCCAAATTCTTCGTTGTTTTGCCCCGTGCCCATAGTGTATAATCCGACCACTCTGAGGAGTCGTGTGAATGAGCTCCATTTTCAAGCAGTACTCATGGCTTGTCGATCTGATAGCCGTTCTTTTTTGCTCGTTTTTTCTGGCAAAGATTACAGGCGTATATTTGGGTAAGACGCTTGAGCTCAAAAGATCCATCGGTGTTTTGAAGACAGTCGAGACCGGGCCTGAGGAAGTAAAAAGGCCCGACATTTCCGAGTACAAGGTCATTCTGGAGCGGAACATTTTCGATTCGACGGAGATGGCCGCTGCGGAGGCGGAGGCGGCCGGGGAAGGGCAAGAGGAACTGTCGCCGACGGGCGAGGCAGTGAAAACAAGCCTTGATTTAAAAGTGATAGGCGTGCTGGTCGTCGGTGAGGGAAGAGACAGCCGTTCGACGTCAACAATCGTAGGCCCAGGAGGAAAGGGCGGGCCCGCCGTTTTCGCCGTCGGAGACGTTGAGAGTTTTGCCCCGAACACGAAACTCACGCGTGTGGCGCCCGACAGGATCGAATTTTTGAACGGAGGACGCCTTGAATATGCGGAAGTGGGAGGCGAACAGGGTCCAAGCATCTTTGGGCCGCCTCCGATAGGCGAAGCGGTTGCGGCCAAAGCCGCCCCCGCCGAGAAGAAAGAAGGGCCCTTGGTCAAAACCGAGGGAGGCGGCAAGTTCACGATCGATCAAAAGGAGATCGAGAACGCTCTTTCAAACTTGGACAAGCTGTATACGGACATTCGCGCGGTTCCCAATTTTGAAGGAGGCAAGGTTTCCGGCATGAAGATACTCTCTGTTAAGGGAGGTTCGCTCTTTTCAAAAATAGGATTGCAGCGCGGCGATATACTGCAGCGGATAAACGGGATCGAGCTTGACGTCAGAAAGGGTTTTGAGATTTTCAATCAGCTTAAGGATCAAAAGACCCTGACTGTCGATCTGGTCCGCCAGGGATCGCAACAAACATTTGAATATGAAATTCGATAAAGCGATTATTATTGTTTTGGTCCTGCTTTTTGCGCCGTTT
>JBGSNL010000017.1:0-13470 GCA_041739675.1 bacterium
AACGGCATAAGGGAATTTCAGCGTTCATTGTGGAGAAAACGTTTCCGGGATACAAAGTCGGCAAGGTGGAAAAAAAGCTGGGCATCAGGGCGTCCTCCACTTCGGAGATCGTCCTCGATAATTGCGAAGTGCCGAAAGAAAACATTCTCGGCAAAGAAGGGGACGGTTTTGCCATCGCAATGTCAACTCTGGACGGCGGGCGCATAGGGATAGCGGCGCAGGCGCTGGGAATTTCCCGCGCGGCGTTTGAGGTTGCGGCAAAATATTCCACCGAACGCGAGGCGTTTGGCAAGCCGATCTGTGATTTCGAGGGCATCCAGTGGAAGCTGGCAGACATGGCCATGAAAATAGACGCGGCAAGGCTTCTTATGTGGCGCGCGGCATGGCTCAAGGGCCAGAAGATGAAGTACACGAAGGAAGCGGCGATGGCCAAGCTCTTTGCGTCCGAAACGTCGATGGAAGTTACAAAAGAGGCGATACAGGTTTTGGGCGGATACGGTTATTGTAAGGAATATCCGGTCGAGAGGTTTTTCCGCGACGCGAAGATCACGGAGATCTACGAAGGCACGAGCGAAATCCAGAGGATCGTGATTGCAAAGAACGTGTTAAAGGAAATTGTCGGCTAAATGCACAAGAAAGAATTCACAACCATATCTTCACGCCAGATAGAGCGCCTCTACGGTCCGGAGGCGATGGGCGATTTCGATTACGCGCGGGATCTGGGCTCACCGGGCGAATTTCCATTCACGCGCGGGATCCACGCCACGATGTACCGCGGCCGCCACTGGACGATGCGGCAATTCTCCGGTTTCGGCACCGCGGTTGAAACCAATGAGCGTTACAAATTTCTGCTGCATCACGGGCAGACCGGCCTCTCGGTCGCCTTCGATTTCCCAACGCTCATGGGCTACGACTCCGATCAGGAGAGATCGGAAGGCGAGATAGGAAAGTGCGGCGTCGCGATAGACACGCTCGCCGATATGGAAACGCTTTTTTCAGGGATCCCGCTTGATAAGGTCACAACATCAATGACGATAAACGGGCCTGCGTCGATACTGCTCGCAATGTATCTTGTGGTCGCGGAGAAGGAAGGCGTTTCTTGGGACAAGGTCGGCGGCACGGTTCAGAATGACGTGCTCAAGGAATTCATAGCGCAAAATTCGTGGGCCTTTCCGCCGGAGCCTTCGATGCGCGTCGTCGTTGATATGATAGAGTTCTGCACGAAGCACGTTCCGAAATGGAACACGGTTTCGATATCGGGCTATCACATCCGTGAGGCGGGCTCCACGGCGGCGCAGGAGCTGGGGTTCACGCTGGCCGATGGGATCGCGTACGTCGAGGCGTGCGTCAAACGCGGCCTCAACGTTGACGATTTCGCCCCGCGTCTTTCGTTTTTCTTCAACGCGCACAACGATTTTTTCGAAGAGATAGCAAAATACCGCGCGGCGCGCCGCATCTGGGCGCACGTCATGAAAGAACGCTTTCATGCGAAAAACGAACGTTCCCTCATCCTGAGATTCCACACGCAGACCGCGGGATGCTCGCTCACCGCGCAGCAGCCCTATAATAATGTAGTGAGAACGACCATCCAGGCGCTGGGCGCCGTTCTTGGCGGGACGCAGTCGCTTCACACGAACTCGCTCGATGAAACACTGGCTCTTCCAACCGAAAACGCGGTTCGCATTGCGCTGCGCACCCAGCAGATAATAGCGAACGAATCGGGCGTGGTGAACACAATCGATCCGCTGGGAGGATCGTATTTTGTCGAAGCGCTCACCAATGAGATGGAAAAAGATGCCCTCGCGATTATAAAAAAGATCGACGACATGGGCGGAATCCTGAAAGCGATAGCAATCGGCTACCCGCAGAAGGAGATCGCAGAGGCCTCGTACCGTTATCAGAAGCAAATTGAATCGAAGGAAAAAATAATTGTCGGCGTAAATGACTTTACGGTGAAGGAAGATCATCCCATAGAAATTCTGAGAATCGGCGAGGAAACCGCAGCGGCACAGATCGAGCGGTTAAGGAAAGTGAAGCAAACAAGAGACGCTCACAAGGTCAAGCAGACGCTGGCCGCATTGAAAGAGGCGGCCTCGACCAATAAAAATGTTATGGGACCTCTCATCGAATGCGTACGCGCATATGCAACGTTAAACGAGATGACGGAAACGATGCGGAGCGTGTTCGGGGAATACAGGGACCCGGCGATATTTTAGAGGTGTGAATGGAAAAGAGAGTCCGCATATTGGTGGCAAAGCCTGGCCTCGACGGCCATGACAGGGGCGCAAAGTTCGTCGCGCGCGCTCTCCGCGACGCCGGTTATGAGGTGATCTACACCGGCCTTCATCAAACGCCTGAAATGATAGTCTCGGCTGCAATTCAGGAGGACGTCGACGCCATCGGCCTTTCGATTCTCTCCGGCGCGCATCTTCATCTCTTTGGAAAGGTGAAAGAGCTTTTGAAGGGGCAAAAGGCTGAGGATATCGTTCTTTTCGGCGGCGGAATTATCTCCGATGAAGATGTTGCAGAGCTCAAGAAAATAGGTGTAGAAAAGATTTTCAAACCGGGAGCGCCCACTGAAGAGATAGTTTCGTGGGTCAAAAAACACGTGAAGACAAAGTAAACCGGAGGTGACCATGAAGCGAGTTGCAATTATCGGAACCGGATCGACTGCCCACAAGGCAAAGACGCCCGACGTCTCATACCGCGAGCTTATCTTCGGCGCCGCGACGAAGGCGTATGCCGATGCGCGCATCACGCACAAAGATGTGCAAAGTTTTGTAACCTGCGCCGAAGATTTCATAGAGGGCTATTCGATAGCCGACGAATACACGCCGGATCAATTGGGCGCGGTGCTCAAACCCATGCAGACCATACCGGGCGATTTCATTCAGGGGCTGGGTGTCGCCTATATGATGATACAGGCGGGCATCTTCAGGATCGTTGCGGTCGAGGCGCACAGCAAGTTCTCCAACATCAAGACGCCTGACGAAGTGGCTTCATTTGCGCTCGATCCCGTATACAACCGCCCGCTGAATTTAAATCCGCATTTTGTGGCGGGCCTCGAGATGAACCGCTATTTGCATGATTCCGGAAACACGGCCACGCACTGCGCGGCGGTTGTCGTAAAAAATAGAAAGAACGCGCTCAAGAACCCGCTTGCAGCGTACGGTGCGGAAATCAACATAAAGGATGTCGAAAATTCCGGTGAGGCGTCGTGGCCGCTTAGGAAGGCCGACGTGAGCAACAGGGCCGACGGCTGCATAGTGATGGTCTTGGCCGACGAAGATACCGCAAAATCGCTCTCGAAAAAACCTGTCTGGATCAAAGGTGTCAGTTGGTGCTCCGACACGCCGGGACTTGAGACGCGTGAGTGGGGCAAGGCCGTCTACGCGGAGCTTGCGTCGAAGAAAGCGTATGAGATGGCGGGGATCAAAAATCCCGCAAAAGAGATCGACGTCGTCGAGGTCGATGACGAATATTCATACAAGGAATTGCAGCATCTGGAGGCCATGGGATTTTGTGAAAAGGGAACCGCCGGAAAATTGATCCTCGACGGCGAACTTTCTACCAACCTCTCGGGCGGAAGCCTTGGAATGGGCCATCTTCTTGAGGCATCGGGCGCTGCAAGGACGTATGAAGTTGTAACGCAGCTCCGGGGCGATGCAGGTGAGAGACAACTCAAAAAAGCGGGCTTCGGACTGGCGCAGGGTTGGCGCGGGGTGCCGACAACGACCGGAGCGGTCATTATTTTGGCTAACAGCTAAGGGGAGGCAACATGCGACGAGTTGCAATAGTTGGTGCTGGCATAACAAAATTCATGAGGCGCGCACAGGAGACGGGAAAAGAGCTTTCATATGAGGCGTCGAAGATGGCGCTCGATTCCTGCGGCCTCACGCTCAAAGACATAGACATGGTCACGCTGGGTACTGCGCCCGACGCATTCGACGGCGTCCATATGAAAGGCGAGTGGCTCTCAGACGGCGCGGGCGGATGGCGGAAACCCTACATCCGCAACTACGTGGGAGGCGGAACCGGGGTCTTTGCGCCGATTCACGGCTTTTTCCACGTCGCGTCTGGAATGGCGGACTCGTGCCTCGTCGTATGCGAAGAGAAGATGAGCTCGTGCCATCCCCATCCGCAGGGGGCGTTCAAAACAATCTTCGATCACACGCTCGAGCAACCTTTGAATCCGACGCTCATCTGGATATTTGCGCTGGAGATGAACCGCTACATGCACACATACGGGCTCACGAAGAAAGACATCGCGCTCGTCTCAGTTAAAAACAAAAGGAACGCGCTCGACCATCCGTCCGCTCAGATTCCCGAAAATCTCACCGTGGAAGACGTTCTCAATTCCGAAACTCTGGCGTGGCCGGTCAACCGCCTGGATATCAGCCCTGCGTCCGACGGCGCGGCGGCGGTCGTTCTGATGAGCGAAGAGAAGGCGAGAAAGATCACGGACAGGCCGGTCTGGATTTCGGGTGTGGGCTGGAACATCGACACCGCATATTGGGCGACGAAGGAGCTCTGTTATCCAAGGTATGTCGAGAAGGCCGCGCGCCAGGCGTACGAGATGGCGGGTATCAAGGAGCCGCACAAGGAAATTCAGGTGGCCGAGCCCTACGATCCGTTCAGTTATAAAGAATTACATCATATGGAAGGGCTCTTGCTCTGTAAAAAGGGCGAAGCCCCGAAACTTCTGGCCGACGGTGTCACTCAGAGAACCGGCAATCTGCCGATCTGCCCGTCCGGCGGCGCACTGGGAGTGGGAAACCCGATTGCCGCAACCGGCCTCATGAAGATAATAGAAATATTCCTGCAGCTCCGAGGCGAGGCGGGAAAACGCCAGGTGCCGGGAAATCCGAAAGTGGGGCTGGCTCAGGCGTGGGGCGATCTGATGCAGGTGGGAACCGTTGTTGTCATGAAGTCTTAAGGAGGCGATATGTTAGATAACGCGAAAATAAAAGGTAAAGGTCTCAAGTCATCCGATATAAAAGACGGCAGCGTGCTAACACAATCCTGCAACCCCAAGCTGCAGTACGCATGGGACACGGGTCAGGCGGTGGGCCAATATCTCGACGGATTGAAGGACGGAAAGCTGGTCGGGAAAAAGTGCAACGGATGCAACCGCATCATGATCCCACCCAGAATGTTCTGCGAGCTCTGCTTCAAGGAGACCGGGGATTGGGTCGAGCTGAAAGATACTGGCACGGTGAATACTTTTTCGATCTGCTATGTGAATTGGGACGCGTCGCGTCTGCCACCGGGTGCCAAGCCGCATCTCCCGGCTGTCGTCGAAATTGACGGGGCTTCTGAGGGGATGGGGATACTTCATGTGTTGGGCGAGGTGGATCCGAAAGAAATAAAAATCGGCATGAAAGTGAAGGCCGTGTGGAAGCCCGCAAACGAGCGCACCGGAGCGATCACGGACATTAAATATTTCAAACCGTATGGAGGATAATATGGGCAAAGAGATCAGAACGAAAAAATGGGAAGGCGAGATCCCCGTTCATTACCTTTACACCTACGGTTTGGCGGGCGAGAAGTTCTTCCGCGAGATCAAGGATCGCGGCACTTTTGTTGCGACGAAATGCAGCAAGTGCAACGTCACCTATGTCCCGCCGCGCATCTACTGCGAACGGTGCTTTGCGGAGTTGGGTAATTATAAAGATGTGGGGACAAAGGGAACCGTTGAGACTTATACGGTCTGCCATGAATCTGCCGATGGCAAAAAGCTGTCAAAACCCGAAATCATTGCAGCGGTCCGTCTCGACGGCACCGATGGCGGCCTTGTGCACAGACTTTCGGTTGCTGACCCCTCGAAAGTGAATATCGGCATGAAGGTTGAGGCAGTCTTCGCAGAACCCGCGAAACGGACCGGATCTATCAACGATATCCTCCACTTCCGACCGATATAGAATCAATGTCATTCTGAGCCGGAGGCGAAGAATCCCATGAAATCGAGGGGATCCGGAGCGCAGCGAGGGATTGCCCAGAAAATGAAAATTCATTTTCTGGGCAACTTTTTTGGAGTAGTGCCGATAATGATAGGGGGGAACGTGTGGGGAACATATGTCATTTGACCCTATAACAAAGCGATCAGATCGCCCATGTCAGGATTACTTTAACGAGTACTGCGCGGACGAATTCGGCGCGAAGCAGGCTGCACCCGATGAAACGGGTCAGGAAAGCGCAGCCGGGACGCCCGATCAGACGGCAGCGCAGAATGCGCAAGCCGCATTTCAACGTCTTCTCGCCCGCAGAAATGCTCAGGCTGCGTTTCAGAGACTCCTGGCGCGTCAGCAGTCCCAGCCCGCCGAGCCCGGAAGTTACAATTATTTCGTCCAGGCCCTAACGAAGTATCCTGAAACGCCTGCGGCGGCTGTGGAACTGGGTGCAGCCACCTTGACTCAGTACCGTGCCGAACTGGCCGCTCTCCTAGCCGAAGTGACAAACTCTACGATTCTGACTCCCGAACAAATTTCAAATCTTCAGGATCTTATAAGTTCGCGCGATGTGAGTGTGGAACAGGCGCAATTGCTGGCGCCCGAGCCGCTCGCTCTGCCTTCACGCTCCCAGATCAGGGGTTGGGAGAGAGTCTTGAATGGAATCGACGGGCAGAGGATTGAGAGGCTTAGTGCGGCGACTGCGCAGGAAAAAATTCAGGCTATCGACGATATAATCGATAACCTCGACGGGTATGGGCTGTACGATAGCGAACCAGAGAATCTCACGGCCTTGAGAAATCGCGCTGCAGTTCTAAAATCGCTGCTTCAGCTGGCCATCGATATCGATTCGGTTCCGCACGGCGACGCCGTTGCGGCGCTGGGTACCGAAGGTGCGTTCAGTCCGCTTCTCTCAAAGTGCAGGTTTCTCACACTGAAATTAAACGCACTTATTATCGACTCGGATCTCGACATAAGGAGCCGCCACAAGGACAAACTAGTCGAACTCCTGAACAAATACAGGGACGCATTGACAGAAGGATTGGAGACGTTGAGGGCCAGAATCGCTACACCACCTCCTTCGCCGCCTCCGCCTCCCGAACCTGTCGAAACGCCGGTTGAACAGCCGCTACCCGCACCGGAACCATATCCCGAAGTGCTTCCGCCGGAAAATCCAGCTCCCGTTCAGCAACCGTCTGCTCCAGCGGTTGAGCTTCCCGACCGCGACAAGGTCCGCGGATGGGATCGGACATTGGACGGCGTCAACGGAAAGAAAATAGACGAGTTGAGTCTTGCTCAGGCTCAGGCGAAATTGGAAGACGTCACAGGGATCATCAACGAATACGATTTGTTCAATCTGGGCGACAATGCCACGACAGAACTTGCGAACCTGAGGAACAGGGCGGCGGTCTTGCAGTCTCTGCTGCAGCTGAGGGTCGACATTGACGCCATCGCGCACGGGAACGACGTTCTGGAGCTTGATACACCCGAGTCGATCACCCCGATCCTTTCGAGATGCAGATTCCTCATGTTGAGGCTTAATGCACTTGCAATTGATGACGCGCTGGACATACGCGGCCGCCATAAAGAAAAATTGCTGACGCTTCTGAGCGGTTATCAGGACGTTTTGGCGGAGAGAAAGACCGCTATCGAACAGATAGCTGCTGCAGAGGCCGCTGTTGCGGATCTGGAGGCGAAAGTTTCCGCTGCGAATTCAAGTATAAGCCAGATAGGCGCTTGCACGGTCTACAGGGAATATCAAACTCTGAAGAGAACGGCTCAAGAGACATATGATGCGGCAAACAGTCAGCTGGCAACGGCAAGAGCCGCGGTTCAAAGCGCCGAGGCGGCATTCAATGCCGTTCCCAGAAACGCCAGAAGCGATCTTTCAGTCAGCTCGATCAGCGACAGGTTCGAAACTTCAGATGAAACGATGGGCGGGCTCTCGGTTCCAACGCAATGCGCCCGCTGCACGGATATCCCGGTTTTGCCTTCATACGAGCAGGCGACAACGGTCACTCGCGAGAGACCCCAAATGAGTATGGTTGGATCCGGTGCAGGGGCCGCTTCTGCGGGAAGCATCTATGAGCAATTCGATACGTTTATGAGAGAAAAGGTGAACCCCATAATAGATGAATGGTGGAACGGGCTCACTGAAGACAATCCCCGCTACTGGATAAGAATCCATTTGAACGTTCATTATGCCCCCGATTCGGGTTGCCGCACATGCCAGAGAGGTACGATACACGACATAATCGTCGAGCAGCCCGGTGGTCCTCAGTTCATAGGCGAGGAGAGGCTGGCTCAAATAAGGACTTTAGTTCAATACCTTCAGTTTTCGATTTCCGATAACAGTCCGGACTTTGAAAATGGCCTTCTGAGCGGCCGCGATCTGGGTATAAATATGAGTTCTCTCATTGTTCATGCGAACTTCCCTTCGCGGGGAAGAGTAGTGGCCGCTTGCAGCAACCATCCGACAACGGAGCGCGCGACACACGACGAAATGATAGCGGCGGTGCAACGTGCAAGAAACAGCTTTTTCGGTGGCTACGAAAATCTTCGCCTCGCGATCGATCTGGACGCCAACTCAGACGGCTACGTGACGAGTGTCAAGATCACAGACGAGGGAGGCGCCGATCTTCAGCAATATAAAGACGATATTGAGGCTTTTGCCACGTCAATTGCTTTGAATATCAGGGTTCCCGAGGGTTCGCGCGGCGTAAGAATTGAACCGCTGCAGCCTGAGGAGGATGAGGAGTAGTCTGATCTATGGGATTCAGGATAACAGACAAGCCTTTTAACGGGGGAGGCTCCGAGGCGGTGTATCCGGACGTCGCCGCCAAGCAGGAGGCCTCTCAACCCGAAAACGAAGATCAGCAGGCCGTAGCCGCATCAAATGCGCAGGCCGCCTTCGAGCGCCTTCTGGCGCGAAGGAACGCGCAGGAGGCCTTCCAAAGGTTGAGGCTGAGGGATCTGGTGAGCGATTCTCGCGCCAGACTGGACGAATTCAAAACCACTATCGCAAGTGCCCGCGGCGCTGAGGACGAGATGGGGCAGGTGGCTCCTATTGTGGTGCAACTGGCTGAATTAATTGGGGAGCTTGCCGCATATCCCGACAATCACGATGCAGAAGAGCTGAAAGAGGAGGCCTCACACCTCCATGACGATCTTGTGGATCGTTGTTTCGAATTGTTCAAACAGCAGATAGAGGATTTGCCGCCGCTGCCTCCGCTGGAACTTTATTTTCAGGCGCGCGACGCAATAGATGGTTCTGAGGCATTCTCTGAGGCGCAGCGTGCGTTCCTTTTAGGACTTCTCGGGGACAGTTATGAAGAATTCAGGAGCGAAATTCTTGAGAGCGAAGCGGCAGAAGAAGTTTCCGAGGAAGAAACTGTGCCAGCTGACATTTTTTCTGCGCGTATAAACAACGATCAGAAGACCGAAGTTGAGATCGGTGAACAGATCGACGTGATAAGAGGCGCATGGGACGATTTGTACGTCCACGGAATATGGCGGCAGCTTGCGGTTGAGCAGATACAAAGAGCGCTGGACAATGGCGGCTCTGAAGACGCCATAACTGATGCCACACATATCATCGATGACGCGTTGGAGCTCGACCGGCAGGCAATAGAGGATGCCAACGAGGCCGCGTCGAATCTTCCTTCAAACCTTGCCGAGGATTCCAGATACATGGTGCCTCGTCTCGAGGACATAATGACGACGGTGCTGGATGAAATAGGAGTTGAGCCGCCGCCAATGGTTTCGACGGACCCCTTGCCGTTGGGGCGGCAGGAACTCATTCGCGACATCGGCAACGCGGCTGCGAATGGATATGCAGCTTATCTGAGAGACAAACGGGCCGATATCAGAAGCGTGGACGATGACGTGCTGAGAAGCATGGGCAGCGAAATAATGGCGCCGGCATTTGTCTCCGAGTTCGAAATTTTCAGCGATCAGGGACACATAACGGGCATAGTCGCGACACCCACAAATGTGGAGATTCCGCGCGAAGGCGCCTCTTTTCCCGTGGAGGAGATAGCCGAACGTATTATTCAGAGCATCGGCGAAAGCGTGAGAATGCCCTGCTATATGCATTTCATCAGAATAAAGCTCAAGTTTGAAGTCAATCTCAACGAGGTCACTGCGACCATCATCGAATAAAGAGAAACGAAGCCGATGCCCCCGATAAATGACAGAGATCCGGTCATGAAAAAACTCGTCGAACTGACGTGCGGGCCGGAATATGTGCATGAGCAAGGTGAACAAGAGATCGCGCCCGAATGCGAGCAGGCTGCCATCGCAATTGCAGGCGCACTGTCCAGATACTGCGGCTGTCCGTGCAGGCACACCGAGGATCCCATCTGCGCGATCTCAAACGACCCTCTGACACAGGAGGACGAGACGCTTCCTGAGGGAAGAGTTCACAATATCCCAGCGAGATTTGCCGATTTTTTACCGGGCGATCCTTCCAACCCGGATCCCATGTCAAGGGCCGGAATGCGTGACATTTTAGCTGGAACGAACTCTGAGTTTAGCGGCGCCTCTTTCGTCTACTGGTTCGGCTATTGCCCGGAAGAGGTGCCCGACGCATGGAACATGCTCATGAGCGAGCACCGCCTCCCCGCGCGGTCAAACGCCGAAGCTTGCACGCCGCAGATGGCCATAGACGAAGATATTTTCAACACCCCCGCGGGTGCTTGGCTCTCCGTTGCGGCAAAGCTGGGCACATTGCCGCATGATACGCTCCAAACCCCATGGACGTTCGATCTCTCGCTTCTGATGCAGGCCGCAAACGGCTTTTACAGCACCGTGGGAGGCAGGCTATCCGTTACCCCGTCTCAGGGTCAGACGCTCTTTACGGGTGAGGACGGCCGCGAATCGGCGATGATTTACGGGGCGGGAGGGTATCTGGACGTGGGCTACTATGCGGCATTCTCAAGTAGTGTCGGGCTGCGCATATATGCGGATTTCGACATCGGCGCCGATTGGGCTGATGGCGAGGTCCAGATCGCCCCAAACGAGTGGATAGATGATTTTTCTAATTTCCGAATTCGTCTCGGATCCGGCCTGAAGTTGGTCATATGGCCCATAGACGGTTTTCAGATGGGCGCCGGCTTCGACTATCAGGCCACAGTCACGGAAGGCACGCCTCTTCCGGTTCATTCCCTTCTTTTTTCGGTCGATATGGCGTTCCGGCTCTCGGAATTTTAGGTTAAACACTTAAGGCATTGGTTTATTATTTACAAATAACAAGTTGATTTATAAAGATATATGTACCGTGGCAATAAAAGAAATAAGAAGGAAAAAATGACGTACCGCGTATTATTTTCATCCAAAAACGGTGATAAAAACCAACCTCAAAATCCACTGAATCTCTTGAATTTCAACAGTATTTTGGTCCCGGTTCTTAAGTCTTAGCTCTAAGCTCTCAGAAAACCACGCAACTTTTTTTGGCCATCGCCGATAATAGCTATGGAGGGATAGAACTCGTTAGCAGGTTAATGATTTGGGGGCGTAAGCGGTCTTGGGGGAAAAAAGATTTTAAGGAGGTAAATATGTTTTCAGGCGGCAAACTCACGATAACGATGGCACCGACGGGCGAATGCGTATCCCAGCAATGGGGCAATGAACCTGCGGCGGAGTGCAGCGACGCCATGGTGAGATTTAAAGAAGAGCTTTCGACCGCTTGCGTGGGTGCAGACGGTTCGGATCAATGTGCCGGCATCACCTCCGGCGTGAGCGATGACCTTCAATCGATGACCTACGTTTTCGATGATGGTTTTCAGTGCGGCCAGCTTCCTGAAGCAACCCAGAGTAGATTCCCCGCAATTTTTGGAACTCCCGACGGTTTGCAGGCTTGTCAGAGTCTGGTTGACGGATTTGACTTCACTCAGCCCGTTGCGAATCCCGAGGTTCCGGTGGAAAATCCTGAAGTTCCCGCTGAAGGCGGCGGGCTGCATATCCCGGTAACCATTATTGACAACGGCGTCGTTCAGAATGAGGGCGACGAGCAGGTTGATGAGGCGGATGAGGGAACTGAAGCAAACGAAGAGCCCGCTGAAGGTGAGGGAGAAGACGACGGCAACGAGGGCGGAATTTCCACTCTGATGCTTTCAATCGGCCTCGGTTACGTCCATGCATGGGCGGACGGTCTGTATGATCCGTTCCCGACCTCCGGTTTAAGCGGCGGCCTGGACGGTGATTTCCCGAATGCAGGCGGCACGGGTGATTTTCCGAACGCCGGCGGCTCGAATGCAGACGGCTACGGCGCGGACGCTTCAAACGGAATGAGTATCGATGCCACGCTTAAGTATTTTCCGCTCAACATGGGCGCATTCGGCGTTTATATAAGTGCAGGCGCCGAGTTTGGCTGGCAGCCGGCCCCCGAGATATCGAACACGTCTCTTCTTGATCCTTATGTCAGCAACAAGACCAATCCCTCCGACTTCTTTTTTGCCGGAGGAAGAATTGGAGCCGGCGCACGTCTGGATGTCGGATTCGCGCTGGATCTGGGAATCGGTGTTCATCTCGGCTGGTTGGGACTTGGTTCCGGCGGTCCCGGTTTCCCGACGGATATCGACACATACATAGATTATAGTGAATTCAGCTACGGGCCGTATCTGAGGCTGGCGCTTGGTTACAGCTGGTTCACAGGCTTCATTGAATATAAATACGACGGCGGGCATCAGCACGGCTTCGTCGATCCGTCGTTGGGTGTGGAAGGAAGAGAAATAAGCCCGGACAGACATACTTTCGGAGCCGGAATTTCAGTCGACATACCACTTTTGTAACGAATAGGGGAGTGTAAACACCTATGAAAGAATTTTCTGGGAGGAAAATTATGAAGAACAAAAAAACCATCGGCGGGTTGATCGTGCTCATGGCGATCCTTCTCGCCCCAGCGGCGCTGTTCGCGGTCCCTGCGGGGATGAGTGCGGACGACTGCGAAGTGAACAGTCAGCTGTGGACGCTGTATCCGCCGCCTGACATGTTCACGCTTCCGCGTGCGATGGCCCATGCCAACATGGACTCATCGACGGGGCTCAGGGCGTGTCAGCGGTCTATCACCATCAAGGTGGATAGCACGATCGATATGCTCGATCCTTTGCCCATCCGCATCTCGGGAACGGGCACGGATTCGCGCTTCCAGCTCATAGGCGACACTGATGCCAACGGAGGCTACGTCGTATTGAATGCCAGAAGGATAGACGCCGATTCCCTCCCTGAAGGAAGAAAGTGCGCCGTGATCGTATACGGCGGCTATGTCAACATGCAGAAGATCAAGATTGTGGGTCTCCATGACGGCATGACCGGCGTTTGCATTAAGGGCGACTATGCCGAGATGGACGGCGTGCAGATTTTGGGCGGAACCGTCGACGACAGCGGAATGAACGGCAACGGTTTTGTGGGCGATACGACAACGAAGAGAATCAAGATTCTCCCCACGTCTTCGGTGCAGGGCGTTTCCGGCAAGGGCGTCTGGTTCACCAATCCCGCGGGCGAAAACACACTGAAACCGACC
>JBGSNL010000018.1:0-3756 GCA_041739675.1 bacterium
CGGCCCGGTCAGATGACGTTTGTCGACGTGAAACAAGTGTCGGGTGCGCCGATCTCGCAGGCAAGGCTCGACGGACTGAGACGCGCATTGCAGAACGGCGGATTGAGCATAACATTGAATCAGGGCGAAATTGACGCTGTCTCGGAAAGCGGAAGCTGGACTGGCAGACGAGTGACCGTAGTTTATCACGGCGAAACCGCTTAATTGATAACAAGGTTGGTTTAGAAAGCCGCCGGTGCTGAGCTGGCGGCTTTTTTATTCCTGTTGCCTAACAATAATTTTTGGCCTACATCATGGGCCATGACGGCAACCACAATCATCATCGGTATCGCGCTTATTGTTGCGGGTTTTATCGTCGTCAGCCTGATTTTGAGAAGGCCAGGCGGTGAAGATAAGACCGTGACACTTTTGAATCAGCAGCTGGCAACGCTTCAGGAACAGATCAGAACGAGCCTTGAGGGAAATCAGGCGCGATTGAACGAGCTCCTCCACGCCAACACGCAGACGCACAAGACGGTGGGAGAGAGGCTGGACGGCGTCCAGCGCGCTGTGGGCGATCGCCTGGACAATGCCGCGCGTGTCGTCTCCGAGCTGGGCACAAGGATGATGAAGGTGGAGGAGGCGACCAAGCGCGTGCTGGAAGTGGGCCTGGACATCGCGGGGCTGCAGCAGATACTTCGCGCCCCCAAGATCAGAGGCGGTTTGGGCGAGATGTTTTTGAACGATCTCCTGGCGCAGATGCTTCCGCAGGACGCCTACGAGCTTCAGTATATGTTCACAAACGGCGAGCAGGTCGACGCCGTTATCAAGACCGCGCACGGCATGGTGCCTGTGGATTCCAAGTTCCCCCTCGAAGATTTTCAGCGCCTCGCGGCTGCAAAATCCGACGACGAGCGGAAGATTCACCGCAGGTCTTTCATCGAAGGTGTCAAGAAACGCATAACGGAAACTTCAAAATATATCCGTCCCGGCGAAGGCACGTTCGATTTCGCGCTCATGTATGTGCCCGCGGAAAATGTCTACTATGAGATAATCACGCGCGACGAATCGCTGGGCGAGGAGACAACGCTCGCGGCGCTGGCCCTGAAAAAGAAGGTGATCCCGGTTTCCCCCAACACGTTCTACGCATACTTAAACACGATACTTCTGGGTCTCAAGGGGATGCGCGTCGAAAAATTCGTCTCCCAGATCATGCAGGAAATGGGAAAGATCAGAACGGAGTTCGAAAGATTCGAAGACGATTTTGCAAAGCTCGGCAAACACATAAGCGATGCGCATTCATCGTACGACAAGGCGGACAAACACTTGAGTCGCTTTGACGAGCGCCTCAAAGCGATAGACCATCCAGTTGTTGGCGAGGCGGAAAAAATAGAGTCGCTTCCGGGACCGCAGGTTCAATAACTCATAAAAAGATTTTAAGTTTTCTCTTGCTGATGCGCGCGGCGAGTGTGTCCCCGCGTTTCATTGGATAGACGAGTTTTGCGCCGTCGATGAAAGCCACACCGTGTGACATCTCGGATCTGATGCGGATGGATTTTTTTTCGGGAACGAAACCCTTTTTCAACCTGTAACGCACGCCGGGAATGGGATAGAGTTCGCGGGCCAGGTACTGAATTTTTTTTGAAGATACATCCGTAACTTTACCGCCGGCCGAGCATATACCCGCCGTCGAGCCAGGGCCCGCAGCGATCCAGACCCCCGAGCCGCGCTGCCGCTCCTTTCTCTTCCCCACCTGCAGTGAATATTGGACCGTCTCGGCCGGAGATGATGATGCGAAGAGTATGTCGTTGAGTGCCCTGAAAGGAAGTTTTTTGCCGCTCACCGACACGTCAAGGAGAGGCAGAAGCTTTGGCCTCAACAAACCGCGCGTCAGGCGCAAAAGAATTTTCCGAAAGTTGGCAACATTCGTGGCGCAGAAAAAACCGACCGACGTCTTGGGGCTTGAATTGATTCCAAGTATCGGCGTGTGACCGGCATAGTGAGACGCGGAAAGAACCGTACCGTCGCCGCCGATAGTGATAATCAGGTCCGCCCGGGGCGAATGTGAAGGGAGCATCGCCTCCAACCTGTCGCGCAGGACGATCTTGTAGGAAATTCCGGCCTCCGCGAGGATCTGCTCTATGCGGTTCACCGCCTCCATGTGGTGGAGTTTGTGGGACGCCGCACCTCGCACCGCGGAAGGTTTTTTATATATGACAACAACACGATTGAGTTTCATAGGCGCTTCATCTATAAATGGTTTGGAAAGAGGGTGCAAGTGGCAAAGAGAGTCGGGATCTTCGGGGGGTCTTTCAATCCGCCGCACATCGGGCACGTGGCAATCTGTGAGTGGCTCTTTGCCAAAAATCTGGTCGATGAAATATGGGTCGTCCCGTGTCTTGTCCACCCCTTCGGCAAACATCTGGCCTCGTTCGAGGACCGCTTTACGATGTGCCTGTTCGCCTTCAAGGATTTCGGGCCGAAAGTAACCATCTCCAAGATTGAAAAATATCTCGGCGGGACGAGCCACACGATCCGTACGATAAGGCATCTCATCGACGGAAATCCCGGCTGCAAATTTTCGCTCGTCACCGGCGGAGACGTCCAGTTGCAGACGAAAGAGTGGCTCGATTTTGCGGAGATAAAAAAGCTTGTGCCCTTGATCGAAATCCCGCGCGGCCCCAAATCGCCGATACCTGACATCAGCGCAACAGAGGCGAGACGCAGGATAGCGGCCGACGAATCGATTCTTGATCTCGTGCCCCGCGAGGTCATCGTCTATATAGTCACGCACAGATTGTACAGGGATTAGAAGCGAAGCCCCAGGCGCCCGCCTATTGCTATGAAACCGCCCCCCATGTATCCGCCCCAAGCGTCGCTGGCTATGTCGAGCGCCGTGCCGGTATCTCCCAGCGGGATCGTGAGTCCAAGCCCGCCGGCGGCAAAGACTCCGGCGCCGCTCGCCAGTCCGCCGCCTCTTGTGGCCGCGCCGATTCCTCCGCCAACGTGAAAATATGTCGATTTATATTCGGCGCCGAACTCCGACCCTACGATGACGGAGGGGTTGTCATTTGTTATGCCGTCGGTCAGCGCAAAAAATCTCGTGTAGAAGGGGAGTCTGTCCCAGCTCGTGTGTATGTCCAGACCCAGCGCCGCGTTCCAGCTGTCGTCATATATGAACGCAAATGCCGGACTGTATGTCTGCGTCGACGTGTCAACGTCGCTTGGATCTGCTGCGAGCGAAAGACCCGCCAATGCACCGGCCCCGCCCAAAGCAAGCGTGTTGCCGAAATCGTTTCCCGGGTCACTTTCATCGATGGCGATGCCCGCTGCGACAGAGACGAAAGGAAGTGCCGTGCCGACGAGCAGGGAGTAGAGAAGCTCTTTGTGAAGTTCGTCGGTTTCAAGTTCAGCCCTCTCCGAATATTCATCGATACCCCATAAAAGTTGTATCAGCGACGACGATGCAACCAGGATGTTCGCGTAGCCGCTTCCTCTTCCCGAGTCGCTACCCGCCGCCGAAGACATTGCAATTCCTCCGCCGGCCTGCAAAAGAATCGGCAAGAGGCTCAAGTCTCCTGAGCTCAAGGCCAGTGTTCGCGCGCTGGCAAGCGAAAAGGATCCGAATATCGATATCACGCCGCCGAGGTAGACAAGGTCCTCCGTAGAGACCGGCCCGTCGGTAACACCCATCTCGATCATGTCGGTGACGATCTCCGCCGTTTGATTGAGCGACCTGTCCATGAAAATGCTCTTCATGAGGCCCAGTGCCTCCAT
>JBGSNL010000070.1:0-15944 GCA_041739675.1 bacterium
GAGAGGTCCCCTGCGCGTCATGCTGTGAGTAGTGAAAAACATAGACCAGAATCGGTATGATGAGGATCGCCCCGCCCACACCCAGAAGGCCGCTGACCGTCCCGACGACGAGTCCCGTCAGCGCGTATAAAAAATATTGCATTTCGCCCCCGTAGAATTAAATGTGATTTGAAATATATATTCAGTTTGAATGTCTGTCCAACTTTAAAAAAGCGGGGGTCTTATGCTTAACAAAATCTTCAGGCTGACGGAGAATCAGACTACCGTCAAAACGGAGCTGACCGCCGGTATCACGACGTTTATCACGATGTGTTACATCGTCTTCGTGAACCCGGGCATACTCTCCGCCGCCGGCGTTCCATTCGAGGCGGCCACGACCGCAACGGCCCTGGGAGCGGCGCTCATGTGCGTCTGCATGGGGTTCGTCACGAACCGGCCGCTTGCTCTGGCCTCCGGCATGGGGCTCAACGCGGTTTTGGCTTTTTCCGTGATCGGCATTCATCAGGCAAATGTGCCGTGGCAGGTGGGGATGGCGGTGATCTTCGTCGAGGGAGTGATAATTTTTATTCTGGTCTTAACGGGTCTTCGCGAAGCGGTCATGAACGCGATACCATTGAATCTCAAACGCGCCATAGGAGTGGGAATCGGTCTGTTCATAACGCTGATCGGCCTCAATGAAGGGGGGATCATCCGCCCGGCGCCCATCACGCTCATGACGCTTGGCGATCTCTCGCAAAAATACGTGTGGGTGACGCTAATAGGTGTAATCGCGATTATCGCCTTCATGTCCCTTCGCGTGAAGGGGGATATTCTCTGGGGCATACTGACGGCCGCAGCGGCGGCGCTCGTTTTGAAGATAACCGATATTCCGGCGACCTTCACGGGTTCTCCGTCATTTGAAACTTTTTTTGCACCGTTCCAGCAGATAGACGGCACCATCGCGCTGGCAAGGATCTTCACGCCGGCTCTTCTGACGGCGGTCTTTGCCATAATGCTCACCGATTTTTTTGACACAATGGGAACAGTCGTCGCGGTCGGCGAGCAGGCGGGCTTTGTGGATAAAAACGGACGCGTCCCGGGCATAAAAGGCATTCTCGCGGTCGATTCGCTGGGCGCGGCCACCGGCGGTCTTTTCGGCGCGAGCTCAATCACGACGTATATCGAATCTGCGGCCGGAGTTGCGGAGGGAGGGCGGACAGGGCTCACCGCGATCGTCGTGGGAATTCTTTTCGCCGTCGCCTCGTTTTTTGCGCCGGTAGTCAAGATGATCGGCGGCGGCCACCGCATCTCAAATTCGGTTCAATATTGCCTGTTCGGCGAGGCGAACTTTGCCGTCCCGCCGGACGTCATCCCGCCTGCAGGCGCCGGCGATCACACCGTTTATCCCATCACCGCCTGTGCGCTCATCGTCGTGGGTTTTCTCATGATGAAGATCGTGCGCGAGATAGAGTGGGACAATTTTGAAGAGTCGTTTCCGGCTTTCTTGGCGATGGTTTTGATCCCTCTGACCTACAATATAAGTTACGGTATTGGCTTCGGCTTCATCAGCTATACGCTGATAAAAATGTTTCATCGCAAATTTAAAGAGGTACATCCATTGATGTATATCGTGAGTATAGCATTTTTGATTGCGTTCATTTTGCCGATGTTATAGGCCTGACGCTACGCGGGCGTAATTCAATGGTAGAATGGAAGCTTCCCAAGCTTCATACGTGGGTCCGATTCCCATCGCCCGCTCAAACAAAAATAGCTGCCTTATGGCGGCTATTTTTGTTTTGTATGGGCGGTGTCGCTCGGATCCACCTGTCCTGACCGAGGCGGGGCACCCGCCAAAAACATTTGGCGGGTCGCCGAGGAAATACCCGGAGCCGAGAGGCGTAGGGTGGATTCCCATCGCCCGCTCAGAAAGAGAATGGCCGCTGAAAAGCGGCTTTTTTATTTTGCGTGGCCGGCAAGCTGAAACTGTCTTATTTTCGCCTCGTTGAGATCGACTAAAGCCAGGATGTTCCGGAAGGGTTCGCCGAGATTGAGCAGAACCTTGACGATCTCGTGTGCCTGCAGGGAGGCCATATAGAGAACCATTGATGGCGGCGTGCCGAGCTGGGCTTCCGTTCCCGACTTTGGCAATTTTTCGGGCGGGCCGTAAATCGATATCAATCCCTCGTCTTCGGGGAAAATCGTAGTGAGCTGACCTTTGAATCCGGAAAGGGCCGCGTGGACCATGGGGATATTGAGCTTCTTCGCGGCGCCTTCGACAATGAATCTGTCGGGGAGACCTCCTAAACAATCCGCAACCACATCGGCGCCCTCAATGATTTTTGCGGCATTGGCCTTCGTCAATTTTTGGGAATATGTCTTCACCGTCGTGGCCGGATTGATGAGGCGTCCGCGCCTGACAGCCGAAGCGACTTTCTTCTTCTTCAGATCTTTCATCGAACTCAAGAGCTGGCGGTTCAGGTTGCTCTCCTCAAACTTGTCAAAATCGGCGATCGTTATCTGCCCCACACCGTAGCGCAGAAGAATTTCAAAGACCGTGCCGCCCAAGCCTCCCGCCCCGATGATCGCGACATGCGAAGACAAGAGATCGCTCTGGCCCTCAACTCCAACGGTCCCAATGTTTCGCTGATAGCGTTCCGGGATCACTTCAAATTCAAGCGCCTCTATCTCGACCTCCCGAAGGGGTTTTTTGTATCTCCCGGCTATTTTTACGGCGGCGGAAATGGAAAGACTCTTGTAAGATTTTCCGTCAGGTGCCTTTTTCGTCTTCGCCGATTTGAAAATTGCGTCCTCTATCTTCATATGACTGAAATCTCGTCTCCCGCCGCTATGCGCCCGCCCGTGATAACGCGCGCAAAGACGCCCTGTTTCGGCATTATGCAATCGCCCACTTCATTATATATGGTGCAACGCGTGTGGCACTTCTTGCCGATCTGGCTGATTTCAAGGACTGCCGCGGCGCCGATTCTCATGCGCGTTCCAACGGGAAGGTTTTTCAGATCTATCCCCTCAGCGGAAATGTTTTCCGCAAAGTCTCCGGCATTCAAATTCGTTTTTCTGATGTCGTCAATGTTTAGTAGGCTCACCTGCCGGACCGGGCTTCCGGCATGGGCGTCGCCCTTGATGCCGCAATTTTCGATCAACGAGGCCTCGCTCACCGACGTCTTCTTCACTCCCTTTGCGGCGCTTACATTTATGGAGACTACCTTTGCCATTCAGCCCCCGACCTCGACCATATTGAGTTTCTTCCTCGGCGGCACGCCCGAGCATTTCTTGGAACGGCAGGCTTCTGCAAAAACTTTTTCGATGTTGCCGCCACTTCTGAGCGGCGTCCTCAGATCGAAGTGCTTCATGGAATAAAGGCAGGGAAGGAGCCTGCCGTCCGCTGTCAGCCTCAGACGGTTGCATGAAGGGCATGGCGGGGTGGTCACAGACGAAATTACGCCGAAAGGTGTTTTGAGATTTTCCGCCGTGAAATATTGTGCGGGGCCCAAACCGAACGTCTTTGATAGCTTTTTGATCCTTCCGAAGTTGTTCTCCACGACTCCCAGTATCTCAGGTTTCGGGAAGAGAAAATCCATGGAGCAATCCAGATGTGGCATGAACTCGATGAACCTGACAAGAATGTTTTCATTTTCGGCGACTCTTAAAAAATCGCAGATCTCGTCATCATTTATATGGCGCATCACGACACAATTTATTTTGACAAGATCGAAAGCGTTTTTCGCTTTGCTTATGCCATGAAGAACGGAGGGCAAAAGATCGGAGCCGCTTATCTCATGATATCTGCCGCGCTTAAGCGTATCGAGACTTATGTTCACGGAATCGACGCCGGCCTTTTTGAGATCCCGAACCGCGTGGGCTAGCAGCGTACCGTTCGTGGTTATGTGGATGTCTTTTAAAGAACGGTTTTTTGATATTCTGCCGATGATATCGATCAGATCTTCCCTGAGAAGAGGTTCGCCGCCGGTTATTCTCACGGTGTTTACACCGAAGCGTGTAGCAGTTTTCAGAATTGTAAAAAGTTCATCGGGGGTAAGCGAATCGGAAGATGTGTGGGTCGAATATCCCTTGGGCATGCAATAGCGGCAGTGCATATTGCACCGGTCGGTGACGGAAATTCGGAGATAGCGGACCGTATTCGTATCAGTGTCCTTTCCCCTTCATCATCTCGAATGCGTGCAGGATGCCGGGCGTGATAGCGGTAAGCGATTCTCTGACGCCTTTGGGCGATCCCGGGAGATTCACGATCAGCGTTTTTCCCCTGATGCCGGCGATCCCCCGTGAGAGCATGGAAAATGGCGTTCTTTCCTGTCCGTAATTTCTGATCGCCTCGGAGATTCCGGAGATTTCTTTTTCAATCACCTTTCTCGTCGCTTCAACGGTGACGTCGCGGGGGCCAAGCCCCGTGCCGCCTGTCGTAATGATGAGATCGCAGCGCTTTGAGTAGCGCTTCAGAGCGTCTTTGATGTCTTTTTGATTATCCGGCGTGACGGCTGCCTTGCCTGTTTTGAATCCAAGAGCTTTGAGCCAGTTGCGGATTATGGAGCCCGTCGTATCTTCGTTTTTCTTTGCCGCACGCGAGTCGCTTGTAACGATGACCGCAGCCCTGAGATTTTTTGCGACACTCGTGAAATCACTCTTACCGCCGCGTTTTTCCATCAATTTGATGTTGGAAATTGTAATATTTTTGGTGACCGGCTTGAGCATGTCATAGATCGTGAGCGCGGCGACAGATGCGGCGGTGAGTGCTTCCATCTCCACGCCCGTTTTCGATACCGCAGTCGCACTCGCCTGAATCTCTATCGCATTTTTTGAAAATCTGATGTCCACGCCGATATGATCCAGAGGAATCGGATGGCAAAACGGAATGAGCTCATATGTTTTCTTCGCCGCCAGCACGCCCGCCGCACGGGCGATTTCAACCGCGTTGCCTTTGGGTGTCTTTCCGCTTTTGCAAAGCGCGATTGTTTTCGGAGACGCGCTCACTTTTGCAGCGGCCTTCGCCGTCCTTAAAGTCGTATATTTGTCGGCTGTTGAAATCATATTGCACCTCGCTTTGCGCTCTATGCTTTTAGCTAATTTATTTGCAATAGCAAGGCTAAAAAGGTAGTAAAAACGCCCTAAGGAGGCGGTAATGGGGGTCGTTGGGCAAAATGTCATTCGCCTCGACGGTCAAGACAAGGTCACAGGCCGGGCGCAATATGTCGATGACATAACCATGCCCGACATGTGGCAAGGTGTCGCCGTCCGCTCGACAATTCCCTCCGGCAAAGTCCTCTCCATAAATTTCAATCCGTCATTCAACTGGAAAAAAG
The DNA here is from genome assembly GCA_041739675.1 of bacterium. GTDB lineage: Bacteria > UBA10199 > UBA10199 > 2-02-FULL-44-16 > DYJF01 > DYJF01. The sequence goes on from JBGSNL010000070.1 coordinate 5,316, forward strand.
TAGTCATCGCGGATCGCCACGATATTCCGGGTCGCAACGTCGTCACGATGATAGAGGAAGATCTGCCGCTTCTTGTCCATGACGAGATCAGGCACATCGGCGAGGCGATAATTCTCATAGCGGCGCCGACAAAACAAATTGCGGAAGAGGCCAGGCGTCATGTCGAAATAAAATACGAAGAATGGGAACCTGTCCTGACGATCGAGGATTCGAAGGCTAAAAAGCGGATCATCCACGGAAAAGACAACGTCATCTCTCATTATAAAATAAGCAAAGGAGACATCGCGAAGGGTTTTGGCGAGGCAGATCTCATCGTCGAAGGAACCTACCGCACCGGCGCGCAGGAACATAGCTACATAGAACCGCAGGGTATGATTGCCGTGCCGCGCGAAGATGGCGGAGTGGATTTTGTCGGTTCGCTCCAATGTCCGTTCTATATTCTCAAGGCGCTTGAACGGCTCCTCGGCATATCCGCATCCAAATTATCCGTAAAACAGGCGACCATCGGCGGCGCCTTCGGCGGCAAAGAGGATTATCCCTCCGTGCTGGCGGGCTATGCATCCGTTCTTGCGCTCAAAGCAAAGCGGCCTGTCAAAATGGTTTATGCGCGCGAAGAGGACATGATTGTCACTACGAAGCGCCATCCTTCGGTTGTGCGTCACAAGACCGGCGTGAAGAAAAATGGAACGCTCGTGGCGCAGGAGATTGAAATCGAATTCGACGGCGGCGCATACACGACACTCACCCCCGTTGTTCTGTCGCGCGGTTTTCTCCACAGCTTCGGCCCGTACTTTTGCCCGCACGTGAAAATTGAAGGGACCGCGTATGCGACCAACACGCCGCCCAACGGTGCGTTCCGCGGCTTCGGCGCGCCGCAGACCCTCTTCGCGGTCGAAGCGCAGATGGACAAAATCGCCGAGGCATTAAATATGTCGCCTTATGAAATCCGCAAAAGAAACTGTCTCAAGATCGGCGACGAGATGCCCACGGGCCAGATCTTGAAAGAATCGGCGGGCGGGATGGAGTGTCTTGAGAGAGCCGCCGAGATGTCGGATTTCGAGAACAAGTGGAAAGAGAAGAAGGGTGTCGGAATGTCATTCTTCCTTCACGGCGGCGGTTTCACGGGATCGGGTGAGGTGAAGCTGAAGAGCAAGGCGGGCATCCGCCTTGAAAAAGACGCCACACTTACGGTGCTCACCGGCTGCACCGATATGGGGCAGGGCGCCCACACTGTGCTGCCGCAGATCGTCGCGGACGCGGTGGGGGTTCCTCTCAAGATGGTGGGAATCGAAACGCCCGACACTTCAAAAGTTCCCGACAGCGGCCCCACTGTCGCGTCGCGCACGACGATGGTCATCGGAAAAGTTCTTTGCGTCTGCGCCGAGGAATTGAAAAAGCGCCTGTCTGAAGTCGCGGGAGGAAATCACCGCGATTTTGAATCCCTCGCGAAGGCTTTTTTAAAAAAGAGGGGCCCTCTGACGATCATCGAAGCGTACGAGCCAGCGCCGGGCATTCACTGGGACGATTCGACCTATCATGGAGATGCGTACGCGGCGTATTCATGGGGATGTGACGTTGCAGAGGTCGAAGTCGACATGGACACGTTCGAGGTCAAAGTTGAGCGCGTGTATATGGTGCAGGACGTGGGGCGCGCGGTGAATCCGCAAATGTGCGTGGGTCAGATCGAGGGAGGGACGTTGCAGGCGGTGGGGTGGGCCCTGACGGAGGAGCAGCGGTACGACAGGGGCAGACTTCTGAACAATCGCATGCAGACGTACATAATTCCGACAACGCTCGACACGCCGGAATTCGAAACTGTGATAATCGAACATCCGTTTTCACACGGGCCGATGGGCGCCAAGGGATTGGGCGAGCTCCCGCTGGACGGCGGCGCGCCCGCGATAGTCAACGCAATTGCGAACGCAACCGGTTTGAGAATCGCGGAAATTCCCGTGACGCCGGAGAAATTGTACGAGGCATGGAAAAAAATATAGCACTCATAATCAACGGCAAGAAACGTAAAGTGAAGGCGCATCCTGCGGAGCGCCTGCTTGACGTCTTGCGCGAAAATCTCAAGCTCACCGGCACGAAGGAAGGCTGCGGCGAAGGCGAGTGCGGCGCGTGCTCCATCGTCTTGAACGGCGAGGTTGTCAATTCCTGTATCATCATATTCGGTCAGCTGGATAACGGCGACGAGATTACGACGATTGAAGGCATCGCCGGCAAAAAGAAGCTCCATCCGTTGCAACAACATTTTCTGGAGTGCGGTGCCTCTCAGTGCGGCATCTGCACGCCGGGAATGATCATGGCCGCGTACGCGCTGCTCAAGAAAAATCCGAAACCCACACGTGAAGAGATAAAAGAGGCGGTCGCCGGAAATCTGTGTAGATGCACGGGCTACACGAAAATAATCGAAGCGATAGAAAAATGCGTTATTTCAAATGTGAAAATCTGACCGAGGCCCTGGGCGTCATTGCGGACAAGGAGACGCGCTTTCCTCTCCTTGCGGGCGGCACGGACCTCATCGTCCAATGGGGCGGGCGCATGCCCGAGGGAATCGTCGATATCGGCGGCGTTGAAGAGTTGAAGCTCATCGTCCAGCGGGAAAATGTGGTTGAGATCGGCGCGCTCGTCACGCATGGGACTATCGTTGCAAGCAAGATCGTGCAGCGCGATTGCTCCGCGTTAGTCGACGCGTGCAAAACCGTGGGCGCAATTCAGATACAAAACCGCGGCACGATAGGCGGAAACATTGTCAACGCAAGTCCCGCAGGCGATACGCCTCCGGTGCTCATGGCCTTCGATGCAAAGGTGGAGCTCACGAGCCTGGCCGGCAGGCGGCACATTCCACTGCGGGAGTTTTATCTCTCTTACAGGAAGACCGCTCTAAAACCTGATGAAATCTTAACTAGGGTGATCATTCCAAAGCCGAAGCCCGGAGAGAGCGCGACTTTTTACAAGATTGGAACGCGCAAGGCGCAGGCGATCTCGAAGGTCGTGATGTGCGTGCGCTCAATAATTCAAAATGAAATAGTTGAAGACATCGCAATCGCACTTGGAAGCGTCGCTCCCACTGTCGTCCGCGCGCCAAAGACCGAAAAGTTTCTTATGGGAAAAAAGTTGAATGAAAATATTATAGATGAAGCGAGAAAATCGCTTGCTGAAGAAATAAAACCCATCGACGATATCCGCTCCACCGCCGACTACCGCAAATTTGTTGCAGCAAATCTTCTGGGCCGCTATCTCACCGATACCTTCTTGCGATCCCCATCAGCGTGATTTCGTCGTCGCCCGTACGTTTCAAAAAGACGTCGACTGGCGGCAGCCACCACTCGTCTCCCGGCTTCTTTGACTGAATCTCCAGGACATAGAGGCGCTTCTTGAGGATGCGGCCCACAAGGTCGCTTTCGATGGAGGCATTCGTATCCGCTGTATCGGTCCAGTCTTTGAGTATCGCGCGCTCTCTCTCCGTTTTGAGCCTGTAGCGATAGACGTTCTTGCCGCTAAGGTCATCGAAATCGAGAAGAAGACTCTCCCCATCCTTTAGAAGATTGAAATTTGAAAGGGGAGATAGTTTTTCGAACGCGTAGGCAATTGTCTTATCCTTTCTGTCGACTAGCATCTTAACGACTGCGTCGCGCTTATCCTTACTTGCGTATTTCGCTTCATCCACAGCGGCGGCGATCGCATCGTTCGAGATGCGTGAAAGAATCGCTGCTGCCCAGAATGCGTCGCGAGACGTTCTGTTTGCGAACGCGGCGTTCGGGAAAAACGGGTTCCATTTCGCCGGATCGTAGAGCCCCTGTTCCTCCGATTTCCTGTAAGTTCCGAGAGTGCTGTCGGTGCGCAAAATATAGTGGGTGATGAAACCGACGTCATCGCCGGTTGCAACGAAGAAATCTCCGGTCTGCTCGTCGTCCATCACTGTACAGTCAAGAAATGCGCAGAAAGTTGCAAGGCCGCGAAGCTCGCGGCGATGTTCGTGCGGGATGCGGTCGTTTTTTTTGTCGTCGGAGCGTTTGCCTGAAAATGAAAACGGCCCCAGCGGAATGCCTTCCTCTTCCGCAAGCATGGCTGCGCGGGCCGTTTCCGTCCTTGGATCCTCCGCCACCAAGCAGAGGAGCCTGTCCAGGTCCTCGGAAGTCGCCGGAACCTCCTCTCCGTACTTCGTCGTCGTCACAGCGGCGGGCGAAATAACGAGCTTCGAACGGTCGACGCCCACGATGTGGCTCTCCGGTAAATTGTATCCTGCGGCATAAAGCAGACGGTTCGCGATGATGGTGGCACTTGTCGCCGATTCGGGATGCTGGGAGTCGTCAAAAATCAGAAGATAATGGGCGCCATCCTTGTCTTCGACGATTATTTCAGGTGACAGCTCGGCCCGGCCTACCCACACGACTTCAAGCGTGTCCTTCACGCTGGGCGCCTTTCCCGTGCCCGATCCCAGCGCAACCTGCGCGGGGGTCATATCGAAGCGGCCTATGCGGTTCGTGAACCATGTTGAATCCGGCGCCTCGTCGAAATTGTCAACGTTGAGCGCCTCCTCGTTTCCACCAGTCACCACTTTAGGAACGCCTATGAAGGATGAGACTTTCTGGAACATAGCAAGCTGGTAGCGTTCATACTCGCCCACTGCGTAGCTGTAGCGCCAGCGTTCCGTGGGCTCCGCGATCGGCGTCATGTCGTTATCTTTAATCCATCTCGACGGCGGATAACGCAGCGCCGACGATGCCGCGCAACCGCTCAAAAAAATCATACCAGTGATGATCAGGAAAAGTTTTTTCATAGTGACCTTGACATGCCGAATATAAAGTTGACCCCTTCGCCTCCGTAGGCCACATCCAAACGGAACAACATGAGATTCATCGCCCTCATCCTCAAGCCTCCCCCGGCGGAGTATTTGAATCCCTTGAAGGAAAAATCGCCGACGCCGTGAAAGACGCGCCCCGTATCGCCGAAGATCACGCCGTCCACCGTGGACCAGAGGGGCATGCGGTACTCCAAGTTGAAGACGCACATGCCGCGGTCGACGAATCTTTGGCGCTTGAAACCGCGCAGAGGCGAGTAGACGTCAAGGGTCGCCAGGCGGTAGTAGGGGATCTCGTTTCCGCTCGGGATCTGCTGAAACGTCCATCCCGTGTGAAGGCCCAGCACGCGTCTGGGGCCGCCGAGCCGGATAAATTGTTTCAGGTCCAGGTTCAGCTGGTTGTAATTGAAGCTTCCCTGTCCGAAGTGCTGATATCGCGCGAGCGTGAGTTTTCTCAAACCTCCGGACTCCGGCAGCGATTTGTTGTTCCTGTCATCGTGTTCGATCTTGAGGCCGAAAATTCCATACTGCAGCCATTTTTCAAAACCGGAAAGAGAATTCACCGGGAATATGGAATCTATGGTGGGGGAGTCTCCCTCTCCGGTCGTTGCCAGGCTGTAGCCCAGGTCCAGGCCCACGGAGAAGTTCTCCAGAGGATGAGCGGCAATTTCGCCCAGAATATCGGTTTGATTGATGAGATACTGGCTCTTGTTTCCCTGCTGACTGTCGTTGCCGAAGCCGTAAAAATTCTGGTCGAGAAATCTGAACCACTGTGGAGAAAACGACCATGAGACGGGCGCTCCGAATATCTCGAAGGCGTCCGGTTTTCCAATCGACGCGCCGGCCTGCTGGTCCATGTTGATGTGGATCCTGTAGTTGGCAGAAAGCTGGTAGCCGTCGTCGAAGAGATTGATGTGCTTCAGCGCGGGCCCTCCGCCAAATCCGGAGCCGGCGCCACCCTCTATTATGGGATAGACCCAGAATGTCTTATCATCGTTGGAGAGAAAATCTGCGACCCTCTGCTGGATATGTTTTCTTTCGACGTAGCGGCTCGTGATGCCTAAGGGGAACGTCGCCGCCTGAAGCGCGTACTTCGGAATCTCAAGGGGAAAGAGCAGGATTTTCTTGTATATGCGGCTGTTGGGCGGTGTTACGGTGACAACCGGGTCGTCTGCCCATGCCGCCGGCGCCACGAGAAGACATATTATAATGATGAGGCGTCTGAACAATTTCTCTCCCACTCATCAGGGGTGTTAATGTTTTTCAGGATGGCCTCGTCATCCACCGGCAAATGCAGGATATCTCCCGCCCGATGGAGCAAAATATCGAGGCGATCTTTTTGAGGATCCGACTCCGCCACTTTCACGCAAAACGCGCGCGTGAGATAAACGGGATGACCGCCCTTGCCGTTGAAGACCGGCACGACAGCCGAAAGCGACGGGTTCTTCTCCGCTTCCTTCATTATATTGACAAGTGTCTGCGCCTTTACGCCGGCCGTGTCCACCGGAAGTATAATGACGCCGTCGATATCATGGTGCAGAAGATGCGAAACGCCGGCATGGATCGACGAGAATTGCCCCGTCTCCCACGCCTTGTTGACGCACCATGAAACTTCAAGATGCGGATGCGCGCGCACGATCACGTCGGAGCCGGCCCCCACCACGACCACCACGGGTTGGCACCCGGCATCGCGGAGCAGTTGCGCCTGCGCTGTCAAAAGAGTTTTTTTATCGGGAAATAGAAGAAGAGCCTTGGGTTTCCCCATGCGGCTCGATTCTCCCGCGGCAAGAATGATCCCCCCGATTTTATTTTGCATTTAGTTGAATCAGTTGAGACACGATTGAAACTGCAATTTCAAACGGTGTTTCGCTTCCGATATCCAATCCAATGGGTGTTGTCACGCGCGCAAGCTGCTCCTCGGTTATCCCGCGCGCCTTGTATCGCTCGCGGAATTTTGCCCACTTGGTTCTCGATCCGATGCAGCCCAGATACTTGAACGGTTTGTCGAGGCAGTATTCCACGATCGCCTCGTCGTGCTTGTGTTCATGCGTGATGACGATGATGTAAATGCCGTCGTTGAATTTTATCGTCCGGAGGGCGTCAGTCGGCAACTCGTTCAGTTTTCCGCCAAGCGCCGCGAATGCCGGCAGCCCGATGCGCTCACGGCGTTCGTCGACCAGCGTCACACTGAAACCCAGTTTCAAAAGCATCGGACAGAGTTCTTCCGCAATATGCCCCGCGCCGAAAACCACGACCTCTTTTTTGGGAAGCGTTGGCTCTATAAAAATATCTACCTCCCCTCCGCAGCACTGGCCCAGCATCGGGCCCAGAGGATACGACTTGAGTTCCGCCGTCTTGCGCCCGATGATTTCCTTTGCATCGGAGATGACCTGATGTTCAAGGGCTCCGCCGCCGATCGTCCCGAAAATTTCCCCTTCGGCGGTTATTATCATCTTGGCGCCCACATGTCTCGGTGCCGAGCCTGCAACCTTCGCCACAGTTGCCACGGCAAACGGAGTGCGCAACCTCTCAAGCTCCGCAATTTTTTCATAAACATCCATAGACAGCTTAATATCAACGCAAAAGGGCGGCAGCAAGGCCAAATTTTTCAATTGACCTATCTGCATACAAGCTCAAATATACAGACTTCAAACACGACAAAAGGGGAGTCTATGAAAAAGCTGAGCGCGTTTTTTGTCCTGTGTGCTTTTGCGGTTTGCGCGTGCGGCGGCGGCGGAGGAACGCCCCCGACGGTCACTTCGACAAACGCGGCGGGCAAGAGGATCTATCCCACCAGCGCAATTTCGGTCACATTCTCAGCCGCCATGGATCAGGCAAGCGTCGAGGCGGCCTTTCAGATCAGCGGGAGCGGGCCGATAGAGGGCGCGTTCGCATGGGCGGACAACACGGTGACGTTCACTCCGGCAGCGCTTCTCAAGACGAACCACCTTTATACGATGACCATACAGACGAGCGCCAGAGATGCACAGGGGAACGCTCTGGCTGCGGTATACACGCAGGCCTTCGAACCCAAGATCAACATGCACGACGTGAATGGCGACGGGATAGACGATTTTGTGGTGAGCGCACCTAATAACGACGAAAACGGGACAAATAGCGGAATGCTCTATCTCTTCCTGGGAAAAACGGGCTGGTCGAACGTCGATCTGTCAGCGCAGACGGCCGACGCCCAGTACAGCGTGTCCGGAGGTACCGAGCTGCAATTCGGTTTTTTCACGAACATCGTCGGCGACATCAACGGCGACGGTTTCGCGGATATTGTAGCCGGCTCTCCCCAGACGACCGGCGGCGGAACAGCGGCCGGCTTTATCATCATTATATACGGCTCGGCCGCGCCGGCCGGCAGAATTTTTACGCTGGCTGACACCGATGCCGACGTCCTGGTCGGTCCCGCTGCGGACACTCACCTCGGCGAGGGTGTTTATCCGGCGGGGGACGTCAACGGCGACGGGCTTGGAGATTTCATAGTGGGCGGCGAGTTTCCCCCGAACGACTCTCAGTTCTGGCTGGTGCTTGGAAAAACGACGCCTTACGGATTCATGCAGCCCGTCACAAACTTTTCAGCGGCAAACTACATTGTCAGCGACAGTTTGGGACTTGCCGCCCAGCCGTTTAACTCCTGCGACGTCAACGGCGACGAACTGGACGACATTGTCTTGTCCGCGCCGAACGCTGCCGGCGGCGGCACGGACCGCGGGCTGGCGTATTTCATCGCGGCCTCTGCGACTCTTTCCAATCTCGATCTGAGGAGCCAGGCGCCCACCGCTCTTTTCACGGGGGCGCAAGACGGCGATCATATGGGGTTCATACCGGGCTGTGCGGACGTGAACAGCGATGGATACGACGATCTGATATTGAGTGCGCCTGGAGGCGGTTCGGCAAAAGGCGTGAATTATCTAGTGCTGGGCTCCGCTTCTCCCGTGAGCTTGAATTTTGCGACCGACAGCGCATCGGCGGTGTTCACGGGCGCTACGACGACCACGGAGATGGGATTTTCTTCATCTATGCAGGGCGATGTGAATAATGACGGATATAATGATATGATATTCGGAGCTCCGCTTTCAACCACAGGCGGGGTGAATATGGGAGAGGCGTTTCTCTTTTTCGGATCGGCAACACCGGCGAGCGTTGACTTGAGCGCGGGCGGGGCGGCCGGCGCTACATTCACAGGGGAGGCGCCGCCAACCGGCTTGCACACAGTGTTCGGTCTTTCGAAACCGGTCGGAGATATCAACGGCGACGGGATAGACGATATGCTCTTCAATGCCCCCGGGGCGCCCGACGGTTCGCTGCGTGGAGTTCTCTACATAGTTTTTGGATCGACAACGCCCGTCAGTCTGAATTTTGGGACCGACAGCGCAAATGCGACGGTCACGGGGCATGCAAACGGGGATATATTGACGCTCTCTCCACTGATATGACGGGGAAATATCGATGAAAAAAAATCATTGTCCCCTGTGCGGCAAGCCTGCGGCGGAGGAAAATAATCCGTACGCGCCGTTTTGCTCGGAGCGATGCAAGCTGATAGATCTCGGCCAGTGGGCGTCGGGAAAATACGCTATCCCCGGCGAAAAGGTGCAGGCAGAGCAGGAGCCGGGCGGGGAAGCAGGCGAGGAAGAAAATAAGGAAGAAAAGAAATGAAGAGGGGCAAGCTCACAGGTTATCGCGCGCGCATCATCAATCCCAAGCCGGCAGGCGGGGCTGAGGATATCAAAGACGGCCTGCTGGTCGTTGACGGAGCGGGTAAAATTGTTTCGTGCGCCCCTCACCCCAACCCTCTCCCACGAGGGGAGAGGGGGATGAAAATCGTCGATCTTCGCCGCCATCTCATAATCCCGGGCCTTGTCGATTGCCATCTGCATCTGCCGCAGCTCGATTGCCGCGGCAAACACGGCAAGACTCTTTTGGGCTGGCTCAATCAATATATATTCCCAGCCGAAATGGCCTTCAAGGATCTGCGAATCGTGGATGACGTCGGCAAACGCTTTTTCAAAAAACTCATTCTGAACGGAACAACGACGGCCGCGATTTATGTTACGGTCCACGAGCACGCAACCGATCACGCCTTCAAGCTGGCCAAGGCGTGCGGCGTGCGTGCCGTCATCGGCAAGGTGATGATGGATCAAAACGCGCCGGATGGCTTAAAAGAGCAGACGAACTGGTCTTTAAAACAAAGCGAGATGCTTGCCGAGAAGTGGCATTGCACCGCGGGAGGGCGGCTTCGCTATGCCTTCACTCCGCGCTTTGCGCCCACGTGCAGTAAAAAACTATTCGAAGAGGTGGGCAAGCTTCTGAATAAAACCGGCGCGTATCTGCAAAGCCACATTGCGGAGACGAAAGCGGAAAACGAAAAGGTGCGCGAACTTTATCCCGAATTTCCTGACGCGTTTTCAGTTTTTGAAAGGACCGGTTGCGCGGGCCCCAAAACAATTCTGGGCCACGCAATCCACATGAGCGACGATGAATATAAAAGAATGGCCGACTCATGCACAAAGATCGCCCATTGCCCGACCTCAAACTTTTTCCTGAAAAGCGGATGGATGCCGGTTTCGCGCATTGAAAAAGCGGGCATCACGTACGGTTTGGGCACGGACGTAGGAGCGGGTACCTCTATATCTCTCTTCACAGAGATGCGCCACGCCGACTACACCCAGCTTGAAACGTCGGTCAGCCCTCAAAAGGCCTTCTATCTTGCCACAATGGGAGGGGCCGCAACCCTTTCAATGGAAGAGGAGATAGGAAATTTCGATGCGGGAAAATGGGCGGACTTTCTGGTGCTTGATATCAGAAAAATAGATTAT
>JBGSNL010000074.1:0-21684 GCA_041739675.1 bacterium
GTGATGCCCGGCGATAACGTAACTATGGAAATCGAACTCATCATGCCGATCGCGATGGAGAAGGAGTTAAGGTTCGCTATCCGTGAAGGCGGCAGGACAGTCGGCGCAGGCGTTGTGACCGAGGTCATTGAATAAAGAAGGTCGGCTCAAGGAGTTAATATATGGTTGAGCAGTACGAAAAAGGTCAGAAGGTAAGAATCAAGCTCAAGGCGTTTGACCACAAGCTTCTCGATCAGTCCACGACCGAAATCGTGGGCACGGTTCAGAGGACGGGCGGCAGGATAGCAGGGCCGATCCCGCTTCCCACAAAGATCGAAAAGTATTGCGTCCTCCGTTCGCCGCACGTGGATAAGCGCTCGCAGGAGCAGTTCGAAATCAGAACCCACAAGAGGCTTTTGGATATACTGGAGCCGACGCAGCAGACAATCGATGCGTTGATGAAGTTAGAACTTTCGTCGGGAGTGGACGTCGAAATAAAAATGATCTGAGGAAAACTATGTTAGGTCTTTTGGGAAAAAAGTTGGGAATGACGCAAATCTTTTCGGACGACGGGAGCCAGGTTCCGGTCACGGTCGTCCACGCGGGGCCGTGCTCGGTCGTCCAGAAAAAGACGAAGGAGACAGACGGCTACAACGCGCTTCAGCTTGGGTTCGAAAAGGCCAAGCCTTCAAGGCTCGCGAAGGCCTTTCGTATCCATCAGGAGAAGAAGGGACTTGAGCCTTTTGTCCACCTTCGCGAGTTCAGGACCGAAGCCGCCGCCGAATTTGAAGTCGGCCAGGCGATCACGGTCGGCGCGTTCAAGGTGGGGGATATGGTCAATGTCATCGGCGTCTCAAAGGGTAGAGGCTTCCAGGGCGTCATCAAGCGCCACCATAAACACGGCGGTCCGGCGTCGCACGGTTCGGATTTCCACAGGCGCACGGGCTCCATCGGTATGCGCACGTGGCCCGCACGCGTCTTCAAGAACACAAGACTTCCCGGCCACATGGGAGTGGACCGCGTGACTATCAAGAATATTGAAGTCGCGGGCGTCCGCCCCGACGACAACGTCCTTCTTTTAAAGGGCGGGCTCCCCGGAGCTAATAACGGCATGCTAATAATCGTCAATACGACAAAGGATTTTGAAAAACGTCCGGAATTGAAGGGCAAAAAAACGGAAAAACCCGCCGCGGAAGAGCCTAAACAGGCGCCGGTGGAAACGAAAGAAGAACAAAAGTAATCAGAGGCAAATGCCATGAAGGAAACAGTATATAATGTAGAGAAGAAAAAGGTCGGCGAGGTGGATCTTTCGGAAGATATTTTCGGCGGTTCCCCCAACAAGGCGCTCCTGTACGAAGCGGTCAAGATGCAGCTCACGAACCGCAGACAGGGCGACGCGGCTTCAAAAACCCGCGGGATGGTCTCCGGGTCCACGAAGAAAATATACCGCCAAAAAGGCACCGGCCGCGCACGCCACTCGGACAGCCGCGCTAACCTGTTCGTCGGCGGCGGCAAATCTTTCGGCCCGCATCCGCGCGACTATTCTTACGCGATGCCCGTTAAGGCCAAGCGCGCGGCGCTTCGATCCGCTTTGGCGGCAAAGCTCCAGGACGGAAAAATCATCGTCCTCGACAGTCTGGTAGTGAAGGCGCCCAAGACCAAAGAGATGGTGAAGACGCTGCAAAATCTGGGCGTTGCCCGCGGCCTCATAGTCACCGACGTGGCGGACGTGAATCTCAGGCGCTCGGTCGCCAATATCCCGAATGTGAAACTTATACGCTGTGATGGACTCAATCTTTTTGACATTTTCAAGCATGAGCACCTAGTGATCACGCAGTCCGCGCTCGCCAAGGTGCAGGAGACATTAAGGCCGTGAAGATACATCAAGTTTTAAGACGACCGCTCATCACCGAGAAGAGCACAGCAAGGCAGGGCGAATCCAACCAGTATTTCTTCGAAGTGGATAAGAAAGCCACGAAGAACGACGTCCGGAACGCTGTGGAGACCGTCTTCAAGGTCAGCGTCACCGCCGTCAGGACGCTCAACCTTCCGGGCAAGAGAAAGCGCGTCGGTAAAAACGTCGGCATGACATCAAGCTGGAAAAAAGCGATCGTCACGCTCAAAGAGGGCGAGCGCATCGAAATAATGGAAGGTAAATAATGGGACTCAAGAATTATAAACCGGCTACACCCGGAAGGCGAGGCATGAGCGCGTACGATTTCTCCGAGCTCACGACCGATAGGCCTGAGAAAAAACTGACGTGCCATCTGAAGAAGAGTTCCGGACGCAATGCCTACGGACGCATCACCCTGTGGCATCGCGGTGGCGGGTCGAAGAAAAAGTACCGCATCATTGATTTCAAGCGCGACAAAGTGGGAGTTCCCGCAACAGTCGCAACCATCGAGTACGATCCGAACCGTTCGGCGTATATCGCTCTTTTGAATTACGCGGACGGCGAGAAGCGCTACATACTGGCGCCGGTTGGCTTGAAGGTGGGCCAGAAGGTCATTTCTTCCGACGACGCTGAAATCGCCCCGGGCAATTCAATGTCCTTGAAGGCGATTCCTCTGGGAACGCCGGTCCACAACATCGAGATTCTTCCCGGCGCAGGCGCAAGGATCGCGCGCGGCGCGGGTGCGATGGCGCAGCTCATGGCCCGCGAAGGTCTTTATGCGCAGCTGAAACTTCCGTCGGGCGAAGTGAGAATGGTCAACGTTGAGTGTCGTGCCACGATAGGACAGGTCGGCAACCTGGATCATGGCAACATAGAGATCGGTAAGGCCGGAAGGAACCGCTGGATGGGCTGGCGCCCGATAGTCCGCGGCACCGCCATGAATCCGGTCGACCATCCGCACGGCGGAGGAGAGGGACGCACGAAGGGCGGACGCCATCCGGTTTCACCGTGGGGATGGTGCACAAAGGGAAGAAAGACAAGAGACAACAGGCGCACGCAGCGCTTCATCATAACCAGACGCAGCAAATAACGGGTTAAAAATATGGCAAGATCACTAAAAAAAGGTCCGTTCATTGATGGTCATCTCGCGAAGAAAGTGGAGTTCGCGCAGCAGTCCACGCAGAAGCAGATGATCAAAACATGGTCCAGGCGTTCAACCGTCATTCCGGATATGGTCGGTCTGACGATCGCGATTCACAACGGCAGAAAATTTGTGCCGGTGTTCGTGACGGAGAACATGGTCGGCCACAAGCTGGGCGAGTTCGCTCCGACGAGAACGTTCCGCGGCCATTCGGGCGAGAAAAAGACCGAAGTGAAGGAAGGCGGTGCGGCATGAGTGAAGCAAGATTGAAACATCTACGCATGACCCCGCGCAAGATGATGGCGGTCGCGACCTATATCAGGGGCAAGAACGTCCAGGCGGCGATCGACTATCTCACGTTCTGCAGGCGCCGTGCTGCAGGTCCGCTTTTGAAGCTTGTGAAGTCCGCAGTCGCAAACGCGTCCCACAAGGGGGGCGTCGACGTGGACAATTTATATATCAAGGAGCTTCTGATCGGTAAGGGACCGACGATGCGCAGGTGGATGCCTCGCGCGCGCGGAATGGCGACGCCGATTCTCAAACGCACAAGCCATGTGAAGCTCACTTTGGCCGAGAAGTAGGTAATGGAGGTATCGTGGGACAGAAGACGCACCCAAAAGGTTTCAGGTTAGGGATCACAAAGACGTGGGACTCGCGCTGGTACGCGCAGGGAAGGCACTACTCCCAGATGATCCACGAAGACGAGGCGCTCAGAAAAGATCTGAAAAAGAAACTTTTCAGCTCCGGCGTTTCCAAGATTGAAATTGAGCGTCCGGCGGGAAAGGTCATCGTCAACGCGTTCGTGGCCCGGCCCGGACTTGCAATCGGAAAAAAGGGCGCCGGCATCGAGCAGCTGAGGCTCGATATGCAGGCCCATACCAAAGACGAAGTTCAGGTTAATATAAAGGAAGTGAGAAAGGCCGAGATCGACGCGCAGCTGGTCGCCGAAAACGTCGCAAGTCAGCTGGAGAGAAGGGTGGCCTTCAGACGTGCGATGAAGAAAGCGGTTCAGTCGGCATTGAAGCTGGGCGCGGAGGGCATCAAGATACAGTGCTCGGGGCGTCTGGGCGGAGCGGAACTCGCACGCTGCGAGTGGTACCGCGAAGGCCGCGTGCCGCTGCACACATTGAGAGCCGATATCGACTACGGTTTTGCCGAGGCAATGACGACCTACGGCAAGATCGGCGTCAAGACATGGATCTATAACGGAGAGATTTTGTAATATGTTACAGCCAGAGAAAACAAAATTCAGAAAGCAGCAAAAGGGCAGGGTCAGAGGGATGACCAACCGCGGCGTTAACCTCTCGTTCGGCGACTACGGCTTGCAGTCGATTGGCCACGGATGGATCACCGCGCGTCAGATCGAAGCGTGCCGCATGGCGATGACCCACGCAACAAAACGCGGAGGAAAACTCTGGATCAGAATTTTCCCCGACAAGCCCTTGTCGAAGAAGCCCACCGAAACGCGTATGGGACGCGGAAAGGGCACGCCCGAACTGTGGGTCGCCTGCATCCGGAGAGGCAGAATGCTCTTTGAGGTGAAGGGAGTGGACAGGGCTGTAGCTTTGCAATCGCTTCGTCTTGCATCCCACAAACTGGGAATGGCAACGCAGATAGTCGAACGGGGGGTGACGATTGAAGCCCGCTGAAGTTAGAGACAAAACCGTAGGTGAATTGAAGAAACTAGCCGTCCAGATAGACGACGAGCTTTTCCAGCTCAAGTTCCGTCTCGGATCGGGCCAGCTCAAAACCACGGCCGACATAAAAAAGAAGCGCAGGGATTTGGCCCGCGTGAAAACCGTTTTGAGGCAGAAGGAGCTTGCGGGCTCATAAAGGAAAAGCAATGGAAGCGAACAGAAAAACCAAAGTCGGAGTGATTGTTTCAAACGCCATGCAGAAAACGGTGGTCGTCGAAGTGGAGCGCACCGTTTTGGAGCCCACGTTCAAGAAATACGTGCGGCGCAGAACAAAGTTCATGGCGCATGACGAAAGCGGAAAATGCCAGAAGGGTGACACGGTGGAGATCATGGAGTGCCGCCCGCTGTCTTCAAGGAAGCACTGGTGCGTGATCCGCACGATAAAGCATCAGAAAATGCCTGAGGCAGTCGAGGTTGCCTGAAGGGGATAAAAAATGATTCAACAGCAGACAATATTGGATGTGGCAGACAACTCCGGAGCGCGGCGCGTAATGTGCATCAAGGTCCTTGGCGGGACGAGGCGCCGCTACGCGACGATCGGAGACATAATCGTGGTTTCCATCAAGGAAGCCGCCCCTAACTCAAAAGTCAAGAAGGGCGAGATCAAGCGCGCCGTCATCGTGAGGACGAAAAAAGAGATCAAACGCGTTGACGGTTCCACGATACGTTTTGACGAAAACTCGGCCGTGCTCATCAACGAAGCGGGAGAGCCGATCGGAACGCGTATTTTCGGGCCGGTTGCGCGCGAGCTTAGGGCCAAGAAGTTCACAAAAATCATCTCGATGGCCACGGAGGTTTTATAATGAGTATACGTAAAGGCGACATGGTGATGTTGATTACCGGCAAAGAGAAAGGCAAGACCGGCAAAGTTCTGGTGGTCAACCGCGAAAAGAGCACCGTTCTCGTAGAGCGCGTGAATTTCGTGAAGCGCCATCAAAAACCGACGCAGAAAATGCGTCAGGGCGGTATCGTCGAGAAGGAAGCGCCGCTCAGGATATCGAACGTTATGTACTATGACGAAAAGCTCTCGAAACCGACGCGCCTTGGCCACAAAGTTTTAGACGACGGCAAAAAGGTCAGGTTCTCGAAGAGATCGGGCGAAATCATCGAAACAAAGGTAAAGTAGGATAAATTATGGCAGAAGAGAAAAAACAAAAGCAGGCCGAAGGAAAAGCGGAAGGCAAACCGAAGAAGGATAAGCCGCAGCAGCCGAAGGGCGGAAAGCCGGAAAAGCACGCCAAGGGCGAAGAGAAGGCCGAGCCTAAAGAAAAGGTGAAGAAGGAAAAACGGCCCGTCGTTCCGAGACAGCCCTCTCCTTATGAGATGAGCTACGTGCAGAAATGCGTGCCGGCTCTCATAGAGAAGTTCGGCTACAAGAACCGCATGCAGGTGCCCAAGATCCAGAAGATCGTCATCAACACCTGCCTCAAAGAGGCGCTTCAGGATCACAAATTACTTGAGACCGCGGCCGAAGAGATCGCTACGATAGCGGGCCAGAGGCCGGTGCTCACAAGGTCGAAAAAATCGATCGCGAACTTCAAGCTCCGTGCCGGTGTCACCATCGGCGCGTGCATCACGCTCCGCGGCAGAAATATGTACGAATTTTTGAACCGCCTCGTGAACGTGGCGCTGCCCAGGGTGCGCGACTTCAAAGGCGTCTCTCCGAAATCGTTCGACGGAAGAGGCAACTACACGCTGGGGCTGACAGAACAGATCATATTCCCCGAGATCAACTTTGACAAAGTTACGAAGGTCAACGGGATGAACATAACTTTTGTGACGACGGCGACCACGGACGAAGAGGGCAAGACACTCTTGCAGCTCATGGGCATGCCCTTCAGGAGCGCATAAGATGGCAAAGACATCCCTAAGGATCAAGGCGACGAGGAAACCGAAATTCAAGGTCAGGGCCTATCACAGATGCCCGCGTTGCGGACGCTCACGCGGTTATTTCAGAAAATTCGATCTGTGCCGCCTGTGCTTCAGACAGATGGCCCTGAACGGAGAGCTTCCCGGTGTCGTGAAATCAAGCTGGTAGAAGGAGTATTTATATTATGATGACAGATCCAATAGCTGACTTGCTCACAAGAATAAGAAACGGTCTCCATGCCAAACAGGCTGAGGTCGTCGTTCCGGCTTCCAAGCTCAAGGAGCGGATTGCAAAGATAATGTCGGAAGAGGGGTTCTTGAGGGAAGTCACAACCCTTGGAGAGGGTAAAAATAAATCGATAGTAATAAAGCTCCGCTACACGCAGGCGAAAAAGCCCGTGATCTCCGAGATCGCAAGGATCAGCAAAATAGGCAGACGCGTCTACATCACGACAGGCGAGATCAGGTCGGTGAAGCGCGGTCGTGGAATTGCGATCCTGTCGACATCGAAGGGCGTAATGAAGGATCAGGATGCGAAGAAGCACGGCGTTGGCGGCGAACTTTTGTGCCAGATTTGGTAGGCCCAGCCCGCCACGCGAGACGAGCTCGCGAGGCGAGGCGGGCGGGAGGATAAATGTCGCGTATCGGAAAAAGACCGGTTGTTGCGCCCAGCGGCGTCAAGATGCACCTTGAGGGCAAACTTTTGAAAGTGGAAGGTCCCAAGGGCAAACTGGAAATGACAATTCCCGGCAGGGGAAACGTAGAGGTCTCCGTTTCGGGAAATGAGCTTAGCGTGAAGCGCAAGGACGACGGCCGCGAGGCGAGGATGGAGCAGGGTTTGGTCCGCGCGTTGGCCGCAAACATGGTGAACGGAGTTTCCAAGGCTTTCACAAAAGATTTGGATATCGTTGGCGTCGGCTACAGGGCGGAAGTGAAGGGCCCCATTCTTCTTATGAGCTTGGGCTATTCGCACCCGATCGAGTTCACAATTCCCAAGGGAATCACGATCACGATGGAAAAGCTGACGCACATAACGGTTTCAGGCGCTGACAAGGCATTGGTCGGCGAGACGGCGGCGATCATCAGAAGGTTCAGGCCGCCGGAACCATATAAGGGAAAAGGGATCAAGTACACCCAGGAGCATATCAGGCGCAAGGTCGGTAAGGCAGCGGTTGGAACGGGCGCCGGTGCTGCAAAGGGAGGTTAAGAGATGAAGGGCGACAGTGCATCAAGAAGAAGAGTGAGACATCTGCGCATCAGGCGAAAGATCGCCGGTACGGCGGAACGCCCGCGCATGAGCGTCTTCAGATCCGCAAAGCATATCGGCGTTCAGCTGATCAACGACATGGATGGCAAGACTCTGGTCGCGGCATCCACGTATGAAAAGGATCTAAAGGGAATTAAAGAGCGCGCAACCTGCGAAGGTGCGAAACGCATAGGCGAGATCATCGCGGAGCGCGCCAAGGCGAAGGGAATTGAAAGCGTTGTTTTCGACAGGAGCGGTTATCTGTTTCACGGGCGCGTCAAAGCCCTGGCAGACAGCGCGCGTGGAAAAGGATTGAAATTCTAAGGTGGTGATATGGAGCCGACGAGAAGACGGGAAAGAGAATCATTTGATAATCAGACGGAGCTTATTGAGCGCGTTGTTCATATAAGCCGCGTCGCCAAGGTGGTGAAGGGCGGAAAGAGATTTTCGTTCTCCGCGCTGGTAGTCACGGGCGACGGCAACGGCCGTGTTGGTTTTTCGCTGGGCAAGGCGCGCGAGGTTCCGGAAGCGATAAGAAAGGCCATCGAAGGCGCAAAGCGCTCGATGGTCCGCGTGCCCGTGAGCGAAGGAACAATTCCGCATGAGATACTGGGCATTTACGGCGCGGCGAAGGTTGTCATGAAGCCGGCGTCTCCAGGTACGGGAGTGATAGCGGGCGGTCCGGTGCGCGCGGTCGTTGAAGCGGCGGGCATTCACAATATTCTTACAAAATCTCTGGGCACGTCCAATCCGCACAACGTGGTGAAGGCGGTCATGGACGGCCTTGAAAAACTATCCACGCAAAAGAGGATGGCTGACTGAGGTCTCTCATGGCAAAAGGCAAAAAAATAAGAGTGAAGATGGTTCACAGCGGGATATCGACTCCTCCGAAACATCGGGCGACTCTCAAGGGGCTGGGGCTCAGAAGGCTCTACGGCGAGAGGATACTCCCCGACACGCCTGAGGTCAGAGGAATGGTCGCGAGCGTCTACCATCTCGTGAAAATCGTCGAAGAGGGTCTATGAAATTAAATGAAATCGGTCTTCCGCAAGGAAAACAGCAGCGCAAAGTGAAAAGGGTTGGCAGGGGCGACGGTTCGGGCCATGGCGGCACGTCATGCCGGGGTCACAAGGGCCAGAAGTCGCGCGCCGGCGGTTTTCACAAGGCGGGCTTCGAAGGCGGGCAGATGCCTCTCCAGAGAAGGCTCCCGAAGCGCGGGTTCAAAAACATCTTCAGGAATGACTATACGATCGTGAACCTTGATCAGCTGGATAAATTCCCCGTGGGCGCCGAAGTCACGGTCGAAAAATTGATTGAGCAGGGAGTTGTGAAACGCGCGCTTTCGGGTCTGGTCGTTTTGGGCCGGGGCGACGTTTCCCATGCTCTCACCGTCAAGGCAGTCAGGTTCTCCCCATCCGCGAAAGAGAAAATCGAAGCGAAGGGCGGCAAGGTCGAGGTAACAAGTGTCTGACAAAATTGCGAACATTGCAAAAATACCGGAGCTCCGGCGCCGGATACTTTTTACAATATTAATGTTGGGGATATATCGCATAGGTGTCTTTGTCCCCACCCCTGGAGTCTCGGCGGACGTTGTCAAAAAGATCATCTCCCAGGGAACGGTCTTTGAAATCTTCAACATGTTTTCGGGCGGCGCGCTTTCGCAGTTTTCGGTCTTCGCTCTGGGCATCATGCCCTATATCAGCGCATCTATTATATTGCAGCTTCTCACGGTCTCCGTTCCCGCGATTGAAAGACTCTCCAAAGAAGGGGAGCAGGGCAGAAAAAAGATCACTAGATACACGCGCTATGGCACCGTGCTTCTGTCCCTGATCCAGGGTTTCGGAATCGGATACGGTTTGAAAGGGCAGGGCGCGATGCTTCCCGGCGTTCCCGTGTGGCAGTTCTACGTTACGACGATGGTCACACTGGCTGCGGGAACGGCGTTCCTCATGTGGCTGGGCGAACTGATATCCGAGCGCGGAATCGGCAACGGAATCTCGCTCATCATCTTCGCCGGTATCGTGACGCGCATACCGGTCGGTTTCCGAGATGCATGGGCCATCAAGGACCAGTTTGCCGGCCTTTTCGGTTTTCTCGTTCTCATCGCGTTCATCGGCCTCCTCATCGGCATCATCATATTCATGGAGCGCTCCAGCAGGCGGCTGCCGGTTCAGTATGCGAAACGCGTTGTGGGAAGAAAGATATATGGTGGCCAGTCCTCGTTTTTGCCGCTGAAGGTCAACACCGCCGGCGTTATTCCGCCGATCTTCGCCTCCTCCATCATCATGTTCCCGGCGACGATCGCTCAGTTTGTGCAAAACGGCCCCATGCAGGCGATATCATCGGCGCTCGCAACAGGCTGGATACACACGGTGCTCTACGGCACGCTCATCATATTTTTCGCTTATTTTTACACGGCCGTCACCTTCAACCCGGTTGACGTGTCGGATAACATGAAAAAATTCGGTGGATTCATCCCTGGCATCAGGCCGGGCAAGTCCACGTCGGATTATATAGACCGCGTTCTGACCAGGGTGACGTTAGGCGGCGCGCTTTACGTGACGTTTGTCTGTATCGTTCCCGAACTTCTGATCCGCCAGTTCGGCATTCCGTCGTCTCTGGCCTACACGTTCGGCGGCACGTCGCTCATGATCGTCGTGGGTGTGGCGATGGACACGCTGGCGCAGATCGAATCGCATCTTTTGACGCGCCATTATGAAGGATTTTTGGGCGCGAAGGCCGGCGGCCGGTTCCGCGGAAGAAGAGGATAGGATGGTTCTCATTTTAATGGGGCCGCCAGGATGCGGCAAGGGAACACAGGGCAAGAGGCTGGAGGAACGTTACAAGCTTCCGGAGCTGGCGACGGGCGACATGCTTCGTGAGGCGGTGAAAAACAAAACGCCCGTGGGTCTCAAGGCGAAGGATTTCATGGACCGCGGCGCGCTTGTCCCCGACGACGTCATAATCGGCGTAATGCGCGAGAGGATGGGAAAACCCGATTGCGCGAACGGTTTCATTCTGGACGGTTTTCCAAGAACGGTTGTCCAGGCGGACGCTTTGAACGCTCTTTTAAAAACGCTCTCGAAGGACATCACGGCCGCCGTCAATCTTGACGTTGCCGACGAAGAGGTCGTTAAGAGGCTTTCAGGAAGAAGATCCTGCCTTTCGTGCGGCTCCACTTTTCACATCACCTTTTCTCCTTCGAAGAAGGAAGGGCGATGCGACAAGTGCGGAGCTGAGCTGGTCCAGAGATCAGACGACCATGAAGGCACCATACGTTCAAGGCTTTCGGTCTACCGCGCGCAAACGGCGCCGCTGATAAATTTTTACGATCGCATGGGCCGTCTCAAAAACGTGGACGGCACAGGCTCGATAGACGAAATTTTTAAGACGATCTGTTCTTTGATTGATAAAGAGTTATGATCATTCTGAAATCCCGCGACGAGATTGAGTCGATGAGAAGATCGAATCGGATCGCGGCTGAAGTGATGACGCATTTAACCGAGCTCGTTCGCCCGGGCGTCACCACCGCAGAGCTTGACCGCGTGGCGGAAGCTCTAATTTGCAACCGCGGCGCGAAGCCCGCGTTCAAAGGGTATCAGGGCTACCAGCACACGCTTTGCGTTTCGATAAACGAAGAGGTCGTGCACGGCATCCCTGGTTCACGCGAACTCAAGGCTGGCGACATCGTAGGGATAGATTGCGGGATCTTGCTGAATGATTTTTACGGCGACCATGCGTGGAGCTTTCCGGTGGGTGCGGTGAGCGAAGGAGCGAAAAAACTTCTCGCCGCAACGCAGGAAGCGCTCTCGAAAGGGATCGAGGCCGCAACCGCCAAGAACAGGCTCTACGATATTTCGGCGGCGATAGAGAAAGTTGCGGAGGGTGCGGGTTTTTCGGTCGTCAGAGATTATGTCGGCCACGGTATCGGAAGATCGCTCCACGAAGATCCCCAGATACCGAATTTCGGCGAGGCCGGAACGGGAATGAAGCTCAGGCCCGGTCTTGTGATAGCTCTGGAGCCGATGCTCAACGAGGGAACGTACGAGGTTGAGGTTCTGGCGGACGGTTGGACGGTCGTCACGAAAGATAGAAAGCTTTCGGCTCACATGGAGCACACGATCGCAATAACGGAAAAGGGACCGGAGATTTTAAGCAGGTTATAAGATGCCCAAAGAAGAGGCGATACAGGTCGAAGGAAAGGTGCTGGAGACGCTCCCGAACGCAATGTTCAGGGTCGAGCTCCCGAACGGCCACAAAGTTCTGGCGCACGTCTCGGGCAAGATGAGGATGCACTTTATAAAGATACTGCCGGGCGACACTGTAACAATCGAGCTTTCGCCATACGATTTGACAAGAGGCCGTATCATTTACAGGACGAAATAAATCAGGGCTGAGACAGAGGTGTTGTTATGAAAGTGAGATCATCGGTAAGGAAAATTTGTGCTAAATGCAAAATCGTGAAGCGGAAAGGGGTCGTCAGAGTCATCTGCGAAAACCCGAAGCACCGCCAGAGGCAGGGATAATAACGGTTCACGATACACGTTAAGGAGTGAAGTATGCCACGTATAGCAGGTGTTGATATTCCGGCAAAGAAGCGCATGGTCGTCGCGCTCACCTATGTCTATGGGATCGGCCGGAACACGTCCGAAAAGATCCTGAAAACGGCCGGTATAGACGAAAGCCTCCGCGCGGAGAACTTGTCGGAGGGAGATCTTGCCAGGATCCGCGAGATCATCGACGCGCAGTATAAAGTGGAAGGCGATCTAAGGCGCGAGATCCAGGGAAACATCAAGAGGCTGAAGGATCTGGGAGCCTATCGCGGACTGCGCCACATAAGAAACCTTCCCTGCCGCGGGCAGCGCACGCACACGAACGCGCGCACGCGCAAGGGCCGCAAGCGCATAGCGATTGCAGGCAAGAAGGAAGCAAAGGCACCTACGTAATGGTGAAAAGTGCAAAGCAAAAAATTCAAAGTTAAGAAATTTTGGAGGAATTAATGGCAACAGAAGTCGAGAAAAAAGAAGCGGGAGCGCCCGTTGAAAAAGCGGAAGCGAAACCAAAAAAAGCAAAAAAGCGCACGAAGAAAAGCGTGCCTGTAGGCATCGTGCACATTCAGTCTTCTTTCAACAACACGATCGTCACGGTCACCGATACGCAGGGCAATACGATCGCGTGGTCGACGGCCGGAACAAAGGGCTTCAAGGGCTCGCGCAAGGGCACTCCTTTCGCGGCGCAGCTGGCCACAGAAGACGCGGTGAAGAAGGCGATGGATCACGGTATGCGCTCGGTCGCGGTCATCGTGAGAGGGCCCGGCGCCGGACGCGAATCGGCTCTTCGCTCGCTGCAGAAGACAGGCATCAGGGTTGCTTCAATAAGGGACATGACGCCGATACCGCATAACGGCTGCCGTCCCCCGAAGAGGAGAAGAGTGTAATGGCAAGATATCATGAAGCAGTTTGCAGACAGTGCCGCAGGGAAGGTATGAAACTCTTTCTCAAAGGCGACAGATGTATGACCGACAAGTGCGCCGTTGAAAGACGCACCTACGCGCCGGGCCAGCACGGCCAGAGAAGGGGAAAACTTTCCGAGTACGGCTCCCAGCTGCGAGAAAAACAGCGCGCGAAGAGGATGTACGGTCTTCTCGAACGCCAATTCAGAAAGTCCTTCTTCGAGGCCGACCGCCAGAAGGGAATCACAGGCGACAACCTCATTCTCCTTCTCGAGCGCAGACTCGACAACATGGTCTACAGGCTGGGCTTTGCAAGCTCGCGTGCGCAGGCCAGACAGCTCATAGACCAGAATCACTTCACTGTGAACGGAAAGCGCGTCAATATCGCATCCTACCTCGTGAGGCAGGGCGACACGATCGCGGTCCAGGAAAAGAGCAAGAAGGTGAAGGCGATAGCGGAAGCGCTCGAAGGCGTCGACAGGCGCGGTGTTCCGGAATGGCTTCTTCTCGAAAAGGAAAAGTTCTCTGGAAAAATCATGGCGCTGCCGGCACGCGAACAGATCACAGTGCCGCTTCGCGAACATTTGATCGTCGAATTGTATTCAAAATAGTGGAGGTAACATGTATCGTAACTGGCAACGCCTTATACGTCCAAGGGTGCTCGAGTTTGACAAGTCCGAGCTTACGAATACTTACGGCAAATTCACGGCCCGCCCGCTCGAACGCGGATTCGGCATCACGCTGGGCAATTCGCTCCGGCGCATCCTTCTGTCGTCGCTGCAGGGCGCAGCCGTCACGTCGGTGCGTTTCGAGGGCGTACCCCACGAATTCTCGACGATCCCGGGAGTCGTGGAAGACGTCACGGATCTCGTCCTCAACATCAAGCAGTTGAGGCTCAAACTCCACGAGGGAGACAGCGATGTCATGCATCTGGACGTCTCCGGCGAACGCGTCGTGACCGCGAAGGATCTCAAAACCTCCTCGCGCATCACGATTCTGAACCCTGATCTTCACCTGGCTACGCTGACCGGCGAAGGCAAGATGAAGGCCGATCTGGTTGTCCGCCTCGGCAAGGGCTATGTTTCGGCCGAGCTCAACAAGCTGCCGGAAGATCCCATCGGCACGATTGCCGTGGACTCCATATTCTCGCCCGTCACGCGCTGCAATTACAACGTCACGAATGCCCGCGTGGGCCAGCGCACGGACTATGACAGGCTGGCGATGGAGATCTGGACCGACGGCTCCGTGAAGCCCGACGATGCCATCGCATACGCGGCAAAAATTTTAAAAGAGCAGCTCCAGATATTCATCAATTTCGAGGAGCTTCCCGAACCGGTGGCCATGGAAGTCGCGGCAGAGAAGCCCAAGCTCAACGAGAACCTCTACCGCCGCGTGGACGAGCTGGAGCTTTCTGTGCGCTCGGCCAACTGCCTGCAGAACGCCAATATCAAATACATCGGCGAGCTCTGCCAGAAGACCGAAGCGGAGATGCTCAAGACCAAAAATTTCGGACGCAAGTCCTTAAACGAGATCAAATCGATGCTCACTGAGATGGGCCTGGAGCTCGGGATGAAGTTAGACGGTTTCAACCCGACCGACGCCGAAAAATTCAGACCGAAGGATATAGAATAGTTTGGAGGCTGTAAAATGAGACACCATATGGCGGAAAGAAAACTCGGAATGAAAACGGCGCACAGGCTGGCAACGCTTGCCAATCTCGCCTGCTCGCTCATTCTTCATGACAAGATAGCGACAACGCTTCCCAAGGCGAAGGAGCTGAGACCCATAGCCGAGCGCATAGTCACCCTTTGCAAACGCGGAACGGTACATGCGAGGCGCCGCGCGAGGCAGATTCTCCGCAACCGCGAGGCCGTGCAGAAGGCGTTCGGCGATTTCAAAGAACGCTTCGCGGACAGGCAGGGAGGCTACACGAGAATTTTGAAGCTTGGATATCGCCACGGCGATTCATCGCCCATGGCCATCATAGAATATATCCCCTCGCCCAAGATGATAGAGAAGGCTGAGGCCGAAGCGGCCAAGAAGACGAAGAAGGCGGAAAAGGGAGTCAAGAAGGCCGCCTCATCGCTCAAGGAAAAGTTCTTCAAGAAAGCGGCGCCGAAGACACTCAAGGAAGGCCCGGCCGAGAAGTATTTCGGAAAGAAGGGCGCGCCGCGCAAAGCGCCGCAGCAGAGGGCCAAGAAAGAGGCGTGAAGAAAAGATATCTGATTGCAATAGTGATCGCCGGCATCATTTTGATAGTGATGTCGGCGATCCATTTTTTTGAGCGTCCCAGAACTGGCGACGTTGCCCCCGCCTTCACGCTCAAGGACACGGCGGGCGGACAGGTGTCGCTCGACAGCGCGAAGGGAAAGCTTGTGCTATTGCACTTCTGGTCGACATGGTGCGGCGCCTGCCTCAGTGAAATTCCAACGATCGGGAAGCTCCACGATGAGTTCAAGGGCAAGGGAGTCGCCGTACTGACGGTTCTTGTGGACGACGACGGAAGAGATCTTGCGGACATAGCAAGGAGAACTCCGATCAACTATCCGGTCCTTCTCGATCCCAAAGGGGAAACGGCGGATTCATATCAGGTATGGGGAGTGCCTGAAACGTTCATTATCGACAGGGCCGGCGTCATCCTCGATCGCACTGCCGCGACGTTGAACTACGCCGAAACGAAAAAATTCCTCGAAGCCCGACTCGCCCGCTAGCTTGTCTCCATCCTCACGTAGATCTCTTTTGCGATCTCGCGATCTACCGCGAACTGTGTCTCGCCCAGCTGGAAAAGATGGGAAGGGAAGCTTGAAAGTAGTCTTATCCGCGCGCCCGGGGCCAGCCCCATCGACAGCATCATCTGCGCGCGTTTGGGGTCGGCCGTGTTGAGATAGGCCACGTGGCCGCCCTGTCCCGGCTTCAATGCGGATAGCGACGAGACCGCTTGTGCCGCAACTTTCAACTGCTCCTTGCAGCATTTTCCCGGCGGTATCGGGCGTCCGTGGGGGCAGGTCTTGGGATGGCCCAGAAGGGTGCAGACGTTCTGGTCGATCCCCTTGTGGAGATGGTGCTCGAACTGGCAGGCAGTTTCGTGGATCATCTCTTTCCTGACTTGCAAGACGTCGGTTAGAAGCCTCTCTGCCAGACGGTGTCTTCTCACGGCGTCGCTGGCCAGTTGCTCTCCCTTCTTTGTCATTTTCACTTCGCCTTCGCCGCAGCGTTCGACTATCTTGCGGTCGAGGAGCGCTTTCAACATTGCGGTGTCGGGCATTTCCCGGAGCCATGAGAGTTTCAGACAGTCCGTGTTTTTCTCCTCGTACGCGACCCAGAGCGCTTCCAAAATTTCTTCCATCTGTTCTGAAATCTGCATGGAGCCGCCTTTCTTATAAATTTATGTCGAAGAGTCTCAATGCGCTATTCAGGACGAAACCCGCCGCAAACGCGAAGACGAGTATGAACGTCGATATCGCCGCCGCGATTTTCCATCCGCGCTCCTTTATCGTGATGAGAAGCTGCGCTATGCACGGCAAAAAAAGAGTCAGTACCACGACCGATATCAGGATCTGATTGCCGCTCAAAACGTTCGTGCGGGCCAAATCGTAAAGGCCGGCCGCGCCGTAGTCGCGCCTGAAAAAACCGAAGAGAAAGACCGGGGCCGTGGGCTCGGGCAAACCCATGTATGAGAGTGGCTTTGCAAGGAACCCGACAACGGTCTCAAAGACTCCCGTCAGCCGGCCGAGCCATATGAGTATGCTGGCGATGATGAAAAGCGGAACGATCTCTTTGAAATACCACACCATGCGGACATACGTTTTAACGAGGATGTTTTTGAGCTTGGGCAGCCGCATAGGAGGTACTTCGATGATGAAGGTGGGGCGCGTGCCCGGCATTATCTTCGCCAACATCGTGCCCGTGAGACCGAAGATCGCGGCGATGATGATCGCCCACAGCGCGAGGATTTTGGGCCTTCCCGCAAGAAGACCCAGAATGACCCCCATCTGCGCGGAGCATGGGATGGTCAGCGAAAGGAGGAGGGTGGCGATGATCCTTTCGCGTTTCGTTGCGAGCGTCCGCACGACCATAGTTGCCATAGTGTCGCAGCCCAGCCCCAGGACCATGGGGATCACGGCGCGGCCGGAAAGTCCTATCCGCTTGAAGATTGAATCCAAAAGGTAGGCAAGCCGCGGCAGATAGCCCGAATCCTCGATGACCGCGAATACGAGGAAGAACAGACCCACGATCGGGAGAATAATGCACAGGGCGTATCTGACGCCGAGGGTCAAAATTCCGTACTCTCCCGCGAAAAGATCCCTCAGCCACGGCCATTTAGCATATGTGTAGACGATCTCAGTGAGCCATGGGGTGATGCGGTGCTGGTAGGCGTTCTCCAGAAAACCCACAAATGTGCCCGCGCCCAAGGACCCCACGATCTTGTAAAGGCCCACGTAGAGCACGGCTGCAAGGATCAAAAACCCGCTGACCGGAGAGGTGAGAAGTTTGTCCAGACGGGAGAGCCCCTTTTGCTTTTCCGTTTTCCGAGTTACGCCGATCGCAATCTCGGAGGCCTTCGTGTACCAGCTCTTCATCATGCGGTCGGTGTAGGGCGGGAACTCCTCAGCGGTCGGAGGCCAGGCGGTCGCGGCCCCGGTCAACGCTGTTTTTATTTGATCTACAAGACGGCCGGTCCCCTGATTATTCACTGCTACGGTGGCGGCAATGGGGAGATTCAGTTTTTCAGAGAGGGCGGAAATGTCAATTGCCGCGCCCATGAGGGTAAGCTCGTCGTACATGTTCAAGGCGAGGATCACCGGGCGGTTTGTCATTTGCAGCTGGAAGGTGAGGGGAAGGCTGCGCTCCAGATTTTTTGCGTCGATGACGTGAACAATGACGCTGTGGCTCTCCTTCTTTATGATCCCCAGCGTGACACGCTCCTCCTCCGTCACGGGGTAGATGCTGTATAGGCCGGGGGTGTCGATCACCTCGCAGCTTTTGCCCCCAATCTTCATGTGTCCGCGTGAAACCTCAACTGTCGTGCCGGGATAGTTGGAGACCGTTGCGTACCTTCCCGTCAGAAGGCCGAATATAACGCTCTTGCCGACATTTGGGCTACCTACGAGGATTATCTTTGGGTTTGCACTTCCTGCAGTATCCATAGATCTCAAGTTTATGTGACGTGATGGAAAAGTCGTGCAGCGCGGCCACATGCCTCTGCATCTCCTCAATTTTTGGATTCACGAATTCGAACAGCCCTCCGCACTTGACGCAAATGAGATGATCGTGATGCTTCTTCACGCCGATGTACTCGTATCTGGTGAATCCGTCGTGGAACTTCTTTGATTCGGCGATGCCCGATTGCTCGAGGAGCTTCAGGGCCCTCCAGACCGTGGTGTAACCGATTTTGGGATCGATCTTTTTCACGCGCTCGTAGAGCTCATCCACGGTCATGTGCCCGGAGGCGGCGGTGAAAGCCTCCAGGACCGCATTCCTCCTCTTGCTGCTCTTTGAAGCGAGGCCTTTGAGATCTTCTTTCATATAAGGAAAATGAAACCCATTTTCATTATCTTGTCAAGGGGCAATTGGTGCTTGCAGCTCTCAGGTCTCCTTTGTAAGTAAAAAGACTGGGCCCGCCACTGAAACGCCGGCGGGCGAGGAGGCAGATGATGGAACCCATTCACGCCCCGCGGGGAACGAAACTCACATGCAAAGGCTGGGTGCAGGAAGCGGCGATGAGGATGCTGATGAACAACCTCGATGCCGAGGTAGCGGAGCGCCCTGAAGAGCTGGTCGTCTACGGCGGGCGCGGCAAGGCGGCGCGTGACTGGAAATCATATAATCTCATCATAGAAACGTTGAAGAAGCTCACCGATAACGAAACCCTTCTTGTCCAGTCTGGCAAGCCCGTGGGCGTTTTAGACAGCCATCCCGATGCCCCGCGCGTTATCATCGCCAACTCGAACCTTGTGGGCAAATGGGCCACGTGGGAGTACTTCTGGGAGCTGGAGAAAAAGGGGCTCATGATGTACGGCCAGATGACGGCCGGTTCGTGGATATATATAGGAACGCAAGGGATCCTTCAGGGGACATACGAGACCTTCGCCTCCGCAGGGAAGAAACACTACAAGGGCGACTTGACTGGCAGATGGATCCTCTCCGCCGGACTTGGCGGAATGGGAGGGGCGCAACCCTTGGCGGCCACAATGAACGGGGCGGTTTTCTTAGGGATTGAGGTGGATCAGGAGAGAATCGATAAAAGGCTCAAAACCAAGTACTTAGACGTGCAAGCTAAAGATTTAGATGATGCTTTAAAGCTCATCGATAAGGCATTGAAAAATAAGCGGTCTTTGTCGATCGGCCTCTGCGCCAATGCGGCGGACATATATCCTGAACTTATAAAGCGCGGGATAAAGCCGGATCTGGTCACCGACCAGACCTCGGCCCATGATCCTCTCAATGGTTATGTCCCGAACCGGATGACTCTTTCACAGGCGATAGAGCTCAGGAAGAAGGATCCGCAGGCATATCTGAAAGAGTCTTACCGTGCGATGGGAGAGCATGTAGAAGCCATGATCGCGATGTGCAAGGCGGGAATTCCGGTCTTCGATTACGGAAACAATATCCGTGCGCAGGCGATGGAGCATGCTGGCGTGAAAGACGCAATGATCTTCCCCGGTTTCGTGCCTGCCTATATCAGGCCGCTATTCTGCGAAGGGAAGGGCCCATTCCGTTGGGTGGCGCTGTCAGGGGAGCCCTCCGATATTTTGGAGACCGATCGGGCGATAATGAATCTCTTCCCCGACAACGAACCCTTGAAGCGCTGGCTCAAGATGGCGCAAGAGAAGGTAAAATTTCAGGGTCTGCCCGCGCGCATCTGCTGGCTGGGATATGGCGAGCGTGAAAAGGCGGGGCTTGCGTTCAACGAACTTGTGAGAAAGGGCAAAGTGAAGGCGCCGATTGTAATAGGGCGCGATCATTTAGACTGTGGCTCGGTCGCATCCCCAATGCGCGAAACGGAAGCGATGAAAGACGGAAGCGATGCGGTAGCGGACTGGCCGATCCTCAATGCGCTGATCAACGCGGTAAACGGGGCATCGTGGGTAAGTTTCCATCAGGGCGGAGGAGTGGGAATGGGATATTCGCTCCATGCGGGGCAAGTAATAGTAGCGGATGGAACCGATGAGGCGGCAAAACGGATCGAACGAGTCTTACGAAGCGATCCAGCAATGGGGATCTTGCGCCACGCAGACGCCGGCTACGAAGAAGCGATCACGGTGGCAAAAGAGCGGCACGTCAAAATCCCGGGGCTGACGTACTAGAACCGAATCTTAATCGTAATCCTAATCGCTCTTCGCAGTTATCAGAACATAGTTCCAGCTCTAGCTTAAGTTCCAGATCATAAGATGACGTGGAAGAGCGATTAAGATTAAGACAATGATTATGAACAAAAACGCAATTCTCAGTGCATGCGCGGTTGGATTGATGATCGGGGTTGCAGGGCTGATAAACCTCATCGGGAGAGTGCGCAAGCTGATCAAAGAGAGTATAGAATGCGTGCTGCCGGTGGTACCTAATCAAAAATTTGAATTCAGTTCGCCGGGAGAAAAATGTCTTCATCTCCAGGGCCCGCGGTTTACGACCGCATTTTTTGGGGTCAAATTCGCGATCAAAGATATTGCGACGGGAGAAGAGATCGCGCTAAGGCCGATAATATTCAGAATGGTAACAAGCGGGATATCGAGAGCGCGGATATTTACGCATAGATGTATGGTCACGCATGCGGGACGGTATGAACTCGTGATATCGGGAATCAGAGAAGGAGCTGATTACGCGGATTGCAATATTATTTTTACGAGGCCATATCGCGCAACGGCGATTCTTCTGATCCTTGGACTTGTATTCACGGGAATGCTGACGATAGCGAGCGTAGTATTCGGGATTATGGCAATTATCGAATCCTAATCGTAATCTTAATCATAATCCTAATCGCTCTTCGCAGTTCTAAGATCAAAGTTCCAGATCTAGCTTAAGTTCCAGATCATAGATCAGAGATTAAGATTATCTCCGGAGCCGCATGATCATGGCATATGATACGCGGAGCTCATCTTTGATTTCATCGATGAGCGTGGCCGTGATATAGCCGTAAGCGCAGATGATATCTAATGCTGAAGCCGTTTCCGCGATGGAGGCAAGCGAGATATCAAAGAACCGGTTCCTCTCCTTTGTTGAGCGCCTGCCGTTGCCCTCCGATAGATTCAATATGGCGCTGCTGAATGCCCTATTGAGCTGATCTTCCAGATAATAAGTGCCCTTGGGCAGTTGCTCAATCAGCGCTGGCAACTTTCTTGCGACACCTAGCAACACTACATAGCATTTCAGTTTTTGGTGATTCATGGAATCCTCCTTGTTGTTTTTGTG
>JBGSNL010000078.1:0-2405 GCA_041739675.1 bacterium
TCACCGCCGTATCCGATGCCTTGGCTCCCTTATCCACGGACGTTGCCTTGTAGCCGCCGCCTTTTCTGGCAAGGGCCATCATCATGCCCTTGGTAAATTCGTCTCCCTCGCCCGGTCGTAACGAAGTTCCCTCTCCGTGGATGACGAAATCGCGGTAGCGCGCACCTGGTTCTTCGATCATGCCGGCATTCTCTTTAACCTGATAGTCCTGGATTATCTGGCTCTTCCACGCCTTGTACTGATCGCCCATGAAGGTTTCAAAGTCGCGGAGCGTGACGTTGGAGGGGAGCCTCGCCTTCACCTCCCAGATGTTCGATTCCTTGAGCATCTGTTGGAGTTGGAGACGCGCTAAATCGGCCTGGAGCTCTTTTTCCTGAATACGGCCCGGTCGGACGGGGTCCACCATATATTTATACCTCTAACTAATTTTACCCCTTTTTTCTCTTTTTCTCCAGCTCCACTAAAAGCATCCGCGCGCGGTTGGCCCACTTGTTTTCTGCCTTCGGATCCAGCGAGACAGCCTTTTTGAAGTCGGTTTCGGCTTCGGTCAAAAGGCCATGGAGGAAGAATATCTCACCGCGATTGGTGAGGGAAACGACATCTTGCGGATAGAGCTCCACCGCCTGGCTGTATTCGGCGATCGCCTCGCCGTACCTTTTCTGGCGCTGCAGGATCGTCCCCATCATGGAGTGGTAATAGTTGTTGTTCCAGTCGAGGACGGTCAGCACCTTGAACACGCGTTCGGCATCTTCATAGCGGCCCGTCTTGAATTGCATGTAGCCGAATTCTGCCATCTGGTAGAGCATCTGAGGCGTGAAATTGAAAAGCTCCGCCCACCCTATCTTGCCCTCGATGAAATTGGCAATTTTTCGGGCTCCCTTGTCGATCTCTTCTTTCGGAATCTCTTTGAGCTTGCCTTCGATCTGCGTGAAGAAATCGCCCATTATGGCATCGGCTTCCTCTTTGGACATTTCCTTGAGGCCGATCGGAAAATCCCACTTCTTTTTTTTCTCTTTGGGCTTTTTCTCAGCCATTTAGGGCTCCCCAAATCCTTGAAACAACTTGTAAAATATCACTTGTCCGCTATACGGGCAAGCGTTTTTAATAAAAAGGCCTCGGTGGTTTCCCCCCCGAGGCCCCATATCGTTCGCTTTCAATTTCCAGTCGTTATCTCATCGAGGAGACTGTCCTCTGGACTCTGCCGTTCGCCTCGAGCGCCGACTTGGTCACGTTGGTCAATGTTTCAACGACCTGTGCAAACTCTTCCATCATCTGGGAGATAAGCTTCTGCGACGTCGCGATCGAGTTGGTCTCGGCCTGGACCTGCGTCATCACCTTCGTGAAGTTGGCCGAGGAGTTGGCGTCGCTGGCGTCCGTTGACGTACCCAGAAGTTTGTCCGTCCACTGGCGCGAGAGATCTTGAAGCTCGATCAACTTTTTGCCCATGTCGATCTGCTGTTTCGCCTTATCTTTCGATACGATGTAGGTCAAAAATTTCATGAACTGATACATGGCGCCCAGATCTCCGGATTCGGCCATGCGGGCAAAATAGAAGAAGAGCATCATGAGTTGTTTGCCCGTGCTCTGGTTCTTGAGTACCGAATCAAATGAGGAGAGTGCGCTTTCTTCCAGCATAGCACTCTGCATGAACGCGTCTGTCGAGAAGGCCTTCGTGCTGCCCATAGGATCCGTACCCCAACCGGTGGGAGGTGTGAATCCGCCGATTGTCGTCGCCTTGGCGCCCGTAGTTCCAGTTCCCGCACCGGTGCCGCTCGTACCGCTTGAGGTCATTGCGAATGTCGCCTTCGAATCGCCTTCGCCGCCTGGAGGTGTTTCGCCGATAGCCTCATAGGCTGAAGCGTCTATTCTATTTGCTATGGTTTTGCCGGCTGCCTGGTTCAAAAATTCGAGGTTTCTCACCGCCGCTTGCAGTATTTCTTTTATATCAGCGAGTTTTTTCTGCGCCTCAATTACGCGTGCGTCCGTCTCGGTGGCACCTGACGCTTTCAAGTTATTGATCTGCTCCTCAAGGGCCTTTGCCTGACTTGTAAAATCGGCGACCTTGAAGCGCATGTTCTCAAGTTGACTCTCAGTGGGAGGCTCATTGACCGCACTTGTGGCCAGAAGAGAATTTTTTATCCTCTCTTTGAGCTCGTTCCACATCGTACCGTCCACCTGTATGTTTGTGCCGTCCACGACGACCGTGTCGGTGTCACTCACGGCCAAACTACCGGTTTGTTCGGCAAATTCTTCCTGTGTGACGTGACCGTCATGATTGGTGTCGTTTATTCTTAACTCGGCCATTTTATCCTCCTATGAAACGGGTCATACCCCGTCTCGCACATATACTATGCAACGTGAATGCCAAGTCAGTGATCGGTGATCAGTGATCGGTGATCAGTGAT
>JBGSNL010000002.1:0-6838 GCA_041739675.1 bacterium
CTCGTCGACATAATCTTTGAGAAGAGGGGAGTCGACGACGTAGACTTTGTCGGCGCCGCGCGCCTTGAGCACATCCGCCTTGTCCGCGATCTCATGGCCCAGAAGAACGCCGCACAGTTCGGAGTTCCTCGCGCGCGCGAGTTTTTTGCCTTCGCCCAGAAGTTCGTAGGCGACACTCTGGATCACTCCTTTTTTCTGCTCACAGAAGACCCAGACGTCGGTGTATTTTGAAAGATCGACCGCCGCTTCACCGCCGGGCTTTTCGAAAAGTATCGCGTCAACGGGGCAGGCCTCAACACACGCTCCGCACAGTGTGCACTTGTCGTAGTCGATCACGGCGACGCCGTTTATGACGTGCACGGCGTCGAAGGGGCACTCCTTCACGCAGAGGCCGCACGCATTGCACTTCGCTATGAGAATCTCTATACCCATTCGCCTTTTATGAACTCCCCTATCTTTGCCGCAACTTTTGCCAGATTTTCGTCGGTTGCTTCAAGAACCGGCCCGCCCTTGCGAACGGGCGGCGCAAATATTTTTTCAACCCACGTGGGGGAACCAACCAGCCCCAGACGTTTTTCGTCGGCCGCGATATCCTTGGGGCCCCACACCGGTATTTCAGTTCTCTTCGCGCGCACCTTTCCCACAAGCGAGGCGTAGCGCGGAGTGTTTATCTCTTTGACGACGGTCAGCATGCAGGGAAGGGGGGCGCGAACGACATCGTAGCCCTCTTCGGTCATTCTCTCCACGGTGATGGAGCGCTTCTCGACCTGCTCTATCTTTTTGACGAACGCCACCTGCGAAAGATGGAGATGAACGGCAATTCCGGGACCCACCTGCGCCGTGTCTCCGTCGGTCGCCTGTTTTCCGCAGATGACAAGATCGAACATGCCGATCTTTTTTATCGCCTGCGAGAGCGTGTAGCTTGTGGCGAGTGTATCGCTGCCTGCGAAGGCGCGGTCGGAGACTAAAACTGCATTGTCTATTCCCATTGCAAGCGCCTCGCGGAGCGCATCAATCGCCTGAGGCGGGCCCATCGTGATGACGGTCGTTTTTCCGCCGTGCTTTTCACGGAGCCTTAAAGCCTCCTCAAGAGCGTACATATCGAACGGATTGATGACGGAGCGAACGCCCTCGCGGATGAGGGTGTTGGTCTGCGGGTTGATCTTCACGTCGGTCGTGTCGGGGACCTGTTTTATGCAGACGATGATCTCCATCACATTCCTTTATAATTGGGCCCGCCGCCGCCCTCGGGCGGAACCCACGTTATGATGTCGTAAGGATCTTTTATGTCGCACGTTTTGCAGTGCACGCAATTTGTCGGATTGAGCTGCAAGACGCGCTTGCCGGACTCATCCTCCACCATTTCGTAGACGTTCGCCGGACAGAAAAACTGACAGGGGTTGCCGTACTCTTCACCGCATCGGCCGTTGCAAATCGAAAGATCGTCGATCTTCAAATGGCAAGGCTGATCCTCTTCGTGCTTCGTGCCCGATGCGAAAACACACGTGAGCTTATCGAAAGTCGTGACGCCGTCAGGCGCATACGCAGGCAGGCGCTGCGGTCCCGATTTTTTCAGCATGCGCATGCACTTCCAGTCTTCCTTGGCCTTGATTCTTTCTATAATGCCGCGGCCCTTTGTGATGAGCTGAAAACCGGTGTGTATCATGCCCAATATAAGGCCGTGATGGTATCCCTGATGGAAATTCCTCACTCCCCACAGCTCATTTTTTATCCAGCTTGCATTCAATTTTTCTTCATATGAGCCGAGCTGGGCCGCGGAAAAATCGTTTTTCCCCAGCGCTTCGAATATCGTTTCGGCCGAGAGCATCCCCGACTTCATGGCAATGTGGATACCTTTGAGTCTGAAGGAGTTGAGAAGACCCGCCGATTCACCTATGATCAGGAAACCGTCCCCGAACGTGCGGGGCACCGAGTACCATCCGCCCTCGGAGATGGTTCTTGCCCCGTAGGCGACCAGCTTGCCGCCACGGAGAAGGCGAGCGACAAAGGGATGAGCCTTGAAACGCTGGAAGAGTTCGAACGGGTGAAGTCTCGGATTTTTGTAATCCAGACTCACGACGAGCCCAAGATGAACGAGGCGGTCTTTCAAATGATATATGAAGCTCCCGCCAAAATTATCCAGCCCCAGAGGATAACCCATCGTATGAAAAACGCGTCCGGCCTGAAAACAATCTTCGCTGACTTCCCATATCTCCTTGATGCCGACGGCGTGTCCCTGAGGGGTGCGCCCTTCGTCGAGCAGGAGTTTTTTCACGAGCCTTTTTGTGAGATGGCCGCGCGAACCCTCGGCCAGGACCACGACCTTCGCAGTCACTTCAGTGGGCTCAAGATAATTTTCCTTGCGCTCTCCCTCCTTGGAGAGACCCTTTTCCTTGACGCGAACGCCTACGACCGCGCCGGAGTCTGAATAAAGCAAATCGTCGGCGGGCTCGCCGGTGTAGATCTCCACTCCTTCTTTCGCGCATAAGTTGCCCAGATATTTCGTAAGCTCGGAAATGGAAATGAGATAGCAACCGTGGTTGCTCATCGGCGGCGGCACAATTGGAAACGGAATGCGATGCCTTGAGGTGAGATAGCTTAAGCTTTCGCGCTTCACTTTGGGGCCCAGAAGTGAAAGGGCGTTTTCAGAATCGGGGATCAATTCGACGAGTGCTTTCGGATCCAGAACGGCTCCCGATATGGACTGGTCGCCGACGTTCGGCGCCTTTTCAAGGATGGCAACGGAAATGTGCGCAAGATCGGAGCGGCTTTTGAGGAGTCTTTTAAGATGCAGCGCGCCTGAAAGCGCCGCCGGCCCCGCACCGATGAAGAGGACGTCGAATTCTTGCTTCATCATGGTGCGTCACTTTATCAGATGCCAAATATTCTGGCAACTCACTTCGTCTCTTCGAACTCGGCGTCAACGACCTTCTCGTCCTTTTTCTTCTGTTCCTCTTCCTTGGGCTTCTCGCCGCCGCCCGCGGGAGGTTCTTCTTTCGGAGCTGTCGCCTTATAGAGAGCTTCCGAGATATTGAAGGTCGCCTGCTGGAGCGCTTCCATCGTCTTTTTGATCTTTGCCGCATCCTTCTCTTCGATCGCCTTCTTGCAAGTCTCTGCGGCCTCTTCGGCGCGCTTGATGTCGCCCACCGGAATCTTTTCGCGGTTGTCCTTGATCATCTTCTCGGTGCTGTAGACCAGCGAGTCGGCCTGGTTCCTGAGCTCTATCTCTTCGCGGCGCTTTTTATCTTCCGCCTCGTGAGACTTGGAATCTTTCACCATCCGGTCGATGTCCTCTTTATTCAGCCCCGAAGACGATGTGATGGTGATTCTCTGCTCTTTTTGCGTTGCAAGATCTTTCGCCTGAACGTGCACGATGCCGTTGGCGTCGATGTCGAAAGTCACCTCGACCTGAGGAATTCCGCGCGGGGCAGGGGGGATACCGTCAAGATGGAAGCGCCCGAGCGTCCTGTTGTCGGGTGCCATCTCGCGCTCGCCCTGCATGACGTGGACCTCTACCGAGGTCTGTCCGTCGGCCGCTGTCGAAAATATCTGGCTCTTGCGCGTTGGGATGGTCGTGTTGCGCTCGATGAGTCTGGTCATCACTCCGCCAAGGGTTTCGATGCCGAGTGAAAGCGGCGTCACGTCCAAAAGCAGCATGTCTTTCACTTCACCGCCCAGAACGCCGGCCTGCACAGCAGCGCCCGCCGCAACGACTTCATCGGGGTTGACGCCTTTATGCGGCTCGCGTCCGAAGAAGTTGCGCACGATCTCCTGAACCTTCGGGATGCGAGTCGAACCTCCCACCAAAACAACCTCATCTATGTCGGAAGGTTTTTTCTTGGCGTCGGCCAACGCATGTTTGCACGGTTCAATCGTCTTCTCCAGAAGATCCATCACGAGCGATTCGAACTTAGCGCGCGTGAGCTTCATGTTGAAATGTTTGGGGCCCGAAGCGTCCGCCGTGAGGAAGGGTAGGTTGATCTCCGTTTCAAGCGTGGACGAAAGTTCGCACTTCGCCTTCTCGGCCGCCTCGCGCAACCTTTGAAGAACCATGCGGTCGGAGGATACGTCTATGCCCTGATCCTTTTTGAACTCGGCGATCAGATACTCCATGATTCTCTGGTCGATGTTGTCGCCGCCCAGATGCGTATCGCCGTTCGTGGAGATCACCTCGACCACGTTTTCGCCGACGTCGAGGATCGAAATATCAAACGTTCCGCCTCCGAAATCGAAAACGGCGATCGTCTCGTCTTTTTTCTTGTCCAGGCCGTAGGCCATGGCCGCGGCGGTCGGCTCGTTGACGATGCGCTTCACGTCGAGGCCGGCGATTTTGCCCGCGTCTTTCGTCGCCTGGCGCTGGCTGTCGTTGAAATAAGCCGGAACCGTGATCACGGCTTCCGTGACCGGCTCGCCCAGATAAGACTCCGCCGATCTCTTGAGCTTCCTTAATATATGTGCAGAAATTTCAGGGGGGGAATATGTCTTGTCGTTCACGACGACCTGCGCGTCTCCGTTTTCCGCATGGCCGACCTTGTAGGGGACGATTCTGATCTCTTCGGGGATCTCCTCATATTTGCGCCCCATGAACCGCTTGATCGAATAAATCGTATTTTCGGGGTTCGTGATGGCCTGCCTTTTTGCGATCTGGCCCACCAATATCTCCCCGTCCTTCACGAACGCCACGACCGAAGGGGTGAGGCGCGATCCCTCTTCATTGGTGATGATTTTCGGCTCGCCGCCTTCCATCACGGCGACCACCGAAAAGGTTGTTCCAAGGTCAATTCCTATAATTTTGCCCATAATTTCTCCTTTGCGCACATCTATATGGGTTCTTTTATGGATATAGTCAAGCCCCCGCTTGACATTCATTGACTTTACATAGCAAATCCCCATCTTAACTACGGGTTCTTGTGAACTCCGGGTATTTTTATGATCAAACGCGACTATTATGAAGTGCTTGGCCTGAAACGCGACGCCGGCGAGGACGAAATCAAAAAGTCCTACAGGCAAAAGGCCCTCAAATACCATCCCGACCGCAACAGAGAGGACCCCAAGGCGGAAGAGAAGTTCAAAGAGGCCTCAGAGGCGTACGAGGTCTTGAGCGATCCGGAAAAGCGCCAGATATATGATGCATACGGCCATCAGGGCCTTGCCGGAACGGGGTTCCAGGGGTTCACCGGCATGGATGAGATTTTTACCTCCTTTGGAGATCTCTTTGCCGATTTCTTCGGAGGGGGATTGGGCCGCAGGTCACGCTCAGGACACCGCGCATATGCCGGCGCCGATATGCGGCACGATCTGACGATCTCATTTGAAGAGTCGGCCAAGGGCGTCGAAAAAGAGATATCGGTCTCGAAACAGGCGGCGTGCGAAGTGTGCGGCGGATCGGGAATGAAACCCGGCACCAGCCGCAAGGCCTGCCACCAGTGCGGCGGCCACGGCCAGGTCACTCACCGTCAGGGTTTTTTCGTCCTGCAGACGACTTGCCCTGTATGCCGTGGCGAGGGTTCGGTCATTGAAACTCACTGCGAAGAATGCCGGGGCCACGGCCGCGTCCAAAAGAAAAAGAAGCTCGCCGTCAAGATACCGCCGGGAATTGAAAACGGCATGAGCCTCGTGCTCAGGGGCGAAGGGGAAGCGGGGCTTAATAACGGACCGGCAGGCGATCTCTACGTGATCGTCTCTGTTGAAAAACACGATCTCTTCCTCCGAAACGGGGACGACGTAATTTTCAAGCTCCCAATTTCTTTTGTACAAGCGGCTTTAGGCGCAAGGGTCAAGGTTCCAACCCTTGAAGGGGAGGATGAAATAGCCATCCCCGCCGGCTCGGAGACCGGGGACGTGATCAAAATTCCGCACATCGGTTTCCAAAACGTCCACCGGCGCTACAAGGGGGATCAGATCGTGGTGCTGCAGGTTAAGGTTCCCAAAAAATTATCCAAACGCCAGCGCGAGCTCCTGGAGGAATTCGCAAAGTCGTAAATCTATTGCAATAGCGGCCGGCATTGGGTATTAACATCTGCCGATGGCAATCGACGCGACAATCAAAAAATTCAAGACCGACGACGGTCTGGATCTTTATTATCAAAAATGGATCCCGGACCGTCCAAGAGCGCTTCTCGTCTTCGCCCACGATTTCGGAGATCACATAGGGCGCCATGGTCATTTTACAAAATATTTCGTCGAGAGAGATTTCGCCGTGGCACTTTACGACCAGCGCGGGCACGGCAAGAGCGGCGGAAGAAAGGGCGACGCCAGACAGTTTGCCGAACTGATTTGCGATCTTTCAAACTTCATCCATCTTTCAAGGGCCGCCGTGCCGGAAGGCACTCCGATCTTCCTCGTCGGCTCGGGGCTCGGCGCTCAGCTCATAATCAATCTTCTCGTTCCGGCGTGGCACGCCGTTTCCTGGGGCGGGGCTCATCCCGGCAAAATAGACGGCTTCGTCACGATCGCCGCTTCCATCGAGCCTGTCATCAGAACCCCAAAGTGGAAGCTCAAGATGGCCGAGCGCATGGAAAAAATATTTCCATCGCTTCGCGTGCAGACCGACTTGAACCCGTACGATATAATGAGAGACGCGAATAAGGTGGAATCCTTCTTGAGCGACCCGCTCACGCATCAGAAAATTTCTCTTCGTCTCCGAAAGCAGGTTTTGGGAAACACGCAGCTCATCATGGCCATGGCCTCGCGCATTCAGCTGCCGGCTTTGATGCTCCACGGCAAGGAAGACCGAGTCGCCTCAGTCGAAGGGACAAAACAGTTTTATTTGCGTCTGCCCTCCGCGGCGAAGCGGCTCCATCTCTACGAAGAAAGTTTTCACGACCTCATGAATGAA
>JBGSNL010000031.1:0-6973 GCA_041739675.1 bacterium
GCGAGACAAGCGGCGGCTATAATTTCGACGTCCGCGGATTTGTCGCCGCTCTTTACAGAACGCAAAGGCCGTACGGTCACACGCAGATTGCAGGCGCACGAATGGCGCTTCAGGGCGTCAGAACCCAGCTAAGACCGGTCCTGGCGGCACCGGTGAAGTCATTGCGGGTAGCGATGCCTTGAAATACCCAAAAAAACGGCATTGGCGCCGGCCCATCTTCCATTTTTTCATGGAAATCGGCTGGCTCCTTTGTTAAGTGGGTCTGCCAAACATAAGATTAAGATAAGGAGAGATTCATATGCCAGGAACAGAAATCGGACCGACCACCAACCCGGACATCATCGCCCAGAATCTCGAGACCCAATTTGGCTACGAGCCCGGCTCGCTCGATGTCCAGATATTTATAAACGCGTTCGACAAAAAGAACAGGCAAAGCCTTGTGCCCGCGAGTTCGTCATACGAGGAGTTTAACGCGGTATTCGCAAGATTCGCCAATCTCCCCCGCCGCGCAACGCCCGTGGATATCTATGCGCAGTTCAAGGCCTTCGCGTACGATCCTTTGAGCCTTTCAACTCCGTGGCTCCGAAGAAGGCTCGCAGAGGAATACGACGTGCTGGTAAGATCCCTGAAAGCGGACGGACTAAACGATGCCTCCTTGGAAGCTGAAAGAATTTCCGGGTATCTGGATGAAATCAGGGTCGATGTCGACCTCCGCCTCCTTCGCAGCCTGCAATTGCTATATGTGCTAACGAACAACTTTTTCGCGAGCGAAACGACAATTCCTCTGATGAGCATCGTTACGCAGGTCTGGGATCGCGAAACGCACGCTCTCACATTGAACGTCCCATTAGGTTTTCATAGACTTGTGAACGATATTTATCAGGCTATTGCTGCAGATCCCCTGTCGAAATTGTCCGCAGTCGATGAAAGACGTGTGAAGGCTTTTGAAGTTTTGCTGAACCGCGGCGACGTCGAGCTGGTGAGGAAAATGCTACCGGTTTTTGAGACCAACAGTTGGCGGTCCAATAATATCGCCGACAAGACGCTTGAAGCCGCCGCCCAAACACCGGTCGATGATGAGAGAAGCCAAAAACTTGTTTCACAAATGGTAGAGATGGCGCGTGAAGAGGCGCATATGATCGAAAGCAGCCGCCTCTTCATTCCGCGGACGAGCAATTTGCAGAACCTGCTGAGAATTCAGGACCGGAGCGTTCGTGTCGATCCTTTCAAACAACTTGCTTGGGAATTTGGCGGCGTCTTCGCGGAATGGAACAGGACACGGCAAGCCTACGAGGAAGAGTCAGGCTCCGGAGAAGGAGCTCCAGGTTCGACACCTCCGGCTTCGACACCTCCGCCCGCAACGCCTGTGCCCGGAGCTCCGGCGCCGGCAGCGCCCGATAGCGGAGTTACATCGGCCGGAATATCAGGCAGCGGTGAGGTGCAGCAGGCAGGAAGAGCCGACATCGGACGAGAGACAGAACAATCGGAGACCGGCTCGCAGATGCCGGCCGATAGAACATCGGAAAATTATCGCAACAGGCAGCGCGGCAGACATGAAGGCCCCGGCGGAAGGCAAGGAAGCGTGCCTCAAACACCATCGACACAACGAAGAGTAACCGAGCCGCACCGGCCTGATAATGCATCCGCGCAGGAATCCACTGTCACCGGGCTGATGATTAACACCGGCGAAACAAGCGGCGGTCTATTTGTGGGCGCCGTAGCACCCCATGCGCCGCATCAAAATGTGCAATCGGGCATCAACGTTTACAGAGCACGGCAGGCGAACGCGCGTCCTTCGGCACAAAATGCCGCGCGGATAAGACCGGCTATGGCGCGGCCGGTAAGGCCTGCGCAGATCGTAGTGCCCTGATAGTGTAAAACGGAAGGAGAGCTTGTGCCTGGAAATTCTCACGTAACCATTTCACATCCGCTCGCCAGCGAGGCGATGAGGAGTTTTTACGCCGGGTCCGCAATCCCGCCGGAGGAGCGTGCGGCCCAATACGAGCAATCCCGCCAGGCATACGAGAATATTTGTGGACAGCAGGCCGGCGGCCATTTTGCCGAATCTCTTTACATATCGCTCAAGGGGAAAAGCTTCACCGACGGAACTCCCTCATCCATTTTAGGTACGGCGCTGAATAACGGTGGAGGCTGTCTTCCCAGCTCGCCAGGCAGAACACGGTTCGAGTTCGCAAAAAGTTACGGCTTGTGGGCAGTTAAAATGCGCGGCTCAGCCGAATACAGAATCTCCTTTGAGGAGAATCAACTCATGGCGGCCGACGTCGTGCCGGACCTCGACAAATATCCCGCGCCGTATCCGCTCTCGTTCCTGAACAACGTCATTGCAGGCGCAAAAAAAGTTGAATCCGCAATTCTCGGCCAGCAGCTTGATAAATCTCAGACGGAAATGTTCCTATATTTGATCTATAATCTCGGAAACAAATTTAAAAACTGGGCGGGATATCTGGCCCTGAGCACTGTCACCCAAGATCAGGCCGGCCAATTGTCGTTCGGCACATTGTTCGGTGTGCAGTATCCCGAAGGCGCCAATCTCATGCGGTGGACGCTTGACACGTTCAGAGACAGAATGATGCTGGGCATTGAGGACCGCGTTGAACACACCGGCAATGCAACAGATAGAAATTACTATGTGCGGTTGCTTGCGGCGGCAAGGCGTCCCAACATCACTGTCGACGAGCTGGCGATGTTGGCCCTCGCCAAAAGAAGAATCATGGAGCGCACATTGTGGTTCGCCGAGATCGACAGAGAAAAATGGCTTCAGGATCAGGGCCTCGTCTCGAAAGACGCCGAGCATAGACAGGAAACTGAAACAATCTTGCAGCTGCTTGAGAACCGTGAACAGATCGCACGCGTCGCCAGAATATTAAATGATGCGCAGAAGGCCGATGTCGTGAGCAATTTTGGAACTCTTGTGCCCATACTCATCGGTGCGCACGTGGCCGCGGCAGACTCTGTCGCAACCGATATCGGATCGTTTACTCCCGAAGAGCCGGCTGGTCCCGGCGGAAATACTGATACGCCCCC
Source organism: bacterium (assembly GCA_041739675.1). Lineage (GTDB taxonomy): Bacteria > UBA10199 > UBA10199 > 2-02-FULL-44-16 > DYJF01 > DYJF01. The sequence goes on from JBGSNL010000031.1 coordinate 3,046, forward strand.
AACTGCCCCCGACGAATCCGCCGGAACATCCGCGCCGCCAACTTCGCGCGCTTTATCGGCGCCGGCTTCAACCGTAACCGGACTGATAGAGGAGACCGGAGAAGTCAGCGGCTTCCATTCACAGACGGAGGGTGCACTCATCTTAGCCGGAGCGCATCTGAGTGTACGAAGACCGGCTCATACGTTGATCGCAAACGCGCGGAGGACGTTCCAAACGCGTGCGACAAGACCGGTTGTTGCCGCACCCGCTGTGAGGCCGGCGCAGACCGTCGTCCACTGATCTTTCTCCGCTCTTGCACCGTGGGCGATATTAGTGCAAACTCCCCCGATAAATGGGGACAATCACAGAAAACTTAAGACAGGTTCAAAGGCGCATTGAAGCGGCTTGCGCGCGATGCCACCGTGACCCCGCATCTGTCAAGCTCGTCGCTGTCAGCAAGACAAAGAACGCCGAAGATGTGGCCGAAGCGGTTGCCGCCGGGCAATTGATATTCGGTGAGAACTACGCGCAGGAACTCAAAGAGAAATACGAGCAATTGCAGTCGATTCACGATCCACGATCCACGACTCACGAAATAGAATGGCACTTCATCGGTCATCTGCAAAAGAACAAAGCGAAGATCGTCGCCCCCATCGTATCGTGGGTGGAGACGATCGATTCACTGGAACTTGCGGATGCGATTGATAAACGCGCCACGAATCCGATCAGTTGCCTCATCGAAGTGAACATCGGCTCCGAAGATACAAAATCGGGCGCTGCCGCAGGAGACGTACCGACCATCATCCGCGGGTTGGGCGCTTTTAAGAACATCAAACTCAAAGGTCTCATGATCATCCCGCCCTTCTCACCCGATCCGGAGTTCGGCCGTCCATATTTCAAGAAACTCAAGGCCCTTCTTGACGAGCTCAATTCGATAAAAATAACGCATGAGCCGTTGACCGAACTCTCGATGGGCATGAGCCACGATTTTGAGGTGGCGATAGAAGAAGGGGCGACCATAATCCGTGTGGGAACCGCAATATTCGGCGAACGGAAATAAGGGGGAACCATGAAGGATTCATACATCATAGGAATAATCGGCGCCGGCAATATGGGCGAGGCGCTCATCCGCGGCCTTTTGAGGTCGCAGCTCGTCCGCTCATACGAAGTGATCGCCTCGGCGCGCAGAAGATCGAGGCTCGTCCGGTTAGAGAAATCCTACGGGATACATACGACGCGCTCCAACAAGGAGATCATGAATTCCACGGACACCGTGATTCTGGCTGTGAAACCGCAGAACATGGACGATGTCTTGGACGAGATAAGGCCCTTTGCCACAAAAAATCACCTCATGATCTCGATCGCGGCGGGCATCGACATCAAAAAGTTGCGTCGCGGTCTGGGTACAAAACCGAAACTCATCCGCGTGATGCCCAACCTTCCGGCCGTCGTGGATCAGGGAGTTTCCGCAATATTCTGCGGGCCGAGGATAGCCGAGCGTTACCGCCGCTTCGCCCACCAGATATTCCAGGCGGTCGGCACCACCGCCGACGTCAAAGACGAGCATCTCATGGACGTCATCACCGGCCTTTCAGGCACCGGCCCTGCCTACATATTCGCGATGATGGAAGCTATGGAAGCCGCCGGTAGGAAGCACGGCCTCACACCAAAGATGGCCAAGGCCCTCACCGAACAGACCGTATTCGGCGCCGCCGAACTCGCCGCCCAGGACGGAGCCGATCCGCACGAACTGCGCCGCCGCGTCACCTCAAAAAAGGGAACCACATGGGCCGCCATGAAAGTCCTGAAACGGGGCAAATTCTGGCAGCTCGTGGGCGAGGCTATCGGCGCCGCCGCCCGCCGCTCCCGCCAACTCCGCAAACTGCGAGACTGACAAAAAAGTATTTACTTTTCACGCACGAATGCGTTAAATGGTGACTCGACTACCCAGTTTTTGTGGAGGCTTTTGGCACCATGCCTACGTACGAGTATCTTTGCAAAAAATGTAAAAAGACGTTCGAGTATTTTCAGAAAATCAGCGATCCGCCCATAGCAAAATGTCCCGATTGCGGCGGCGAATTGAAAAAACTCGTCTCTGCGGCGTCTTTCGCGCTCAAGGGCGGAGGTTGGTACAAGGACGGCTATTCGTCGACCGGCTCATCCACCCCTAAAAAAGAGACGAAGAAGAAAAATGGTTGAAAGAATAAACAAACCCGAAGCGGCGCCCGCATATCACATCCTGCCTGCAAAGGAGACGAAGGACGACGAGTCAAAAAAGCAGGACTATGAAGAGGGCGAGGAGCATTATCAGAAGAGCCAGGGCGGCGGCGATTGGGCAAAATACCGCGGCCGGGCGATGACGATCAAGCCGGTGCGCGCGCCGCGCGAGAGAATCGCGCGCGTCCTTTTCAGAAACACCGCACTCAAGGGCGGAATGGGAATTCTCGAAGCGACCGTCGTATGGAAAGACGGCAGGACCACGGAGCCGGTGCTCTTCCTGATACCGCGCACAGACGAATACATGAAACTGAGGCTTCTCAAGCGCGGGCAGCCGGTTCCCGAAAATTACTGGGCAAGAACCGACCCCATAGAGATGGGGATCGTGCAATTGGAACCGACAAGCGGCTCGTGGGGAATGAAGGAGCTGGAGCGGGAAGACAAGGCCGTGAAGGCGGCACGCGCCAAGTTCTCACTTTTTTCCACCATAGGCCTTGTGAACGGCGTTACCGGAAAATTTCAGTGGTTCATGCTTGCCGTGTATCTCGCGGCGCTGACGGTTCTGATCTTGGCTGTCATTTTTGCAACTAGATAAATTATGAACGGTTTTGAACCAAAACAATTCGGTAAATATTACCTGATCGAAAAGATAGCGGTCGGCGGCATGGCGGAGATTTACAAGGCCAAGACGTTCGGCGTCGACGGCTTTGAAAAACTCCTGGCGATCAAACGCATCCTCCCACACTGCGCCGCGGACAAAGACTTCATCACGATGTTGATCGACGAGGCGAAGCTCTCGGTTCTTCTCTCCCACGCCAACATCGTGCAGGTTTACGACCTGGGAAAGATCGGCGACGACTACTTCATCTCGATGGAGTACATCCACGGCATAAACCTGCGCGACGTGATGTACCGCTGCCGCGAAACGCAGCGCCCCGTCCCGCCGGAGATCGCCGTCTACATAATCGCCGAGATCTGCAAGGGGCTCGATTACGCCCACAGAAAAACCGACGCGCAGGGAGAGCCGCTCAATATAGTCCACCGCGACGTCAGCCCGCAGAACATCCTTCTCTCCTTCGAAGGCGAAGTGAAGATAGTGGATTTCGGAATTGCCAAGGCTGCGATGAACATCTCGCACACGATGGCCGGAATTCTCAAGGGAAAGATCGCCTACATGTCGCCAGAGCAGGCGCTGGGAAAGGTGATCGACTACCGCACAGACATCTTCTCGGCCGGGATACTGCTCTACGAGACGCTTACAAATTCGAAACTCTACACGGGTGAGTCGCAGTTTGAGGTCTTGAAGAAGATACGGCAGACGAAGATCGAAGAGGCGAAACTCCCCGACACGATACCGCAGTCTCTCAAATGGGTCGCCGCCAAGGCGCTCGCGTACAAGGCGGACGACAGGTTCCAGAACGCGGGCGATCTGCAGATAGAGCTCACGAAATTTTTATATTCCACATACCTCGATTTTTCGCCCAGAAAACTGGCCGCGTTCATAAAAGAGCTTTTCACGGCTGAGCTGAAAGAAGAGCAGATGCGGCGAGCCAGAGAGACCGCGCTTGAATCGCAGACCGCCTCTTTGAGCGTGGCCGAAGGCGCAAAACAGCAGGAGATCGTCCACCGCGAAACTTCGGTGACCCCCATAGAGCCAAGGCCTTCCGAAATGGCGATCGAAACGATGCTGACGCCCGCTGCAGTGGTCGCCGAAAAAGAAGCTACAACGGA
>JBGSNL010000043.1:0-19667 GCA_041739675.1 bacterium
GGCTCCGGCGGCAGCTTCTTCAGGGCAGGCGTCGGGCGGGATATCCTGGGGTCTGCCGGCGCTGGGTGGGGCAATTGCCTCCGGCATAACGTATTATGCTGAAACCGCATCGGAATGGTTGTCCGGTTTCGAGTGGCACACGTCGACCGTGACGGGACTTCTCGAGACAGACGAAACCAGCGGCACCTATCGGGGCGACTACGCCTATGATCATGCATCTGTTCATGCCTCACAGAGGAACGCATTTCACGTCCGGGCGTCGGCAAACTTCATAAATCGTCCGGGAGCTCGATTTATGGGCCGTGGAAGCACCGTTTTTGCCCCAGCCGCGCGACCTTTTGTCCCCGCACACTAACAAAAAAATGTGAGCAACTTTTCCGGGCCACAGCCGATTAGAGGGCGAAGTGTACCCTTTTGAGGTTTTATGGTGGTTGGAGGTCCTCATTTCAGAATTTCCGAGGCACCTATCGCCGTGGACTGGCAGTTACCGGTCCGCGACCATTTGCCGCGTGAAATGCATATATACGACATCGACGCCTATTTTGCGGGCCTCGCGATGCAGTATGAGGACGTGTGCGGCGAATCCATGGGGCTCTTCACGGACATGGAACGGGAACTCAGAATCATGAGACCCGATGTCGGGAGGCGCTTTGCCGTCAGCGCCGGAGAGTATTTGAAAAACCACCCTATGCGTCCGGGAGCCACGATGGCTGAAGTGGCAGGGGGTTATCGAAATCATCTTGGTGACGGCAGGATTTGTCCCATTGAGTCGCCCACGGCCATAAGGCACGTACTGGCCGACCAGATATGGAACGCGGGCGCGAACATGACGCTCAAGAAACAGAATGTGGATACGCTTCTTTCCGGGCGGGCGGCTCATCTCACTCCTTTCATAGCAGCCGGCGTCAGATCGGGAAGGCTCAGTGAAGATGAAGGTGCGTACACGATTATCCTGAAGTTTCTCGCCCATACCAATCCGATCTATCGCAGTTTTGCTCTCAGATTGATAACTGAGGTCGACAAGGACACCCTGTCCGAAACCTATTTGAGTCTCTCCACACGGCTCAAGTTGTTTCTCTTTCTGTTCGAGCAAATGAGATCGACAAAAGTTCCCCCGGAAATCAAAGGTGTCTGGTGGAACGCTGTGAGCCGCGTCATCGCGGTGGCCAACACGCGCAGTCTCAACGGTGTCCGCCTGTACTATCTTGAAAAAGTGTTCGGCGAGATGCTCATCTTTCTCGATGCGGTGGAAGTGGGTAAAAAAGAGTTCAAAAAAAGTGCGCTGGGCGGACGCAGGAGGGGACCAAAAATTCTGCCGATCGAATTGCGCATGAAAGAGGTGCTGGAGAGGGATCTCGCGATAATTGAAAATCCTCATTATGCCGAGTTCATGGATTTTGCGGCCGAGTTCTTCCGCAGTGATATCGAGTCGGCGATCGAGTTATGCAATTCGCTGATCTCCAAAGAGGAGCAGAAAAAAAGAAGCACTCCGCCGAAAGGGTCTGGCGCCCCGCCCGCGCCTGTGACCCCTGAAACATTGACCGGCGGGACATCAGGCGGAGTTCCTCCGCCTGCGCAAAACACTTCAACGGTTACGGGGTTGATTGAAACCGGCGAAACGAGCGGCGGTCACGGTTATGTCGCAGACGAGAGCCTTGTTGAGACACGGAACGCGCAAAGGGCCGGCGTGCACCTTTTCAGACCGCAAATAAGATCAAGAATACCGGTCCAAAACCTGGGTGCGAGAGTATTTGTCGGGGCGCCTGCGGCCCGAATTCTCACGCCGGCAATGCCTTGATTTTCTTAGCAACCTTTTTTGAAGGGCGGCGATAAGGGAACACATTCGTGGGAGGTTGGTATGCCGGGAACAAATGGAAACCGTCCTATAGGCGCCTACTCGGGCGAGGACCCTCTTGTTACGATGATAGATGCGGTCAGACTCTTAGAAACGAAGAGGAACGCACCCGTCAAAGCGGAGGAGCTTCAAAGATGGAACGAGATCTACATACGCGTTGAAAAGGAAAGACAGAGGTTTTTTGTCTTCAGATTCGCCTCAGTGCTTCATGACTGGGCGGAACAGATGAACGGATGCGATGCGGATCCCGAAGCCTCGTTCGAAGAGTACGTCTCGAAACTTGAGAGTCGCGAGGATCTGCAAGGTGTTTACACGGCCATTGCCGGAGGTCTTGAAAAGGCAGCAGAGGGGAGGTCTCCTCACGAGGCCAGCGCGTCTCAATATCTGGCCCTTCAGGCGCGGAGGGTGGTGGCTACAGTCACCCTGAGCAACTACTTGACCGAGGACAACGTCGCTGCGCTCTCCGCCATCGCGGAGATGTTGGGTTCGTCGTTTGCCCCCGTGCGCGAGACAGGCAGAAGACTTCTGGCCGTAATCCCCCGCAACGAACAGGGTCTTCTTGAGATGCCTCTTTTCATGAGGTCTCTTGTCAAGGCGTTTCTCTTCAGTGGGCAGCTTTCTGCGGAACTCACGCTTCGCGATAGTTTTCAGGAGTGGAGAGAATATCTTCAATCGAAAACCAGCGAGACGATAAAACCGCCAGCGTTTGGTTCGGATGTTACGGAAGATTATACCGTTCAGATGCAGAGACAAATCGGCGAGTTCGCCGACAAAATAATCGCCGAGCTTGGTGGGCAGGCGGAGACTTCGATTGTGCAGTCGCTGGCAGTTCTTCTTGACAGGGGAGACGTGGTGCTTGCGAGCGATTTTATCAGGGTGTTCCACGACTTCACAGGGCGTGTCTTTCCGAAGAACGTCTTTGCGCTTCTTTTGATCTCCGCTGCTCGCGAGAACGTGAGCTTCGAGCGTGCGATGCTCACTGAAGACGCCGTGCGATTGGCGGTAAAGGCCTCCGCGATTTCAAACGGGCAGCTGAGAAACGGCATCCTTCCTTTGCTCGTCGCATATATAAGTGGTTCCGACACCCACAAAGAAGTTGACGGGTGGCTTAGCCGCCTCATCGAACGCTTATCCGCACCGGCGCTTTTTCCCTCCGAGTATGAAGGGGCGCGAGAAGCGGGGAGGCCGTTCGACATCGGTGACGCCGATGCATCGGAATTCATGGATGCGTCCGACCTTGAACTTCTCGTTTACCATTTTCTCAACAACCTCGTGCATCATTGGAACGTCACAAACTCGTTGGCCGCCCGGCTGCTGAACGCCGCCGGAAGGGATATTCTCAACGGTGCACGAATCTGGTTGATCAGCAAAGCGCTGTATCAGGACATGCTGCAGGGTACGCGGCATTTCGATCAGGCGAAGTTGAACAGATATTTGGCCCCGCTTCTCGACGAGGATCCTCGGGTGCAGAATCTTATCGAATCCTCAAGGTTTAGGCGAAGCGGCCCCAACAACGAATTTTTTGAGTCGTATGACGCGGTAGTGCGCGCCCGCCAAAGTGGAGCCGTTGCGCCGGGCGGCGCCTCCGTTCAGGCTGCCGAAGAACCGGAAGAGCTGGCAGAGCTTCCCGTGCTGACCATGGAAGACGATCCAAGCACGGTGAGGGGCCTTGCCGAGACCGGCGAATCAAGCGGAGCGGCTTCAAATAGTGCACCGGCTCGTGCCACGCGTCGGGCGAGGCGCAGCAACGTGCAACATCGCCAGACGACTCTGTTCGGGGCGGGCGCGGCAGTGCAAAGAGGCGCGCTGAGAACGTTCGGTGTTCCATTCGCACGTACGCCGGTCCGAACGCCGGGCCGTTAATTTTATACTATCTAAGGAGGATAATATGTCGGGAGGAGAGAGTACGGTTCGGAGCGGCAGCAGAGAGGATATTCCACTTTACGGACGTCGACAGAGATTCAGCCAGACGAGGGAGTTCAGAAAAATAGGAGGGGCGATGAGGGCCGCAGAGGAAGCGCTGAGGCCCACTATGCCGGCAGATGCATTTGTCCGTTTCGACGTGAATGATTATGCAAATCGTTTTCGTGATGTCACGGGTTTCACTCCGTTGGCTCGCCATCCGTCGGCTAACGCATTCGCCGATTCCCTCTTCGGGTGGGCGAGTAATCGCCCCGGGGTAAGGGGAGCGACCTCGGCGGAGAGGAGCCGGAATGCGCTCGACGTTTACGAAACATACCTTCGTGTGCATGTTCCGCCGCGCCTTGTGGTAATTTTAAGAGAGAGACTCGCAGAGAGGTTCAACCGTTTTGCGGACAGTTTTCATCGCACGGCCACGGCGCTCAAGGATTCGGAAGATCCTGCCGATCAAAGAGAGGAGATACGTCTACTGACTCTCTCCGCTCAGAGCCGTGCCATAGTGCACGCCCTTTACAACAATGGAGTGGATTTCAGGAATCTTCAGTTGCTGGATCAAGTCATGAAGATGATGTTCGACGCGCGAACCGCCGACATCGGTGACGGTCTCATTTTGCTCGTCTCGAAAGACAATGAAGGCCGTCTTCGTTTTCCGGACCGCTTCGGTTCGCTCGTTAGTCTGGCCTTATCTCAGGGTGAGGCGATCACGGAGTGGAGATCCGAATTGGTGAACCACTTCGGTGACAATAGAGTTCAAAAATACATGTCGAGGTGGGGTGGGGAGAACGGTATTGCCGCCGGAGTCACTAACTGGTTTCTTATTCAGGGTGGAGATGTGATAAACATTTTTTCCCGGCTTATGCGTCAGGCACCTCGAGCGGTGAGAAGGTCGGCGGCGGTTCAGGCCGATATTTCGATCCTTGCTCTTCTCGAGATGGGCGAAGCGGGTCTTGCCCAAAAATTTCTTGCTACAATTGATACATATAACGAGATTTTGCAGACTGCAGGATACACGTCGGCCAAGTTGAGCCGTGCTCTTCATCTGCGCGATGTCGTCTACGGCCTGATGAATACGGCCGTCTCTCAGAGAGAGATGACCTATGAACGCCGGAACCTTCTTGAAAGATCTCTTGAATTGATGAAAAACGGCGGGACCCTTGTTTCCGGCTTTCGAGGCGAGGTGATCCCGCAAATGGTGATCGCGCTTTTGGGATACCGGCAGCTGGATCCGGCCGTCGAGCGGCAGCTTGTGGGATTATTCGACGAGCTTTTGAACCCGTTTTCAGGTGTTATTCTGGAAATGTGGCAGACGGAAATAGAGACCGGAACGTCCACAATGCGCACTCTTGTCGTAGGCGTTCTGAAAGATCTTCTGTATATGCAGCGTGAAATAGGCAAGGCCGCTCTGCCCGAAGATCAGCAACAATACCTTTTCTCAAATTCGGTTGCAGCAAAAGTATTGAGCATAGCTCAGACGCATAAGCTGAATGCCGCCCGTATCATCATGATGATCAATGCGCTGGATGCGCACGAGCGGGGAAATCAAACGGAGGCCGAATACTACATGAAGCCGCTCCAGGATTCTTCGGCCGATATTCAGACGTGGATCGATAATTTATCAGGAGTGACATTCGAGACGATCGATGTTGCTCTTGAGGAGAGATACTACAGCCTCACGGAAACGACGTTCGGCGGGACGACACCTGCAGCGTCAGGTTCATCGGCACCGCCGGCACCTGAGGCGCCGCCCGCTCCGGCTGCGCCGGCCGAGGGCGCAGAAAACGGTGCTTCATCCGTCACCGGATTGGCTGAGACAGGCGAGACAAGCGGCTCTTCAGTTGCAAGTGGGGCAAATCCTGCAGGACATGTGGCGCGGGCAGGCAGGTCCGGAAGTAGGCGCAGCGTTCATGCCGACGTGAATCGCCAGATCATCCGGCCGCGGCGCGAATTGCAAACCTTCAGGCCGGTGGCTGTTGCGCGGCCGGTTGTGCCGACGAGGGTGCGCTAGGAGAGAGCTTTCCGCAATCCGGATTGGTGGCTTTCTTCAAGAAATGTGATGAGTTCTTCGCCGCCCTTTGAAAGAAGGGCGTCGCATACGGAGAAGATGACGGGATCGGAGTGAACTCCGATCCCTTTTGTTTTGCCCAGAATTTTCTTTAGCGTGCCCACCGCGTTCTTCAGATATTTCTCCCCGGCAAACGGTTCGTTTTCGAAAGGCGTCATAGGCTTTGGCACAAAAGGTGTTATCGTCAAAGTCACATTTGTTGCGCGAGAGCTTTTCGGCGCGCTCTTGTGAATTGCCGCCTGGACGCGTTTTGAAAGATCGGCGATCGCCATGATGTCTTCTTGAGTCTCTCCCGGCAGCCCGATCATAAAATAGAGGCGGAGTGACGTGATCCCATGTCTTGCCAGAGACTCTGCGGCGCAAAGGATGCGTTCGCCGGGAAATTTTTTTCCAATCGAGCTCCGCAAAACGTCGGTCGCCGCCTCCACGCCCAGACTTATCGATTTATGTCCGCTCCGTGCCAGAAGTGCCGCCACGTTGTCGTCGATCTCGTCCACGCAAAGAGATGACGGCGAAAACGTGGCCCCGCATTCGTGTATGGCGTTCGCGACATCGACAAAGGCCTTGTGGCTCAAAAGATCCGAACCGATGAGGCCGAAGCGGTTCCGATAAGGAAGACCGCATCTAACCATTTCAATCAGCGCATCGAAACTTCTCATCCGCAAGGGCTCGTAGAGGCGCGGCGTCACGCAGAATTTGCATTTCCTTGGGCAGCCGCGCCCGGTCTCTATGAGATGCATGTCGGAAAATTCGCTCTGCTTCGTATAAATAACGGTCTGGGTCTGCCACCTGTTGAGATCACGGACCACACGCCTCGTGCCAAGCACTCCTTCAAGTCTTTCACCTTTGGTTAAAAGCTGCGCGATTTCTCCTACCGCCTCCTCTCCCTCACCTATCACGAATGCGTCAAAGATCTTCGCGAGTGGGCGGTGGTTTATCGTCACGGCTGCGCCGCCCGCAATGAGAAGTGGGTGGTCTTTTTTTCGTTCACTTTTGAGATGGGGGATGGAGCATAGTTCGAGTATCGGCAAAATGTTTAGAAAATCGTTTTGAAACGAGATCGAGAACGCGATCGCGTCAAATTCGGAAAGAGGGCGCTGTGTTTCGAGGGAGAGTATGGGTGTTTTGGTGCGCTTGTGTTCCTCGAGAGTTTTAGGATCGGGAAGGAACGCGCGTTCGCAGACGATTTGCGGGTTGTCGTTGAAAAGTTTGTAGATCGTGTGGACCGCAAGATTGCTCATCCCCACATAATATGTGTTTGGATAAACCAGCGCGACGGAGGTCTTGCCGCCCCAATTTTTGATGATAGGTCCGGTTTCTTCCGAGAGGACGTGCCGCTGGTTCTTGGCTGCCTGCCACATGCCCATTGATACTAAACGTTTCTTGCATTAAAGGCCAATTTTATATTAGTGGCACCGAGGGGTACGGAGGGTTTCGATGGATTTTCTTCCGGCGGTGCGGAAAAAATTGATGCGGAAAAGGACTCAGAAATTCCTGGAGGGTGGGACGAATTCGTCCGCTTTGGCCGTGCAATGTCTTGAGCTTTCAATCGAGAGTTTCATCGGCAAAAAACTGGAGCATTTCTTCGAGCGGCTGGGTTCGCATGACGCGCAAGGGCTCCACGAAACGGTGATGGCACAGGTGGAAAAGCCAATGATAGAAAAGGCGCTCGCATGGGCCAAGGGAAACCAGCTCAAGGCCGCGCGCGTTTTGGGGATGAGCCGGAACACTTTGCGCGCAAAGATGCGCGCCTTGAAAATTCAGACGAAGTGAGGAGGCGATATGGATCAGGCTCGCATCAGCGGTCTTTATGCAATCGCGGACATGAACTTCAACCCGTGCTCTTCGCTGCCGGAGCTCATTGGCAAATTCCTCATGGGAGGCTGCAAGATTGTGCAGCTTCGCATGAAATCCGCAAATGTCAGACCTTCGCTCTGGAACGACGAAGTTTTCGAGGCTGCAAAAGAAGTGATGGCCTTCAAGAAACATTTCGATTTCACGTTTATAATAAATGACTACGTCGACGTTGCGGCCGAGCTTAAGGCCGACGGCGTCCATGTCGGAAAAAACGACATGCCGGTCGAGAATGTCCGCAGCCGCGTGGGCAACCGGCTCCTGGTCGGCTATTCCTCCCACTCTCTTGAGGAGGCCGTGGCCGCAGAAAAATCCGGAGCCGACTACGTGGCGCTCGGCGCAATCTATCACACGAAGACGAAGGGGCCGGGCCATCCGATTGTGGGGTTGGAGACGCTCAGACAAGTGACGCAAACTCTAAAGGTCCCCGTGGTCGCCATCGGCGGAATCAAGCGCGAAAATTACAAGGAAGTTTTGGACGCCGGCGCCTCCGCTGCCGCTATGATTACCGCTTTAACTATGTCGAATGATATTGCCGGTGAAGCGCGCTGGTTTGCAGAGAACCGTTAAATGGAAAAGACAGTCCTCACTATTGCGGGTTCGGATCCGTCCGGCGGCGCCGGTGTCCAGGCGGATCTGCAGACGTTAGCGCATTTCGGCGTGACCGGCCTGTCGGCTATCACCGCGATCACGGCGCAAAACGCGGAGGCGGTTCTGGCGATCCATCCGACCCCGGCGGACGTTTTGACCCAACAGCTCTCCACCGCGTGCAAAGGCGTGAATCTCGATGCGATAAAGATAGGGATGGTGGCCACACAAGCCAACGTGAAGGCGCTCGTCTGGTTTTTGCATCACACGCCGTCGGATCAAATCGTGATAGATCCTGTTTTCCACTCGTCTTCCGGAACTCCGCTTCTCGAGACGAAAGCACTTGCCATTTTCAAACAGCAGCTTCTGCCTTTGGCCACGGTTATCACGCCCAACCTGCAGGAGGCCGGTGTGCTTGCGGGCATGCAGGTCGCCTCTCTCGATACGATGCGCCGTGCCGCAGAGACGATCCATCTTGAAACGATGAGATTTCGCGGAGACATCGAAAAACCCTTGGCCCTTCTGATCAAGGGCGGTCATCTTGAAGGGGACGCAGTGGACGTTCTTTATGACGGCGAAAAATATTTTTCCTTCCCCGCAAAAAGGATCGCCGGTCCGTCGCCGCGCGGTACGGGCTGCAGATTTTCATCGGCCATTGCGGCATGCCTGGCTTTGGGGGATGATTTGCAAACTTCAATCAGGAAGGCGAAAGAGTATCTTGCAAATTACATAGCGGGAACGAATAAATGGGCGAACTGATTTTACGAGATGTTCTGGTCATCTTTCTGGTGGCGATACCGATTGTTCTCATCGCGCACCGGATGAATTTGCCTTCCATTGTCGGTTTTCTTCTCACGGGAATCATCATAGGCCCTGAAGGGTTGGGGCTCATAAGCGACGCCGCCAGGATCGATATTTTGGCGGAAGTCGGAATCGCACTCCTTCTTTTTCACGTCGGTCTCGAATTCTCGGCGGGAAATTTAAGAGGGCTAAAAAAAGTTATCCTGGGAAGCGGCCTCATCCAGCTCGTCGTCACCATTTGCGCGGGAATGGCGCTCGGTTTCGCTGCCGGCTGGCCTTTCACGCACGGCATTTTTTTCGGCTGCACCGCGGCGCTTTCATCCACCGCAATTGCGCTCGCCTTCATGTCATACAAGAGATGGCTCGATTCGCCGGCGGGCAGGATATCGACAGGGATTCTCGTTTTGCAGGACCTTGCGGTCGTTCCGATGATTATCCTCATGCCTTTCATAGCGGCCGGCGCGGCGACATTCAGCGCGCGGACAGTTCTTCTCATACCGGTCTTAAAGATCGTCGCCGTTTTTGCGATTCTCTGGTTCGTCTTCAGGTTTATTTTGGGCTATCTCCTGCATCAGGTCGCGCACGTCGGGAGCAAGGAGCTCTTCATTATAGTTCTCGTCGGCATGGCGCTGGGCGTTGCGTGGTTCACGCAGCGGCTGGGCCTCTCTTTCGCGCTCGGCGCGTTTCTTTCCGGCCTCATGATCTCGGCTACGCCTTTCCGTTTTCACGCGCTCTCCGAGATGGGCCCGTTCCGGGCATGCGTGAGCGGCCTGTTCTTTGTCTCCATCGGGATGCTTATTTCTCCAACCTTCATCGCGGAAAATCTGGCACAGGTCGCGGCGCTTGTCGCCTTCGTCGTCATCGGAAAAACGGTAATAGCTGCGGGCTCCGTCTTGATCATGGGTTATCCTCTGGGCGTTGCGCTGACCGTGGGAATGCTTTTGGGACAGATGGGGGAGTTTTCGTTTTTGCTCACGCGCGTGGGATTTCGTGCGGGGATAATCGGCAGCGATCTCTACCAGCTCCTGATCGCCACGGCCGGCGTCACGATCGTCTTCTCGCCCATCATGATGGAGATCTCCGCGTTTGTAGGGCCGGCCCTCGGCCGCTTTTCGCCGCGGGGCTTGAGGCGCGCGGACGATCTCTTCGGTGTGCCGGGTGACGCAGCCCGCATGAAGGACCACGCGATCATCTGCGGGTTCGGGCCATTGGGAGAGACGATCGGCCATCTGCTGAAAAAAAGCGGAATCTGCTACGTCGTCCTGGAGCTCAATCCGAAAACGGCCGAAAAGCTCAAGAAAGCGAAGTGCCCGGTCTACATAGGGGATGGGGCCTCCGCGGAGCTTCTGTCCCATTCAGGAATTGAGAGCGCCAAACTTCTGGCGATTGCAGTTCCGGATTATGTCAATTCGCTTGCGATCATAAGACAGGCGCGCCGATTGAATCCGCAGATCACGATCATCACGAGATCCAAATACCGCGACCACGTCGAAGACTTTTACGACGCCGGCGCCGATATAGTCGTATGCGAGGAGCTGGAGGCGGGTGTTGAAATGGGGCGGTACGTCCTTTTGGAGTTGGGCATCAAAGAGGAAGACGCTCGCCAGTTTGTCTCGGAAGTGCGCGCCTTCGGAAGTGCGGATTTCTTCTAAAAAGTCCCAAAAAATCACGCTTTACAACAATGTGTTCGCGGTGATATTCGGGCGCTCATCCAAGATGTTTTCAAACAGAAACTTTTTTAAGGAGGCGACTATGCCTGAAGAGAAACTCAACCCGTTCAAGATTGCGCAGCAGCAGCTGGACGAGGCGGCAAAGATTCTGGGGCTCGATCCCGGAACGCACGCGGCCTTGAGGGAACCGATGCGCGAGCTCCACGTGTCGCTTCCGGTCCGTATGGACGACGGTACGGTGAAAGTCTTCAAGGGATTCCGCGTACAATATAACGATTCACGTGGCCCCACGAAGGGCGGTATACGCTTCCATCCGGAAGAGACGATCGACACGGTCCGCGCACTTGCGGCGTGGATGACGTGGAAGACGGCAGTGGTCGATATCCCGCTGGGCGGCGGCAAGGGCGGCATCATCTGCAATCCCAAAGAGATGAGCCCCAGCGAGATTGAAAGACTCTCGCGCCAGTACGTCCGCCAGGTCGGCAGGATCATCGGCCTCGAAAAGGACGTTCCGGCACCGGACGTCTACACCACTCCGCAGATCATGGCGTGGATGATGGACGAATACTATTGGCAGAAGGGTTACAACGAACCGGGAGTTATCACCGGCAAACCGCTTTCGCTCGGCGGCTCAAAGGGAAGAAACGACGCCACGGCGCGCGGCGGTGTTTATTGTGTGCGCGAAGCTGCAAAGAACCTTGGAATCAATCCTGCGAACACAACCTACGCGATTCAGGGTTTTGGAAATGCGGGCCAGTATGCTGCAACGCTCATGAACGAGATCCTGGGATCCAAGAAGCTTCTTGCAGTTTCCGATTCGAAGGGCGGAGTTTACAATCCTGAGGGAATCGATCCTGCAACGATCGTGAAATACAAGCTCGAGACCGGCGAAGTCAAAAATTTCCCGGGAACGAAGCCCATCACCAACGAAGAACTTTTGGAACTCAAGGTGGACATCCTCTTCCCGTCGGCGCTTGAGAACGTGATCACCGCGAAGAACGCGGGCAACATCAAGGCGAAGATCGTGGCAGAGCTCGCGAACGGCCCGACAACCCCGGACGCGGACAATATTCTCTATAAGAACAACGTCTTCGTAATTCCCGATTTCCTGTGCAACGCGGGCGGCGTGACGGTCTCCTACTTCGAGATGGTGCAGAACAGCTACAACTTCTACTGGGAGCTGCCTGAAGTGCACGCGCGTCTGGATGAAAAGATGACAAAGGCCTTCACGGACGTTTACAAGATGCACAAGGATCGCAAGATCCACATGAGGTCCGCCGCGTACCTCGTCGCGGTCCAGAGAGTCGCCGAGGCGATGCGCTTCAGAGGCTGGGTATAGAAAGATGGATGTCATAGGCGGCGGGCATATAGGCGGGAAGGCCAAGGGCTTCCTGCAGGCCAAGGATATATTGAGCGGGGGAAGGGCTCTCGAGCGCTTCCCCCGTGAAGTTCCTCTGCTGCGTTTTCCGGCCACGTTTTGCATCGGCACGCGCGTCTACGAGGATTTCATAAGCCGAAACAATCTCGAAGACGTCATCGCGCGCGCAAAAAATTCCATCGAAGACGAAGATTACGAACGCTTGAAGCAGCGCTTCTTCGCCGGCACTTTTCCGCAATCTGTCGTCAAAGAGTTGTCAAAACTTCTTGGTGAGATCACGTATCCCTTGGCCGTGAGATCGTCTTCCGTGCTGGAAGATCAGCCGGGCACCTCTTTTGCCGGAAAATACGACACGGTCTTCATAAGCAACCGCGGAACGTTAAACGAGCGCGTAGAGCAGCTTTTATCCGCCATCAAGGACGTCTTTGCCTCCACGTACAATCCGAGTGCGGTCAAGTATCGGGTGAAACATCATCTGACGGAAGATGACGAGAAGATGGCGATCCTCCTTCAGGAGGCGATAGGTCTTGAGTTCGAAGGGTACTTCATGCCGCTCATGGCGGGCGTTGGATTTTCCCAGAACGGTTACTGCTGGAACAAGGAAATCAGAAAAGAGGACGGGCTCGTGCGGCTGGTCTTCGGTCTCGGCACAAGGGCCGTGGGGCGCGGCTACGCGAGACTCTTCTCGCCTAAAAAGCCCCTTGCGCGCCCGGAAGGCACGGATGTCCGCGAGATCGACAAGTTTTCGCAGGCGACGATCGACGCGCTGGATCTCTCCGCCAACCGCATAGTCTCTTTTCACTTTTCAAAATTGGTGAGAAGCGGGCTCGATTCCTATCCGTGCGCCGAACGTCTCTTTTCGCTGCGCGACGCCAATCATCTTTACAGCCCTGTCACAAATATATGGAACCCGGAACACAAGCCGGTCCTCACGTTCGATCCGATCCTCACCAGCCCGTGGTGCGGTCTTTATCTTCCCTCGGCCATGGATGCGGTCTTCAAAGCCCTTGAAGAGGGATTCGGTTTCCCGGTGGACGTCGAATTTGCCGTCCGCGTCGACGACAATCTCAAAGAGGCGCATCTTTATCTTGTTCAGGCCAGGCCCCTTTCCCAGCGTTCGTCGATGGCCCCCCATCCCATCCCGTATGACGTGGCCGAAGCCGACAAACTTTTTTCGGCAATAAAAAACATTCCTTCGGCCGTCATCCATAACATCGAATACATTGTCTATGTCGATTCGTTCCAGTACAACAAATGGCCGGTGGACGACAGATATGAGGTGGCCAGAGTGGTGGGCAGGATCAACAGGCTCCTTGAGGGAAAGATTTTCATGCTCATGGGGCCGGGCCGGTGGGGATCGGCCAAAGTGGAGCTGGGCGTGCCTACAAAGTATTCGGAAATCTCAAATTGCGCGATTCTTGTGGAGATTGCGCGAAAGATGGAGCAGTACGTCCCCGAAGTCTCCTTCGGGACGCATTTTTTTCAGGATCTGATCGAGGATTGCATCGTCTACATGCCGCTCTATCCGGACGAGCCCAATATCATCTTCAACGAGGAATTTTTGGCTAAACATAACCTCTTCCGCGAGTTTTTCCCCGACGAATATCACGCCGCGTACGAGTCGCTCGTCCGCGTCATCCATATCCCGCAGGTGGCCAACGGCAGATTCGCTCAGGCCGTGCTCAACGGCGAAGCGGAACAGGCGCTGATTTATTTAAAATAACCGTTTTAAGGGCCTTATTGACAAGTTCCCGTTAAGACCATAGACGTAGGTCCCGATATGGCAGAACCCCTTTCAAAAAGAGATCAGGAGATCCTGGATATTCTCATATCCGACTATATCTCAACGGCCGCCCCGGTTGGTTCCAAGACGATTGCCGGAAAACACAACGCCAATCTCTCTCCCGCGACGATAAGGAGCGTGATGGCCGATCTTGAGGAAAGGGGTCTTTTAAAGCAGCCCCATACGTCGGCGGGGCGCGTGCCCACTGCGGAGGGGCTCCGCTATTACGTCGATTGTCTTCTCCGTTGCCACGATCTTTCCAGAGATGAGCGCGAAAAGGTGAGAAGGTTCTACAATTCCAATGAACTCTCAGTCGATGAAGTGATCGGCCGGACCTCCAAACTTTTATCCACCATCTCCAACTATGTCGGCCTGATACAGACACCGGGCTGGGACAGAATCGTCTTCAAACAACTGGAATTCATCGCGTTATCGCGCGGCAGACTTTTGGGAATTTTTGTCTCGCAAGAGGGATTCGTCCAGAACAGGGTGATCGATGTCTCGGAAGAATATTCCTATCCCGATCTTGAAAGGATCAATCGTTATTGCAACAGCGCGTTTCTGGGCCTCACTCTGGAGGATGCGCGCGCCAAAATAGCAAGCGAGCTGGAGATCGCCAAAAGAGACTACGACCGACTGCTCGCCCGCGCTCTCGTTTTTTCGCAGGAGGTTTTTTCCGGCGTTCCGGATTCGGATATCATAGTGGAGGGAGAAGAACACCTGATGGATTCGCCCGAATTTTCGGATACGGGAAGGCTCCGCGAACTCATCGAAGTGTTTGAAGAGAAAAAGGAGCTTTTGCATCTTCTCGACCGCTGCCGCGAGGTTGACGGCGTAAAAATTTTCATAGGCGCCGAGGCGGGCGGGGTTGCCGCTATGGAGCAGGTGAGCGTCATAACCGCGCCCTACAGGAAAGACGGCCACGTCATCGGGACCATCGGTGTAATAGGGCCCACCCGCATGGATTATTCGCGCGTCGTTCCGATCGTGGATTTCACCGCAAAAGTTTTGGAGGATATCTTAAATTGAACATGAAAAAACCGACATCGAAGGTTGACGAGCTTCGGGATGCGCTGAAGGCGAAGAAAGACGCGGAGGCGAAGGCCAGGTCCGAGGCCAGGGTTGAGGGCGAGGCCAAGGTTGAGGCCGAAGATCTTTCGGCTTCTATCAGGGCGGCCGAGCAGGAGGCGAAGCAGCACTACGACAAACTACTGCGTGTGATGGCCGAGTTTGAGAATTTCAAAAAACGCGTTTCGCGCGAGCATGAAGAAAAGTCAAAATACGCGAATGAAAAGCTCATCGTCGAGATTCTTCCCGTGCTCGACGATTTTGACCGCCTGACCGATCACATCCCCGAAGATGCTCCGCAAGACGTGAAGGCAATCGCTGACGGGGCCAATCTCATAAGAAGAACGCTCTTCAACGCTTTGGCAAAGTTCGGGGTCGGCGAGATCGATGCGCAGGGGAAAGAATTCGATCCCCAGTTGCACGAAGCGGTTTCCTGCATCACGGACAACGAACACGGGGACAATCACATCATCGCCGTGCATCGCAAGGGTTATAAACTTGAAGACAGGGTTATAAGAGCGGCGCAGGTCGTGGTAACAAAGAAAGGTGAGTCCGATGCGTAAAACTTGGTTGCTGCTGGGGGTGGTACTGGTTCTATGCGGTTGCGGCGGGATTGGCGGACATCCCAGCTATCCAGATGCGCTTACACCGGAGAGCCAGCAGGTTTTCAATTCGGCCGAGGGACTTTACCAGGCGGGACGTTTCGACGAGGCTGACGCCGCGTACAAAAATTTCATAAACACTTTCGGTTACAACTCGCTGACGGATGATGCGCGCTTCAAACGGGGCGAAATAAGTTTCCAGAAGAAAAACTACGCTCAGGCGCTGGAGCTTTACAGACAGGCGTATTCGAACATTTATTCGCCGGCCGTTTCTCCGCGCGCGCAGTTCAAGGCGGCGTATTCATTATACCAGCTCAAAAAATTTGACGAGGCACGGCAGGAGGTTTTAAAAATATCGAGGCGCGACGCTTCGGCGGTTCTCCGCACGCGCGCCGACTCGCTGGGCGTTCTCTCGGTTCGTGCGGCCAAAGAGCCGGACGGGAACGCGATCCGTTTTTATCTCTTCCTGCTTGACGACTATGCGAACCTTTCCACGAACCGAGACGCCCTACAGGGTGTTCCCGACATTGTCTCCGAAGGGGAGGCGCTGTCCGCGGTGAGAAAATGGATAGGAGACGACAAGGTTACATCCGAACAGGTTGCCGCTCTTCCTCTCAAGGAATACAAAGGTAAAGTCTCCGGCGGATACGCGCAGTACAAGTATGGAAAGACCCTTAACAGGGAAGGCGATTTCGGTGGGGCTACGAAGGAGCTTAAAGGCTACGTCTCGGCATATCCCAAACACGAATATTATGATGCGGCAAAATCGCTTCTTGGAGAGACGGCAGGGCAGGCGGGAGAGGCGGCCGTGAAGGTGGGGCTCATTCTGCCATTGAGCGGCAAATACGGTATCTACGGCGAGTCGGTGGAGCACGGCGCGGAATGCGCCGCCGGAGTTTTCTCACCGTGCGAAGGGCCGGGAGGTTCGGCGCTCGTAATCCGTGATGCGGACGGAGATGCGGGGAGGATAGCCCAGGCGGTCGACGAACTTGTCGGCGCGAACGTCATTGCGATAATAGGTCCCATGCTCTCCTCGACCGTTGACGCCGCGGCAACAAGGGCGCAGCAGGTTCAAGTGCCCATGATCACGCTTTCCCAGCGCCCCGGCACGGCCGACATCGGCGACTATATATTCAGAAACACAGTGGCGGCGGATTCTCAGGTTGGAACTATTGTGGATTATGCGGTCGGCAGGAAAAAACTGAAACGTTTTCTGGTTCTCTATCCGCAAAGCGAGCAGGGAAGGGAATACAAAGACCTCTTTGCGGACGCGGTGAGGCAGGCTGGCGGCAAAGTCGTGGCCGCGCACTCATATGCGTCGAGCCGGATCGAGTTCGCCTCCGACATAAGAACCCTTGACCTTGCGCCTAACGGCGAAAAGAATTTTGACGCGATTTTTATTCCCGACGCCTTTGGGCCCGCGGGTTACCTTGCTACAACTCTCGCGATGATGGGGATCGAAGGGGTGCCGCTTTTAGGAATCTCAAGATGGGACGATTCACGCCTCATAACCGCTGGCGGCAAATATGTCGAGGGAGCGGTTTTTCCGGAGGCGTTCTATAAGGGTTCGCAGGATCCGACGGTCCAGAGCTTTGTCAGCCAGTTCAATTCCGCGTACGGGATTGAGCCCACGCTCCTGGAGGCCCTGGGATACGATTCGATGAAGATGATTCTAGATGCGGTGAAAAACGGTGCGGCGCACCGCGAAACGTTGAAAGATGCGCTGACCAGGATGTCCGACTTTCACGGCGTCACGGGCCGCACATCTTTCAACGCCAAACGCGATGCTGTAAGAGAGCTCCCGCTTCTGACAGTTTCAGGCGGGCAGATAAGACCGCTAAAATAGAGGTCTTATCTTTTTTTCTTCTTCGTGGTCTTTTTCTTCTTCCTCTTCACGGTCTTTTTCTTTTTCTTCATGGGGCCGCACATTCCACAACTCATAGTTGCCTCCTTGCCCGCTTGCCCGCCGACGTTTTGTGGCGGGCCGAAAGTTTGTCGTGGCGAGCTTTGCTTGCATAATACTAAAAAGACATATAAATGACAAATGACAAAATCCAAATGAGAAGAATTACCGAACAAAAACTCATCAATCTTCTGACCGAAGGTGTTCCCCGCGCGAAAGGAAATTTGAAAGTCGGCATCGGAGACGACTGCGCCGTTATAGAAAGCGACGGTTTCGACTGGCTCGTGACGACAGATTCGCTCTTTGAAGGAGTCCATTTCGATTTCGAGTATACGGACGACAGACTCCTTGGCAGGAAATCTTTGAGCGTGAATTTGAGCGACATTGCGGCGATGGGGGGCGGGCCGCTCTTTTATACGGTGAGCCTCGGTGTTCCGCGGGACTTTCCCACCGAAAGGCTCGAAAAACTCTATCAGGGCATGAAGGAAGTTTCAGATAATGCCGGCACCATCCTTGCCGGCGGCGACACGTGTGCTTCAAAATCGGGCCTTGTCATTTCGATCACGGTGATGGGGCGCATAGAAAAAGAGAAAGCCTTGTTGAGGAGCGGCGCGAAACCGGGCGATGCGATCTATGTGACGGGCACCTTGGGCGATTCCGCGCTGGGCCTTGCCTGTTTCAAAAAAGGAGTAAAGGGTGGGCGCTACGCATTCTTTATGAATCGTTACAACGATCCTTCCGCAAGACTCGCGGAAGGTATGTGGCTTTCTTCTCTGGGCCTTGTCTCGTCCATGATCGATATCTCGGACGGGCTCCTTGCCGATCTCGGCCACATAGCCGATATGTCAAAAGCCGGCTTTGAGATCGACGGATCGTCTGTCCCTTTGAGCAAAGGGTTTTCAGAGGTTGCAGGGGAGCTTGGGCTTGATCCTCTGGAGCTTGCCTTGACCGGAGGCGAGGATTATGAGCTTGTGTTCACAGTTGCCGAAAAGCACATCGGGCAATTCGAAAAAGAGAAGTCCGGTCACATAGTGACGCGCATAGGCACCATAACCAAAAATCCGGGCGACAGGGGAAAGTTCCCGTTCGCGCGCACGGGTTTCGATCATTTTGCATAAACAAAATGGCATTCAGTCTTTTCATGTGTTTTGTTCTGCTTTGCTGCAAGATCTTTTTCGAATCTGCGGAGACGGCGCTCTTTTCCCTTTCGCGAGTCCAAATTCAGCGGTTTCGCGCGTCGAAAAGCGGTGCTGCCCAGAAAGTGGTCGAGTGCCTTAGAAAGCCCAGGGAATGGCTCGCCACGATTCTTTTGGGCAACGAGCTCGTCAACATCAGCATCTCGATCATCGGGGCGTCGATCATAAGCCGCTATTTTTTTTATGATGTGAAAGTCCAGACGTTTATTGCCGTCATCGTAATCACTCCCGTCATCCTTCTGTTCGGGGAGATCATCCCCAAGAACGCCGCCATCCGTTTTTCTCCGGAGCTGGCCCCGAAAATGGTGGTTCCCTTGAGCATCTTCCACAGGTTCATCAAGCCGTTTCGATTTCTACTCACCAAGATAGCCGACGGTTTTGTCATAATGCTGGGAGGCCATCCCGAAAAGGCGCAGCCGATGATCGTCGAGGAGGAATTCAGGCGCCTTATCGATCTGGGGCGGCGCGAAGGGGTGATAGTCGAGGAAGAGCGGGAGATGATCCACAAAGTTTTTGAATTTACTGACAAGATCGTTTCCGGGATCATGACGCCGGCCGGGCAAATGTTTGCGCTGCCCGTCGATCTGCCCTACGAGAAAATGTTGGGGGAGATAAAGGAGACGCAGTTTTCGAGAATTCCGCTCTATGAGAATGAAAAAGACAATATCGTGGGGATTTTGCACGTGCGCGATCTTTTTGCCTTCCACAGAAAACGCGAATCCGGGGGCGATAAAAATATCAGGGCGATCATCCGCGAGCCGCTCTTTGTGGCGTCCGGCAAAAAACTCGAAGATCTTCTCCATGATTTTCAGCAGAGCGGCATACATATGGCGCTCGTCAAAGACGGGCATAAGCTGGTTGGTATCATAACGATGGACGACGTGCTGGAAGAACTTTTCGGCGAGATAGAAAAATGAGTTTGGGTCTAGTCATCATCATTCTGGTCGTCTGCCTTCTGCTTGAGGGATTTTTCTCGGGCTCGGAGAT
>JBGSNL010000052.1:0-5468 GCA_041739675.1 bacterium
CCGTGAATTTTCCGTGTTTATCTATCGGCGCGTTGGCCTGCGCGATCAGAAGATCGCTCTCGTCCAGAGCCGAGCAGTAGATCACTTCATCGGTGACCTTGCCCTTAATCACTTTTCTATAAGGCGTTTCGACAAAACCGAAATCGTTAACGCGCGCATAGACCGAAAGAGAGGCGATGAGACCGATGTTCGGTCCTTCAGGCGTTTCAATGGGACAGATGCGGCCGTAGTGCGTCGTGTGAACGTCACGGACTTCGAACCCAGCGCGCTCTCTCGTCAAACCTCCCGGTCCCAGTGCCGACAGACGGCGCTTGTGCGTGACTTCCGCCAGCGGGTTCGTCTGATCCAAGAACTGCGACAGCTGGCTCGATCCGAAAAATTCCTTTATCGCTGCCGATACGGGTTTCGCGTTCACCAGATCGTGCGGCATTAGCGTTTCGACGTCCTGCAAACTCATGCGCTCGCGGATCGCACGCTCCATTCGCACTAGGCCCACGCGGTATTGGTTTTCCAAAAGCTCGCCCACCGAACGGACGCGCCTGTTGCCCAGATGGTCGATATCGTCGATCTCGCCCTCGCCGTCTTTGAGGCGCGTGAGATAGCGGACCGCCTCTAAGATGTCCTCTTTTCTCAGCGTGCCGACTTCCAAAGGAACGTCGAAGCCGAACTTGTAATTCATCTTCAGTCTGCCGACTCTCGAGAGATCGTAGCGCTCCGGATTGAAAAAGAGATTTTCAAAAAGTGCGGTGACCGATTCCGTCGTCGACGGATCGCCGGGGCGGAGCCTTCTGTAAATTTCCAGCCTGGCCTCTTCCGGTGTTGTCACCTTGTCGGCAAGAAGCGTGTTTCTTAAGTACGGTCCGACGTTCAGGTCGTCAATGAACAGAAGCGGTATCTCGGGGATCTTTCGCTTAACGATGTCGTCGAAGAGCTCCTCTGTCAGAATTTCATTACATCCCAAAACGACTTCGCCCGTTGCTGGATCGACAATGTCGTGAGCAGCGGCGCGCCCGACGATCTCCTCGCGCTCCGCCGGTATCTTGTGAACCTTGGCCTTGTGGAGCTTTTCAAGGGATGACGGCGTGAACTTCTTGTCCTTCTTGACTATCACTTCGTCCGTCTTCGGATCCTTGATGTCCCTTGTGGCGCGCTGGTAGATGAGAACCTCAGGAACGACGGACTTCATGAGCTTCGATTTGCTTTCATATGTGATGACTTCGGCGTGGTAATAGAGGTTCAAAAGCTCTTCTGCGGAGTAGCCCAGCGCTCTCAAAAGAATCGTCGCCGGCATCTTGCGGCGCCTGTCGATGCGCACGTAAACGAGGTCACGCGCGTCGAATTCGAAATCGAGCCACGCGCCGCGGTACGGGATCACGCGCGCGGAGAAAAGAAGTTTCCCCGATGAATGTGTCTTGCCCTTGTCGTGTTCGAAGAAGACGCCGGGGCTCCTGTGAAGCTGCGAAACTATGACGCGCTCGATACCATTTATGATGAATGTACCAAACTGGGTCATGAGCGGCACTTCGCCGAAAAAGACCTCCTGCTCCTTTACGTCTCTTATCGACTGCGCTCCCGTGGCCTCGTCGATGTCCCACACGACCAGGCGGACCATCACGCGCATTGGTGCGGCATAGGTCATGCCGCGGTTTCTGCATTCCGCCTCCGTGTATTTCGGGGGATCAAGCTTGTAGCTCACAAACTCAAGCGAGGCGGTCTGGGTGAATCCCCTGATGGGAAAGACACTCTTGAACACGCCCTGCAAGCCGACATTTTCCCGCTGCTCGGATTCCACCTCCGCCTGCAGAAATTCAGCGAATGATTTCTGCTGAACCTCTATAAGCGGGGGAAAATCGGCAACTTTTTTGATTTTAGAAAAACCCCTCCGAAACCGTTGGATCGGAATTGTGGCCATAGACACTCCTTAATAAATAGGGCTTAGGGCATAGGGTAAATCATCCACCCCATGCCCTTCTCTATATGGCTTACGTTTAAGGCAAACTATTTGATTTCTACTTTTGCACCCGCCGCTTCCAGCTTTTTCTTCATGGCGTCGGCGTCTTCCTTCGTCACGCCTTCCTTCACTGTCTTCGGCGCGGCTTCCACAAAGTCTTTGGCTTCCTTGAGGCCCAGACCGGTGATCGCACGGACTTCCTTGATCACGCCGATCTTGTTGGCGCCCGCGTCCGCAAGCACGACGTTGAATTCGGTTTTCTCTTCCGCTGCCGCTGCCGCGCCCGGCGCCGCTGCAATCGCCACAGGTGCCGCCGCCGACACGCCGAAGGTTGTCTCGAGTTCTTTCACGAGCTCGGCCACCTCCAGGAGAGTCATGCTCTTCAGAGATTCAACAATTTCCGCTCTTCCTACTGTCGCCATACTGTTCCTCCTTCAAGGGCACCCCAAACATCATCGTACCGTCTTCTGCGTTACAGATATGAGTGGGCTCCCCGTTTTTTCGGGGATATTTAAGTGCATATGTTATTGGGTCTTCTTCTCCTTAATTGCGTTTATCGCCCTGACGACTTTCTGCGGGATCGCGTTCAGCACCATGACAAGATTCGTCGCCGGTGCCAGCATCGAAGCCATGGCGCGGCTCAAGAGGACCTCGCGCGAAGGCAGCTTCGCAAGCGCGTCGATGCTTTTCACGTCCATGAATCTTCCGTCAAGATATCCGCCCTTGAGCTTGAGCGATTGGTGATCCTTAGCAAACTCCACCAGAACTTTCGCCACTGCCGCCGGATCGCTGTCGGAAGTCGCGATGGCGGTGGGCTCGTGGAAATACTGTTCCAGATCCTTCAAGCCCTCCTGACCCAGGACGCGTTTGACGAGGCGGTTTTTCACGACCTTCATCGCCGACGCGCTCTTTCTGAGCTTAGACCTGAGCTCGGTTATCTCGGCAACTTTGAGGCCGCGATATCCGGCAAAGATGATGGCCTTCGCTTTCTTAAAACGATCAGAAAGTTTTACGACTTCCTGTTCTTTTTCCTGACGGTTCATTTTAATTCCTCCAATTCTTAAACGGTCTTCTGATATCTTGTCACATCGAGACGAATTCCCGGCGACATCGTCGCTGAAAGCGACATCGAACGTATGAAGTTGCCCTTCACCGACGCCGGCCTCGCCTTGGTCAGCACTTCAAGAAGTGCCGTGATGTTGTCTTTCAATTTGTCCGGGCCGAATGAGCGCTTGCCCACCGGCGTGTGAACCACACCCGCCTTGTCGCAGCGGAACTCAACCTTGCCCGCCTTCACTTCCTTCACCGCCTTTGAAATATCGAACGTGACGGTACCGAGTTTCGGGTTGGGCATGAGGCCTCTCGGTCCCAAGACTTTTCCGAGTTTGCCGACCACTCCCATCATATCGGGCGTTGCGATCGTCGCGTCGAAATCCATCCAGCCGCCTGAAATTTTTTCAGCCAGGTCTTCCGCGCCAACCGCATCGGCGCCGGCTTCAGTTGCCTCGCGCTGTTTTTCGCCCTTGGCGAAAACGGCGACGCGGACGGTTTTGCCGATACCGTGCGGCAACGTGCACGCGCCGCGGACCTGCTGATCGGTCTGCTTGGGATCCACGCCCAACCGGATCGCGAGATCCACCATCTCGTCGAACTTCGCTTTTTCAAAACCCTCGAGAAGCTTGAGCGCCTCTTCAAGGGAATAGCGTTTATCCGCATCGACCTTCGCAACGCTCGTCTTGTACTTTTTCCCTGCCATTTCAACCTCCGGTTATCCCTCGACCGTAATGCCCATATTGCGCGCCGTGCCTTCGACGGTTCTCATCGCGGCTTCAAGCGTATCGCAGTTAAGGTCGGGTAGTTTGATTTTCGCAATCTCTTCCACCTGTGCCTTTGTGACCTTGCCCACCTTGACCTTGTTGGGAACTCCCGAGCCCTTCTCCACGCCCGCGGCCTTCTTCAGAAGAACCGACGCCGGCGGCGTCTTCAAAATGAATGAGAAGGACCGATCCTGATAGATGGTCACAATAACGGGGATGATCATCCCCTCCTGCTTTGCCGTTTTTGCGTTGAACTGCTTGCAAAATTCCATGATGTTGACGCCGTGCTGGCCCAGTGCCGGACCGACCGGCGGCGCCGGATTTGCCTGCCCCGCGGGGCATTGCAGTTTCACCTGTGCTGTTACCTTCTTCGCCATTTTCAACCTCCAAAGTTACGCCGTCTTCTCAACCTGCGTGAAATCCAGCTCAATAGGCGTTGCGCGTCCGAAGATGGAAACGAGGACGCGGAGCTTTCCTTTTGACTCATTAACGTTGTCAACAATTCCGGTGAAGGTGGAGAACGGGCCGCTGACCACGCGGACGTTCTCGCCCTTTTCAAATTCCACTTTCGACTTCGGCTTCAGCGTGCCTTCCTCTATCTGATGCGTGATGCGCGCAACCTCTTCTTCTGGAACTACCGCCGGATGGAGAGAGCCGCCGACAAAACCCGTGATCTTGGGCGTCTCCTTCACAAGACGCCAGGTCACTTCGTTCAGATCCATCTTCACGAGAATGTAGCCGGGGAAAAACTGGCGCTTCGATGTGCGCTTCGTCCCTTTTTTCACCTCGACCACATCTTCGGCGGGGACAAGGATATCGCCGAAGAGATGGTTCATCTGATGCTGCTTTATCCTCTCCTCAAGCGCTTTCTTTGCCTTCTGCTCGTATCCGGAATATGTGTGAACGACGTACCACTGTTGTGCCATAAGTTTTACCTATAAAATATTTTGACCATTAGCCCCCAAACCACGTCAAAACCGAAAAGAATAGCGGCACAAATTCCAACCAGGATCGAAACAACGCCCGTCGACAGGACCGTCTCCTTGCGATTGGGCCATACCACTTCCGAAAGCTCCGTGATCACCTCGTTCGTGAAGGTGTTCACTTTTTCGTTTTTCAGAAGGGCGATGAACACGATGATGCCGACCGCGCCTGCCATAAGCTCCGTAGGAGGAATCACCCAGTCCACCGGCATCGAAACGCGCGCAATGACCCAGACGGTAGCGATCATTTCGCGCATGATGAGCCACGTGATAACTCCGCAGACGAGATAAATCAGGCTTACGGTTTTTTTGCTGCGTATCATAATTTCCGCCTTGCAGGGGAGACAGGGATCGAACCCGCAACCCCCGGTTTTGGAGACCGGTGCTCTACCAATTGAGCTACTCCCCTAAACTTACTTTGTCTCCTTATGTACCGTGTGTTTCCTGCAGAATCTGCAATATTTCTTCATCTCCAGACGGTCAGGGGTCTTCTGCTTGTTCTTCGTCGTGGAATAATTGCGTCTCTTGCACTCGGAACATGACAGCTGAATTATTGTTCTCATATAATTTCCTTAGCCTTCTTTATTCAATGACCTCGGTCACAACGCCTGCGCCGACTGTCCTGCCGCCTTCACGGATAGCGAACCTTAACTCCTTCTCCATCGCGATCGGCATGATGAGTTCGATTTCCATAGTTACGTTATCGCCGGGCATCAC
>JBGSNL010000077.1:0-50859 GCA_041739675.1 bacterium
CAAGATCGTCATAAAAAAGGATGTCGAGATCGATCGTGCGCGCGGACCATTTCCGGCGATTTTTCTCGCGCCCCAGGCTCGCTTCAATTTTCTGGAGCTCACGGAGAAGTTCGCGCGGCGCAAGGCTGGTTAAAAGTTTGACCGCACCGTTTATATAACGCGGTCCGGCCTCACCACTCACCGTCACCGCCTCGGTTTCGCGCCACTTCGATATTGCTTCAACGCTTATGTCCTTATGGGTGCTCAGCGCCTCGATGGCTTTATTGCAGTTGTCTTGTCTGTCGCCGAGATTCGATCCGATTCCGATGTAAGAGACGTGATCCATTACAGTTTTGCCATTCTCGTCGCGGCCTCTTCAAGCCTTTCCGTGGGAACCGTGAGAGAAAAGCGCACGAACCCTTCGCCGTATTGGCCGAACCCAACGCCCGGTGTGGCAGCCACCGCGGAGCGTTCCAGAAGCCTTTTGCAGAATTCGATCGATTTCATTTTCGAAGGGATCTCCGCCCAGATGTAAAACGACGCGTCCGAATGGAAGACGCGAAAACCCATACGTTCGAGATTTTTTGAAAATGA
The DNA here is from genome assembly GCA_041739675.1 of bacterium. GTDB lineage: Bacteria > UBA10199 > UBA10199 > 2-02-FULL-44-16 > DYJF01 > DYJF01. Next base: position 574 of record JBGSNL010000077.1, read on the forward strand.
CTGCCGCCTCGACGCATAAATCGAGCAGATTCCGTCGATGTGATCCGAAAGATTTTCCATCGCGTAGATCATCGCGTTCTGGATGGCGGTGAACGTCCCCGAATCCATGTTCTCCTTGAAGTGACCCAGGGCCCTCACAACTTCCGCGTTACCGGCCGCAAACCCTATCCTCCAGCCACAGACGCAAAACGTCTTGGAAAACGAATGGAACTCGACAGCAACGTCTTTGGCGCCGGGGATGGACAGGATGGATAGCGGTTTTTCCGCCTGAGAATGAATCTCGATGTATGCGGCGTCGTGGCAGACAAGAAAATCGTACTGCCTTGCAAGCTCTATCGCCTTTTCAAAACACGCGCGCGTCGCCACTGCGGAAGTTGGATTGTTGGGATAATTGAGAAAAAGTATTTTGGTTTTTTTGAGAACGCTTTTCGGAATGTCTTCAAAGATGGGGACAAAATTCGTCTCCCTTGTCACCGGCATGAGATGCGGCGTGCCCCCTGCCAGGATCGTCGCCTGTCCGTACATGGGATATCCCGGCGACGGCACCAGGACGACATCGCCACAGCCCACGAGCGCCATCGTCATATGGCCCAACCCCTCCTTGGTGCCTATGAGTGCAAGCATTTCCCGCTCGGGATCGATCTTCGCCCCATGACGCTTCGAAAGCCAATGCGCCGCGGCCTTTCGAAACTCGATGGAGCCCGAATATGAGGGGTAGCGATGCACGTTCTTGTCATCCAGCGCGCTTTTCAAGGCATCGACAAGGGCGCGCGGAGGGGGAAGATCGGGGTCCCCGATCGAAAGGTCAATCACGTCCTTGCCCAGTGCGCGCACCGCCTGCTTTTGCCTGTCCAGATCTGCGAAGAGATAAGGTGGAAGTTTGGCTAACCGCTCTGATGGTTTCATTTTTCCCTCACAAGTCCAAGACGTCCGCCATGCCGTAGAGCCCCGGCGGTTTTCCAACGACCCATCTCGCCGCGGCTAGCGCTCCTTGCGCGAATATTTCGCGGTTGAATGCGTGATGGGTGATCTCTATCGATTCGCCCCCGCTTGTGAAATGGATCGTGTGATCGCCCACGACATCGCCCTTCCTGAACGAACAGACGCTCACCGGATGCTCAGGCGTCGGTTCGGCGCATTTTTCCTCGTAGAAAAAAACGTCGCGGTCCATCTTCCATCCGCTCTGCGCCAGAATTATATCAAGAATCTTTTTCGCTGTTCCGCTGGGGCGGTCGAGTTTTTTTGTATGATGGGTCTCAACAATATCCACTTTGAAACGCGGAGAAAGAACCCTTGAAGCGAGCTCGGCGAGCTTCCACATCACATTGACGCCTATGCTCATGTTGGCCGAATACACAATGGGTATGCCGGTGGAGGCCTTCCTCACCAGATTTTCTTCATCCTGCGAGAGACCTGTGGTCCCTATCACCATAGGTTTGCCGTGATGCACCGCGATCTCAACGTTGCGCACGGCCGCATCGTGGACGGTGAAGTCTATCACCACATCACCCTTTTCGACTACCGATTCGAGGGGCATGTCCTTTTCAGACTCGCCCGCGAGGTTCAAATCGTCCGCCTCCTTCACGAGGCGCGCGATGATTTGACCCATGCGTCCGCGGCTTCCGGCAACGATGACTGAAAACTTGTTTTTCGGATTCATGGCAGAAGCTTATATTGCTTGAGTACGGCGCGCAACTCCTCTTTGTGGTCAACAGACATCGGCGTCATGGGGAGCCTGAATTCCTCGCGGCATCTTTCCATGAGGGCCAAAGCGGTCTTGGCGGGTATGGGATTGGTCTCGATGAACATCGCCCTGTTCAGGGCGGCAAGCTCGTCATGGAGTTTTTTCGCCCCGTCCACGTTGCCGGAGGCGAACTTGTCCCAGATATCAGCGACCTTTGAAGGCACCACATTTGAAGTGACCGATACGCATCCCTTTCCACCGGCCTGATACACTTCGCAATTCAGAGCATCATCGCCCGAATATACGCAAAAATCGGATGGCGCATCGGAGATGATTTTTTTTATCTGCTCCATGTCGCCCGACGCCTCCTTGATGCCGACTATCGTGTCGATAGAGGCAAGGCGCGAAACCGTTTCGGGCAACATATTGACCGAAGTTCTTCCAGGCACATTGTAGAGGATCATGGGGAGATCGCAAACCGCGGCTATCGCCTTGAAATGCTGATAGAGCCCCTCTTGAGTCGGCTTGTTGTAATAGGGTGTGACCTGAAGTTGCCCTTCCGCGCCGGCGGCCTTCGCCTGCTTTGCGAGTTTGATTGCGGTTGCCGTTGAATTTGAGCCCGAACCTGCCACTACCTGCGCACGGCCCGCCGCCTGTTCGACGACGATTCTAATGATGCGGTCATGCTCTTCGTATGTGATTGTGGCCGACTCGCCCGTAGTGCCGCACGGAACGATGGCGTCCACTCCGCTCTTGATCTGCCAGTCGACTATGGCCCGAAGCGAGGCTTCATCCACCTGGCCGTCACGGAATGGGGTGACGACAGCCGTTGCAACGCCTTTGAAGCTCATATCGCAATTAATCCCTTGAACACCGTTTCCGCAGGGCCCTTCAAATATATGTGATTGTCCTTGCGGCTCCACTCCACCTCAAGTTTGCCGCCCGGCTGGATAATCGTAACCTTTCGCTCTGCAAATCCGTTCAAAACGCCCGCGACCGTGGCGGCGCACGCCGCAGTTCCGCAGCTTCTCGTCTCTCCGGCCCCTCTCTCCCAGATACGCATCGAGAGTTCGTTCTTGGAGACAACGTTCACAAAGCTCACGTTGATGCGTCTCGGGAAGAGATGATAATTTTCAAGCAGCGGCCCGAATCTCTTGACGTCGAAATTAGCGACATCCTCGTGGAAGACCACACAGTGAGGGTTCCCTATCGAAACACACGTAATGCGGAAATCTTTCGATTCTATCTTCAGGGGCCTGTTGATGATGCGGCCGGAAAGATTCACGGGAATATCTTTCCCTTTCATCTGCGGTTCGCCCATATCCGCCTCGACCGCATTGCCGATGAAACGCGCACCGCGGATTCCGGCCGGGGTTTCGATTTTGAGCTCCTTTTTGACCGAGAGCTTCGCATCCTTTATATAACGCGCCAGACATCTGATTCCGTTTCCGCACATCTCCGCCTCGCTGCCGTCGTTGTTGAAGATGCGCATCCCGAAATCGGCCTTTCTCGATTTTGTGAGCAGAACCAATTGGTCGCCGCCTATCCCGGTGTGCCGGTTCAAAAGTTTTCTGGCAATGTGCGTGGGATTCGCAAAGATGTTCTTGGTGCAATCGAAGAGAACGACGTCGTTTCCGAGGCCGTGCATCTTTACAAAAGGACGCTCTTTATGTTTTGCTTGCGCCATGGGTTCCTCCCGCCCGCCACGCAAGCCTCGCTTGCGAGGCGAGGCGGGCGGGCCAAAGTGTTGTAACCTCCTGAAATATAAAGACAAATTCGCTGAAGTCTATCAGCAGAGGGCTAAAATGTCAAGGAAATCAGGCTTTTTATTGACTTCCGAGCCCTTTTTCGTATAATACATGAGCTTTCCAAGGAAAACTCTTTATAAATCCTCAAAGAAATCATCGCGTGAAAAAAACGTGTTAAAAATCATCATTAAATCCCCCCGTAACCGCCAGGAGTTTCTATGCATTTAAACGACCTCAAGGCCAAGAAGATCTCTGAGCTGATCGAGATGGCCAACGCCATGACAATCGAGAACGCCGCTTCGATGCGAAGACAGGAGCTCATCTTCGCGCTGCTTCAGGCGCAGACCGAAAAAAACGGCATGATCTTCGGCGAGGGGGTTTTGGAAACGCTCCCCGACGGTTTTGGATTTTTGCGTTCTCCAGATTACAGTTATCTTCCCGGACCCGATGATATTTACGTCTCACCTTCGCAGATACGCAGGTTCAATCTCCATACCGGCGATACGGTTTCGGGGCAGATCAGGCCGCCCAAGGAAGGTGAGAGATATTTCGCGCTACTCAAAGTCGAGAACGTGAACTTCGAAGGGCCGGAAGCGATCCGCGACAAGATCCTCTTTGATAATTTAACGCCCCTTTATCCGAACAAGAGATTACAACTTGAGTTCGATCCTAAAAATTATTCGACGCGCATCATGGATCTTTTCACGCCGATCGGCAAAGGACAGCGCTCGCTCATCGTTTCACCGCCCCGTGCCGGCAAGACCGTGATGCTCCAGAATATCGCGAATGCGATCACCGCCAATCATCCGGAATGCGTGATGATCGTCCTTCTGATCGACGAACGCCCCGAAGAAGTCACCGACATGCAGCGCTCCGTCAAGGCGGAAGTCGTCTCATCCACCTTTGACGAGCCGGCCCAGCGCCACGTTCAGGTTGCAGAGATGGTGATTGAGAAATCGAAGCGTTTGGTAGAGCATAAAAAAGACGTCGTCATTCTTCTCGATTCCATCACGCGCCTTGCGCGCGCATATAACGCAGTTGTCCCGCCATCAGGGAAGATTCTCTCCGGCGGCGTGGATTCAAACGCGCTCCATAAACCAAAACGCTTCTTCGGCGCCGCAAGAAACATCGAAGAGGGCGGCTCGCTCACGATCATCGGCACAGCACTCATCGACACCGGCAGCCGCATGGACGAAGTGATCTTTGAAGAGTTCAAAGGCACGGGCAACATGGAAATTCATCTCGACCGCAAACTGATGGAAAAACGCATCTTCCCCTGCATGGACATCAACAAGAGCGGAACCAGAAAAGAAGAGCTCCTCATGACGGAAGAGGAGATGAGCAAAACGTGGATATTAAGAAAGATGCTCCAGCCTTTGAATCAGATTGATGCGATGGAGTTCATGCTGGACAAGATAGGCGACACCAAGACCAACAAAGAGTTCCTGATGAGTATGAATCAGTAGGTCTACTTTGGATCCTTCTCCGTATCGGGCGCTTCAGCTTCGCCTTCCTGCTGCGGCGCTTGTTCCTGTTGCTCCGCGGCTTTTTTCCCTTCCTCATTCTCTTTAAGCGTGGCCTCTGCGGCCTTTTTTGCAGCGAATTCGGTGTACTCCGAATCGGAGGTGTCCGTGCCGCTGCCGGTCTGCTCCTCCATGGCGCCCTTCTGGCAGGCCGATAATATCAAGACCAGAACAAGCACGGTGACAAAGATAAATATTTTTTTAAGCGGCATCATAAAACCTCCGCTTTGGTTTATAATACGTCGCCGTTTTTCCGGTTGAGCTTTATCAAAAAGATATCAAAGCCGCCGCTTCCCGCGTGCCCAGCAACCAAAGTGCCGTTTGTATGTCCCGCCACGTACAGGTTCCAGAATTTATCAAAGGCAAGACTCGTAGCGTAATCATCTTCATCCGAAACAAACGTTTTATCCCAGATGAGACGGCTGTCGTCGCCCGCCAGCCTGAACACATACGCGTCTGGATATGTGCGTGTACTTGTTCCGGACGCAGGCCGAAGATAACCTGCTCCATAGACATCCCCAACTTCATCGACATCAACCGCAGAGCAGTCATCGCCCTTGTCGTTACCCAGCTGCTTCACCCACCCTTTTTCAAGTCTCGATGAATCGGAGCTGTTCGTTTTATATTGGGCAACAAATATATCCATATCTCCATGATTGGTCCCGCCGCTTTCGGTTCCCAAATATCCATTGGTCCTTCCAGCCACGTACACATTCACTTTGCCGTCCGGTCTGCCAAAGACAGCCACACCGTTCGCACGCTCATTGGTGGATCTTATCCGTTGCCTGTCCTGATAAAGAAGCCTGCCGGACTTCTCGTATTTGACCAGAAAATAGTCGCTATCGCCTCCCGATGGAAATGAAAGATAACCTGCGATGTATATGTTGCCGTCATTGTCCAAAGCCACAGAATTGGCATACTCATCTACGTCGGGATTTGAGTCCCTGTAATACCAGAATGGATTTCTCTCCAGATTGGAGAGCCGGTATTTCGTAACAAACGCGTCAACATTTTCAAACACATAGCCGCCCGCCTCATTTGAATAACCGACGACGTAGACAAAACCGTTGTCATCATCGATAGCCAGCGCCCTTGCGCGATATTCTTTTGAGCTTGATTCGGTTATTTCAACTTGCGTCTTGGTACCCGTGACGAGATATTTTAGCAAATACGTGTGTCCGCGATCGCCGGGTCCGCCGTGAATATCCATAAGCAAATAAATATTTCCGTCTCTGTCCGCGGCAATATCGTTGAATTGGGAGGGCAGAGCAGTGTCTTCGTACTCTCTGTCCGTTAAAAGAACACCGCTCTGAGAAAAAGTGAGCCAATTGGGATAATAATCCGTATCCGATCTGCTTCTGGCCGCCCTTCCAACAACGTGAACATTGCCCGATGGATCAGAGGCCACCTTATTGGCCCGGTCCGCATAGTCGCCGCCGAGCTGCTTTATTCCCCAATAGACGGGGCAGCCGTTCGCACCAACCTCCATACCCGCCGGCGTCTCGGGACATAAATCTGCCGAATCTCCGACTCCGTCCGCATCAGTGTCGGGACCGCTGGGTGGAGTTATCGGCATTGGGCTCATGACATGCCCGTAAGAGGGATGAAATTCATGTAATGGAGTGGTTTCTGTTTCTGTTTCCGTGACAGAAGCATCGGGCGGCAACGTCTCAACCGGGCAACCGTGAAGATCGACGACCGTGCCCGCCGGCGTGTTTACGCATATATCATTGGAATCCAAAACACCGTCGCCATCGGAATCTTCCACATTTGTATTTAACTTGATCTGTTCCGGTTCCTTGTTCGCCCCCGTGCAGGCCGCATAAGAGCCCGCGATAAATCCCAACAACAATATGTAAAAAATCCTCTTCATAAAATCAACCCTGCCGTCTTCCCATCACCTCTCCCTTACGGAGAAGGTATCCTCACGCCCGAAGGCGGTATTTTTGCCGCCGCTGCCGGTGTCACCGCGGGCCCCATAATCACCTGCGGGAGCTGGAAGTGTGAGGCGTATAGATCCTCACTGAGAAGACCCGCGGCGGTGGCAACCATCTGTTGCCATACAGCGATCGCGTCGCCTGAAGAATTGCCGTCAACAACCACAAAACGGAACATTGCAGAGGTTATGCTGGCCATTTCATCCAGCGCATCACCCCATCCCGTGCCTGCGAGAAATCTTGCCGCATAGATATAAGATTTCGGGGGTGTTCCTTCAGTGGGTTTTGTGATCCAGACAAGGGCTGCGTTTTCTTCCCCATCCATCGTGGCGTAAATGGGCATATTCTGATCTGCGAACAAGGTTGCAGATATTTTCGCCTCACCGACGCAGGTGTTTGCCCGTAAATCGCATATGTTGGCACAAGCGCCAAGATGATCGATCTCCGCCCCTTGCAGCCACGCGATGACCGCTTTTCCGTTTTCATTGATCGCAATGTTGGGAGCGACGGCGGTTTCGGTATCTGAGAGCTCAATCCGCGGAACTTCCATCCACGGAACACCGCCTGCAGTGTTCCATTTTTTTGCTTTAACATCTGAGATGCGTCCCGAGCTGTCCGACTCGTTCCACGCCACCAGGATATCGCCAGCCGCATTGATCGCCGCTCGAGGTCTGGCGATCCTTATCACTTCGGCTGCCAAAGCATTGTCAAGATATCCAGGCGTCGTCCAACTTGAAGAAACTTTTCTATAAACGCTATCCCCGACATGAACATCGTTCGTGACAGAGGCTAAGAAATCGGAACTGCGCCAGATGACAACCGCATCTCCAGCTCCGTTTACAGCGACCTGAAGACTGTCGGCCTCGCGCTCTACGAGAGAATTGTTGAGAATTTTTTCACTCGGCGGCGCATCACCTTTTGTTCGCACTGCGTAAACCATCATGCGGGACAGAGCGTCATTTTTCCTCATCCACGCAATCGTTGCGGTGCCCTCATCGTCCAAGCCTACGTCCAGATCCTCCACCATATAGTTGTCATAATACACGACAAACGGATCGGCATCGGCGCGACCGGTTTTTATATCGAACCACTGTGCATGAATCTTCCATTTTCTTTCATCAAGCAAAAATTCACGCCAGACAACCACTGCTTTGTCGTTGCCGTTTACAGCCACTCGCGGATAGGATATCCGTCCAAGGCCAAGGATTTTCGCGTCAGTTACCCTTTTCCAATCGGTTCCCGCTTTGTAAATCTTCATGAAAATTCTGCCCACATCGGGGGAGCCTGCGTCGGACTGCCACCACGCAACTACGGCGTTTCCTTTTTTATCCATTGCCACGTCAGGCATATCGGCGTACGTCGATTCGAATTCCACAGGGAACGGCTCGCCCCACGTCCAGTCAACCGTCGTGAACAGCCAGCTGAAATCGGATGCCAGCGCCACATCATCCATGCTCCTTGCAGCAGTCGTGATCGTGGCGTTGTACGTCGTGTGAGGATCGAGTTTTACAGAAGGCGCGAACTTCACCGCAGAACCGCTTGGGCTCACCGTACCTGCGACCGGAATGTCGTTCTTTTTCAGTGTGAATGCGGACGTCACAGACGTCGGCTCCATCGGCATGTCAAACGTCGCTTCAAGAGTTTTAAACATTGAAACATTGCGTTCGTTGACTCTGGGATTTGTGGAGACAACAACCGGCGGCCCCGGAGGTGCCGTGAAGCCGGCGGTCACGTCCTTGCTTGCGTCCATCACGATCGGACATTCACGCGACGTCGTCCCATAGCTTGCGCAAGCACCACCCCACCCGTCAAATGTTCCATCGCCGGCATCCGCCACCAAAGTAATTGAAACGGGCGCGTCTGCCGGTGAAAACGTTCTCACGCATTCGGAACCGCCCGCGATACAAGTCGCCCCGTCGATCATGACTTTGCCGGGGCCGGTGACCGTGACCTGCAGGTACTTCATCGGTTCAAAAACGGCCGTCACCGTGTGATGCACGTTCATTACCAGGGTGCACTCTGCTGCGCTGCCGGTGCAGTCGCCTTCCCATCTTGCAAAGCCGAATCCTCCGTCATTTATCGTTTGCAGCGTTACGGGTACGTCTGCCGCAAAAGACTGCGAAAGATCGACCGCGGTGTATATTGCGCCGTCGGCGGATTTCACAAGCCCCATACCGGTTATGTGAATATCCAGTCTGTATGTCACGGGTGTCGGTGTAGTCGGCGGTATGACAGGCGGTGTTGGAGTCGGTGTTGGCGAAACAACCGGCGCCGCCGGAGTCGTTGCGGGCTGACCGAAGGTCGTCCCCTCGGCTGGCATCTGGATTGTGCCCCCGCTTTTGAGCCCTCCCTGGCAACCACACAGTGATGCCAAGGCCACAGAAGTCACAACGATTGCGACTCCCATCTTCAACCACGCCCATTTTGTCTTCATAATAAAACCTCCTTCACCCCTTTTTTACGATCTAGAAAGAAGGAATTCTCACACCTGATGCCGGTATTTTCGCCGCCGGTGTCACCACCGGCCCCATAATCACCTGCGGGAGCTGGAAGCGGGAAGTGATCACATCATAGACACTGGTGCCGATGACCCTTTGCGACCAAACCGCAATCCCGTCTCCGACAGCACTACCCGAAACGCGCAATCCATTGAAGCTGTCCGATAATGATGCACTTGCGATCTCTTGCGCTTCGGCGCTCCAGCCCTTGCCTACCAGATATCTTTTTGCAAAAATCTTTTCCTGGCCTTCAGCAATGTAATGCTGCAACCAGACAACAGCACCATTTCCGCTTTCATCCGAAATGACATAGGGGAAGTCGGCGCCATGGTCAGCCACGCCGATGTTTACGGCCTCACCAAAGCTGCGAGACACGCTGTCATACCGATTCGCATAGATGGTCGCATGAACCATGTCCCCCGGAGGACCTTGCACCCATGCAATGATGACATTTCCACTTATGTCGGCCGCCATTCTTGGTACCATTGCGGATTCACTCGTAGCGCTTTCAATCGTCCGTTCCTCCCGCCATTCTGAAGAACCGGCAACTTTGCGCTTGGCCTTGATGTGATAAACGTAGCTTTCCGCCTGATGCCATGCGACCATGATATTTCCCGCCTGATCGATGACCGCACTGGGATAAGAAGCAGGGCTGCTCGTGTCAAGATAGCCGGGCTCCGCCCACCTTGAATAAGACTTCGTATAATAGTTGCATCCGATTCGGGATACGGTTGCGGGTCCGGTTCCGTTTTGACCACGCCAGACGACAATCGCATCTCCCGCACGGTTCACTTCAACCTGAAGACTGTCGGCTTGCTCCACAAACAGAGATCCGTTCAAAAGCCTCGCAGACAGAGGAGGAACAGGAGCCGTGGCGGCCGTCCGAACTGCAGACACATCCTTACGCCCATCAGGCCGCGTCCTTATCCACGAAATGGTAGCGGTTCCTTCATCATCCAACCCAAGATCCATGTCTTTCACTTCCCAGACACCGTCGTAGATTTTGGCAGGTTCCGCGTCGGCGCGGCCGGTCTTCATATCGAACCGCTCCGCATAGATTCTCCACTTTCCTTCAGCACTTGAATACTCCCGCCAGACGACGACCGCCTTAGGTGCAATGTCGTTGTCATTGACCGCCACTCGCGGGTTATATACATTTCCATGGGCAAACAGTATTTTGCTGGATGTTCTTTCCCAAACCGTTCCCGACTTATATATTTTCAGGTAGATAGCGCCTTCGCTCACTCCATATGCCTGCCTCCAGACAACAGCGGCATTTCCTTTCTTATCCATCGCAACGTCGGGCATATCTGCATAGGTCGAATCGAATTCCGCGGGGAACGTCTTGCTCCACGTCCAGTCAACCGTCGTGAACAGCCAGCTGAAATCGGCCGCAAGCGCCACGCCGTCAACGTTTTTCGCTGCGGTCGTGATCGTAGCATTGTAGGTCGTGTGCGGATCGAGTTTTACAGAAGGTGCAAACTTCACCGCAGAACCGCTTGGGCTCACCGTGCCTGCGACCGGAACGTCGTTCTTTTTCAGTGAGAACGCGGACGTCACAGATGTCGGCTCCATCGGCATGTTAAAAACCGCTTCCAGCGTTTTATACAAAGAAACACCGACCTCATTGTTTGCAGGAGATGTCGATACAACGGTGGGAGCCGCTGGAGCCACCGGTGCCGCCACGCTGAAGTTGATTGTCAGGGATCCGTCAACGTCCAGCGTTGGTATTTCGCATGACGAGGCCGAACAAGTGAACGGCATTGTGAAATACAAGAATGTGGCTTCACAATCACTGCCCGCATTTGCAGTTATGCGTATTGAAGAACCGCGCCCAACTGAAAAAGCGCAGCTTGCCGCAACAGGACCGCTGACGATTGTGCAGTCGGGACCGGGCGGGTCAGCCGTAACGCTGACATCGTGAGGACACGTGTTGTGTATCCGAGCCCTCAGGGTAGTGAGCGGCGACAACTCAAAAACAGCCGTAACGGAATGGTTCCCATCCATGACGAGATTGCAGTCCGCGCTGCCGCTGCAATCGCCTTCCCATCGTGCAAATATGTACGAGATGCGGCCCGCTGCCTGCAATGTGACAGTTGCGCCGTCGGCAACAGTTAGCGGTAGATCCACTGCCGTGTTTATACCGCCCTCGACATATGTAACGATACCGTCGCCACCGGTTAAGTGGATATCAAGGGTATGAGTGACCGGTATCGGTTCGAAACGCGCCGTCACCGTATGATCTCTATCCATAACAAGGATGCAAGGCAAAGGGGCGACGTCAGTGCAATCATCCTGCCATCCGAAAAAGTTGAAACCTGCGGCCGCGGTCGCCTCCAATGCGACGGTGTGGCCCTCCGTCACAGAGAATGATGGGCCGCCCGTAGTGGTGTCTATTGAGCCGTCACGCGATTTCACGGTTCCGCTGCCTATGAGGTTAACATTCAAAATGCGGGAGCCGGGTATGGGGGTGAAACGGGCCTTCACGGTGTGATCCAGATTCATCACAATTGCGCAAGCGCCCGCCCCCGTGCATGGGCCCTCCCATGTGTCGAAATTGAAGCCGGAAGCCGGCGTTGCCTGCAACGTTACGGTCGCTCCCTCGGCAAAGGGGTGCGAAATATCCACGGTCGTGTCTATCGAACCGTCGGCGGTTCTCACCGTTCCGCCGCCGCCGATTAGGACGGTAAGGGTACGAAAACCGGGCGCGGCCTCAAAATGCGCTTCGACCTTACGATCTTGATTCATGATAAGAGCGCAGCCGGAACTGCCCGTGCAGTCGCCCGCCCACTCCTTGAAACGTGAACCGGAGGCTGGTGTGGCGCTGAGCGAAACAGCCGCACCCTTGGCAAATGGAGTTTGGATATCGGCTGTCGTGTTCACGGAACCGTCGCCTGATTTCACCGTTCCGGCGCCGATTATGTCCACGGTCAGAACATAGGTATCAGGTGGTTTTATCGTCTCAGGCTGGCCGAAGACGGTCCCCTCGACAACCGGCTCTTGCACTTCAGCCGGCATCTGGATCTCGCCGCCGCTTTTGCCCCCCGAACAACCGTAGACCGCCGCAAAGGCCAGCGAAGTCACGACGATCGCGACGCCCACCTTCAACCATGCCCATTTTGTTTTCATAACGACCTCCTTAACCTTCGTTTTGTCCACCTACTCAGAGGGGATGAAAATCTCTACCGGTGAAGCACTATTACCCGAATCCCCTCTTCCCAATTGACCCAAATTATTCTGACCCCAACAATATAGTTTTCCGCCATTCATGATGCCGCAAGTGTGCATTTCACCTGCTGAAACGTATTTCCAAACGCCTCCTCCTGATACCTCAATGGGTTTGACTTCTACTGGAGTGGAAGACCCGATACCAAGCTTTCCATTGGCATTGGAGCCCCAGCACCAAAGTGCATTGTTATCTTTTTTTATAGCACAATTGTGATTTGCGCCAGCGGAAATGTATTTCCACTGCGTCGTACCATAAGTTACTCCTCCAGGACCTTCCACGAGCGGATCAGATACTAAATACACCTGCTGTTCAACTGGAGTGCTTCTATCGGAATGAGTACCGTTTCCAAGCTGCCCGTTCAAGTTATACCCGAAACACCAGACAAAGTTATCCATGGTCAATACACAAGTATGATATTCTCCGATTGATAGATCGCGGCTCTTTCTTTCAAAAGAAGGTGGCTCAAGAGGGATTGCTGTAGGGGCTGTAGCTGCTCCTATTTTACTGTGATCGTTTGAGCCCCAGCAATTGAGTGAATTGTCATCACTTATACCGCAGGTGTGATTTCTGCCCGCATCGACGATCAGCCATTTAAAACCCACTGGAACCAGAGTAGGTGTCCGCTTGATGCCGACCGGTGCACTGCCCAGTTGGAAAGAATCGTTATTACCCCAACAGTAGAGCTGATCTTCAGAATTTATGGCGCACGTGTACCCTTCTCCGGAGCTGACATATTTCCAGTTCGATTCCATAATGATAGGGATTGGCTCAGGCGAAAAGACAGAGGTTCCTGTCCCCAATTGTCCGTAACGATTCGATCCCCAACAATAGATCTTTTGCTCACTGGTCAGACCGCATGTGTGATCCAATCCCGTTGAAACTTGTAACCATTTTTTATCGGCGCCCACCTTGACCGGCGCAAAACTGTTGGTGCGTGTGCCGTCTCCGAGTTGATATAAGTTATTTGAGCCCCAACAATAGAGATCGCGTCTATTCGTAATTGCGCATGTATGATTGAATTTGGAGGAGATTACCTTCCAACCAGGCGTGGTCGAAATCGACAGATCTGCTTCTCTCGCCATCTCCGACATTGATCTTATCGTTCCGCTGCCGGTACCGGTTTCAACCGTGCTCTCCCTTGTGAGACTCACCACTCCGCCTCCCTCAGCGGTGCCACTTGTACCTATTCTGGGACCGGTGAGACTTCCGCTGCCAGATCCCAAATCTTCAGTCTCGGTCTGAGTCTGCTCTTCAAGATTCGTGTCATCCTTAGGCCCCTGATAAAATCCGCCTCCACCTCCGGCACAAGCTGCAATGAAAAGAAGCATCAAGGGCAGGACGCAAAGTGACAATTTTGCAATCTTCATAAGCACCTCTCCTGATTCTGGTACTTACCCCTAATATCGGCAAACCCTAAAATCTGCAAATCCTGAGCCATGCTAAGAAGCCTGATATTCCAAGGAGTTGAGGGCGCATTATACCAGAATCCATTGAATTATCTAGCTTTTATGACAGGCGGCCGGAAGTATAGATAAAACCTGCATTCCCGAATTGATAACCTTTGACCCTAGCACGGCGGATTTTTGACGTGCCTACTTGAGGAAGACCGCGAGACCGTTGGTGATGTAGGAGAAGCCTTCGATGGAGAGTTCGAATTTTTTGAACCTGGCGTAAATCTGAGTGGACGCGCCACCGTCGAAGGCCATCGCATTGGGACACTCAAGCCCGCCTTCGAAGCTCGTTTTTTTCATGCGATTCGCAAGCTCTTTGAGAGATATGGGCGAACCGTCCGTTACCGCGATAATGACCTTGCCGCCTTTTGTGATGCCGACAGCGCTCCTTGCCGCGAGACCGTCTTTGAGTTTTGGAATGACGCCGTCCACAACAAGACGCGGCCCAACCTGAATTGCCATGCTGATATCGGGCGAAGGCTGAAACTCCTTTGGCGTAGTGATAAAGGGTACTCCCGCCTTCAAACCGAATATCGACCACCACGAAGTCTTGTGTATCGGATTTATTGTCTTTCCCGACTGGATGAGAAGACCTATCGATTTATGCTCAGTTGTGAAAAATCCGCCGTTGACCACAAGTGCCGCTTTTTTCCGCGCAGCAAGATCGTTCACCGTGGTGCCCTCGGGATTCTTCTTCGAATCAGCGGTTACGACATCCAGACGCACTTTTGCGGGATCGATCTGAAACGCGTGGATCGTCGTGCGCAACTGCTCGCCGGTCTGGAAGGAATAATTTGTATAGACAATACCATCGGATAAAAGCCGCCACAGATACGCGGCCTTGGGAGATGCAAACGCGTTGCATGAGAAGAATAGTAAGATTATGGAAAAAAATTTCTTCACGGTCTTATCTTCCCCATATATCCACAACCGTTCCCTCTTTCAATTGTTTGTTGCCCTTGACGATAACCAGATCTCTTTCAACCAGACCCTCTATTATTTCCGCATAATCGTTTTTTATCTCGCGCACGACCACCGGAACCTTGTGCGCCAGGCCGTTGGCGACCGTGAAGACATAGTGGCGGCGGTTGTCGGTGATGACCGCCTCGGCGGGCACGCTGAAATATTTTTGCGTCTCCGCCCCCGCAAACTCCACCTGCGCGCCCATTCCCACCTTGTATGCACCTGCGGGATTTGCGATTTGCGCCACGACGTCAAAACGGCCGGTGTCAGGATTTATCGATGTGCCGACCGATGCAACAGTGGCCGTGACCGACTCGCCAGGAAGCTCCCGGAAACGGACGGTCACGGGCATCCCGGCGCGCACCGTCTTCGCTTCATATGGTGCCAGCGCGAAGACGACATATATCGGATCGACCCTTGTGATGACAAAGAGCGGCTGCTTTTCAGGAATGACAAGCCCGGGCGCTGCGCTTTTCGACTGCACGATCCCGGCAATCGGGCTCGTCACCGTCAAATTACCTATTTGCGCTTCCGTTTGAGTTATCTGTGTGCGCAGCTTTTCGGCGGTGTTCTCGGCGGTGGTCACTTCCGCATCGAGATTATCGTACTGGGTGCGATCTATCCTTCCTTCTTCCAGAAGACGGTCCCTGTTGCGCAGGAAATACTGGCTTCTCTCAAGATTCGAGAGAACCTCGCGCAGCTCCGCGCGAAGCGAGGCAAGACGCAGGTTGATATCCTCGTCGGAGAGTTTGCAAAGAACCGTGCCCGCTTTCACCGGTTCGCCACCGTTCACAAAAACCCTTTCAACATGAGCTTCAAAAGGAAGGCGGACCTCGACCTGCTCGCTTGGCTGCAATGTTGCCGGCGTGACAATATAACCCTGCCGCTCCTGTACTGCCACCTGCTCCACCGCCACCGGAACGGCGTTCCCCCCGACACCCACTTTGAAAAACCGGCCGAGCCACGCCCTCTGATCCTCGGTGCATGAAGAAGTCAGCGCGACAAGAAATATCAAAGCGACAAGACGCGATAGTTTCATACGAACCCCCATAACCTACCGATTTGAAGGGAAATTTACATGCATTAGCTCTCAAAGAGCAATGTTTTTTTGATGCCTTATAACGCCCTATTGACGTTTATATAGATGCCCGCTACATAGGGCAATCACTTGAAAAAGAGGCTTCTATGGTCGATATGGACACATTGGTTTCCCTGTGCAAGAGGCGCGGGTTCATATTCCAGTCGAGCGAGATATACGGCGGAATCAACGGTTTTTGGGATTTTGGGCCGGTGGGCGTCGAGCTCAAAAGCAGGGTCAAAAGCTCGTGGTGGCAAAGGATGGTCAGGGCCCGCGACGACGTCGTGGGGCTCGATACCAGCATCATAGCTCACCCGCAAACGTGGGTGGCATCTGGACATGTGGCGAGCTTCAACGATCCCATGGTGGACTGCAAGGCCTGCAAGCGCCGCTTCCGCGCAGACGACATACCCAAGAGCACAAAGGGCCACCCTGAGGGCAAATGCCCTGAATGCGGCGGCGAGCTGACGGCAGCGCGCGAGTTCAACCTCATGTTCCAGACTCATGTCGGCGCGACGACCGATTCCGCATCCCTTGCATACTTAAGACCGGAGACGTGCCAGTCCATTTTCACACAGTTCAAAACGGTTCAAATCGTATCGCGCAAAAAGGTGCCTTTCGGAATCGCGCAAATAGGTAAGGCGTTCAGAAACGAGATCACGCCCCGCAATTTTATTTTCCGCTCGCGGGAGTTCGAACAGATGGAGATGGAATTTTTCTGCAATCCGAATGAATCGTCAAAATGGTTCGAGTACTGGGTGGCCGACCGCTTTGAGTGGTTCAAATCGCTGGGCGTGAAACCAGAAAAACTTCGTTTGCGGCCGCATCACCAGGGCGAGCTTGCGCACTATGCGAAGGCATGCACCGATGTCGAATACGAAATGCCGTTCGGTTTTTCCGAGATGGAGGGAATCGCCGACCGTTCGAACTACGACCTGACCCAGCACATGAACACATCCGGAAAAGACCTCTCATATTACGATGATGCGACAAAGGAGCGGTTCACTCCGGCGGTAATAGAAACATCGGTGGGCGTTGACCGCACCTGTCTTGCGATACTCGCCGACGCATACCGCGAAGAAGAGGTAAAGGGCGAGACGCGCGTGGTGATGGGATTTGCGCCTCAGATCGCGCCGATTCAGGTGGCAGTTTTCCCGCTGTCCGGAAAACTTTCGGAAGCGGCGATCAAGATACACAACGAAATAAAAAAACATTTTTCGTCCGACTTCGACGACGCCGGATCGATCGGCAAGCGCTATCGCAGGCACGACGAGATCGGCACGCCCTTTTGTGTCACATATGACTTTGAAAGCGAAAAGGATCAGTCGGTGACCGTGCGCGACAGGGACACGATGGTGCAGGACAGGGTCTCGATGGATAAACTGCTCGAATACATGAATTCTAAATTTGGCAAATAACCATAAAGGAGGATTGAGGTGAGTACGAAGAAATATGTCTACACGTTCGGAGGAGGCAAGGCGGAAGGTTCAACGAAGATGCGCGAGATTTTGGGCGGCAAGGGAGCAGATCTTGCCGAGATGAGTTCGCTGGGTGTTTCGGTGCCGGCCGGATTGACAATATCCACAGAGGTCTGCACGCATTATTCCGAAACAGAGGGAAAATATCCCGATGGCCTTGAAGATCAGATGGAAAAGGGCCTTCATTATATAGAGAAGGTGATGGGCACAAAGTTCGGCGACCCGAAAAACCCGCTCCTGCTCTCGGTCCGCTCCGGAGCGCGCGTCTCCATGCCCGGCATGATGGACACGGTTTTGAACCTTGGGCTCTCGCCCCAGACGATCGACGGATTGATCAGAAAGACGCAGAACAAACGCTTCGTCTATGACAGCTACCGCCGCTTCATACAGATGTATGCAGACGTGGTGATGGGTGCGGAAAGCGAACATTTCGAAAAAATCATCGACGAGATGAAGGAAAAGAAAGGCATCAAACTCGATGTCGAATTCACGGCAGAAGATCTGGAAGAGCTTGCGAATCTTTTCAAGGCCAGAGTGAAGCAGGATCTTGGAAAAGATTTTCCCGACGATCCCAAAGAGCAGCTCTGGGGAGCCATCGCGGCCGTGTTCAGATCATGGGACAACAAGCGCGCGATAGAATACCGGCGCATACATAACATACCGGGCCACTGGGGCACGGCGGTGAACGTGCAGGCGATGGTGTTCGGCAACATGGGCGACGATTGCGCAACGGGCGTTGCGTTCACGCGCGATCCGGCGACCGGCGAGAGACGCTTCTTCGGAGAATTCCTGGTCAACGCGCAGGGTGAAGATGTCGTGGCCGGAATCAGAACGCCGCAGCCGATCAACATTTTGGGGAAACGCGAAAGCAATCTCCCGTCGATGGAAGAGGTCATGCCCGCATTGTACAAGGAGTTGGAGCTCGTCTATCAGAAACTTGAAAATCACTACCGCGACATGCAAGACATCGAGTTCACCATCCAGCAGGGAAAACTCTGGATGCTCCAGACCAGGCGCGGAAAAAGAACGGCTCAAGCCGCGGTGAAGATCGCGGTCGACATGGTGAACGAGGGCTTCATCACAAAAGATGAGGCGATTCTGCGAATCGAACCGCCCTCTCTCGATCAGCTGCTGCACCCGATGATCGATCCCAAGGCGCCGAGAGAAGTCATCGCAAAGGGGTTGCCCGCATCGCCGGGTGCTGCGGTCGGCAAGGTCGTTTTCACTGCGGAGGACGCGGAGGCGTGGGAAGGACGCGGCGAAAAGGTGATTCTGGTCCGCTTAGAGACCTCGCCGGACGATATAAAAGGAATGCACGTCTCAGAGGGCATTCTCACGGCGCGCGGAGGTTTGACCAGCCACGCGGCGGTCGTGGCCCGCGGCATGGGAATATGCTGCGTTGCCGGCTGCGGCGAAATACAGATCAACTCCGCATCAAAACAGTTCAGCGTGGGGCCGATAACGATCCGCGAAGGGGATTGGATCACGCTCGACGGCTCGACCGGCGAAGTGATGATGGGAAAACTTCCCACGGTCCATCCCGAACTAACAGGTGAATTCGGCACACTCATGGGCTGGGTGGATGAGACAAGAAAGCTCCGCGTGAGAACAAACGCCGACACGCCAAACGACGCCGAGGTCGCGAGAAAATTCGGCGCCGAGGGAATAGGACTTTGCAGGACGGAGCACATGTTCTTTGAAGGTGAAAGAATAGATGCGGTCCGCGAGATGATTCTCTCCTCCGATCTGGAGGGACGCAAGAATGCGCTTCGCAAGATCCTGCCGATGCAGAAAGGCGACTTCAAGGGCATCTTCCGCGCCATGAGCGGATACCCCGTAACTATCCGCCTTCTCGATCCGCCGCTTCACGAATTCCTTCCGAATACCGAAGAAGAAGTAAGGGATCTATCCTCCAAGATTGGAGTACCCGCGGAGAAGCTCAAGGAAAAAGCACAGGAGTTACACGAGTTCAATCCGATGCTGGGCCACAGAGGATGCAGGCTGGGCATCACATATCCCGAAATCTATGCAATGCAGGTTCAGGCGATCATGGAAGCGGCATGCGAGCTAAAACGCGACGAGGGCATCAACTCCATTCCTGAAATAGAGATCCCGCTGGTCGGGCATGTGAACGAACTTCGCCAGATGCGCGCCGTCTGCGATAAAGTCTGCCACGAGGCAATCGCCAAAACTGGGCAGGATGTGAAATACACGATCGGCACCATGATCGAGCTGCCGAGGGCCGCAATCACCGCAGATGAGATCGCAAAATACGCGGACTTCTTCTCTTTCGGGACGAACGATCTGACGCAAACCACGTTCGGATTTTCGCGCGACGACGCCGGCAAATTTTTGGTGGAATATGTTAACAAGCACCTGCTGCCCGCTGATCCTTTTGCAACGATTGACCGCGGCGGAGTGGGCGAGCTCATGAAGCTGGCGGTCGAACGCGGCCGCAAAATAAAGCCGAACCTTGAAATCGGAATCTGTGGCGAACACGGCGGCGAGGCGCAGTCTGTCATCTTCTGTCATGAGATCGGGCTCAATTACGTCTCATGTTCTCCTTACCGCGTTCCGATCGCCAGGCTGGCTGCAGCGCAGGCGGTTTTGCAGCAGAAGTCGGCGACAAAGGGGTAAAATGAAAAAACGATTCTTTGCATTTTTCGCCGTTGCGTCGTTGCTTCTTGCCGGATGTGCGACTAGCTCCATCTTCACCGAATTGGGCGACAACATTTCGAGTCCAAACGGCATGGTGATCGATGTGGCAACGAACCGCCTCTATCTTGTCAACTCCAACAGCAACGTCCTTTACAACTGGACTGAGGGGTCGGTTCAGATCTACGACATTACGAACCCCTTGAGCCCGGTTCTGCTCTACACGTTGCCTACTGAGAGCTTCAGCGGTGAGGCGGTTTTGGACACAGTAAGAAAGCTCCTCTATGTCACGAACCGCTTCAGCGAACAGACAAACGTCACGCAAGACCACATCTTCGTCATAAACATCGACGAGACTTCGCCAACTTTTTTGAGTTTGAGCCAAGTGGTGACGGGCGCAAACCCTTATGGGCTCTACTGCTGTTATCCGCCCGATCGCATGTGGATCGCCGGCGAGAACAACGATGTTGAATTTTTAAACCTCGCCGATCTGACCTTGGGCAGCACGAGCCTGCTTCAGCCCCTTTCCATCGGCGGAACGCTTTCGCAGGCGTACGCCGACTTCATAAGCGTCAAGGGGAACCAGGCGTTCCTTCCGGGAACAAACGGCGGACTGATGATCATGGATCTGGACAGCGCACCCAATCCGGCGGCCAACGCGCTCGATTACTTTGTCGATGATTTCGCGGCGCCTGGCGGCATAGCCAACGACGGCACCTACATATATCTAGTCGACGTCGAACAGGATGACGGCACGCAGTACTACCTTTATGTCCTAGATATGTCCTCGCTTCCGCCGATTCCGGACAACACCTACACGGTGGTGGTTGACAAGGACGATCAGGGCATTGTTCTGGCTCAAATAGATGTCTGCAAGGATCCTCTGAACGTGGCGGTCTCGAGCCAATATGCCTTCGTGACGTGCAAAAACGGGGACGATGCGGGGCTTGTTTCCGTGATCGATCTGGCCACGCGCACGGTGGTGAACACCTTGACTGTCGGCAAGACACCCTTTCAGATGGAGCTCTACCAGACGGGCGGCGTGGATAAATATCTCTACATCGGCGATGTCGAATATAACACGCTCACCATCGTAGATATTCCGACTCTCACAATTGTCGCCACGTATCCCTAGAGGTTAAAGATGCTTTCTCGTGAAGAATACGAGCGCCGCGAAGCCGAACTTCTTGCACCGTACGCGGCGAAGAGCGCCTTTAGCCGCGGGCGCGCCCACCCTGAAAAAGAGTGCTCTTTCAGAAGCGCGTTCCAGCGCGACCGCGACCGCATCATCCATTCTGAAGCCTTCCGCCGGCTCGAATACAAGACACAGGTTTTTGTGAACCATGAGGGGGATTACTACCGCACAAGACTCACGCACACGCTTGAGGTCGCGCAGATATCGCGCGGAGTGGCGCGCACGTTGCGGTTAAACGAGGATCTGGCAGAAGCGATCGCCCTTTCCCACGATCTGGGCCACACGCCTTTCGGTCACGCCGGCGAAACAACGCTCAATGAACTCATGGCGGATGAAGGCGGCTTCGAACATAATCGTCAAAGCCTTCGCGTCGTCACGCTTCTCGAGCGCCGTTACCCGGAGTGGCTGGGCCTCAATCTCTCCTATGAAGTCCGCGAAGGAATTGTCACGCACACGAGCGAGTACGACAAGCCCGACGCGCGGGGATTTGAGAGCGACGGATATCCGACGCTTGAAGCGCAGATAATTAATGTGGTCGACGAGATCGCATACATGAACCACGATCTCGATGACGGCCTTCAATCGGGAATGCTGACATTCGAAGGGCTGAAAGACGTTCCTCTCTGGAACGAAACTTTCGAAGAGGTGAAGCGTGATTATCCCGATGCGCGCCCCAAGATACAAAAGTTCAGGGCCATCAGCCGCCTCATTCATATGCTGGTTGGTGATTTGCAGGACGAAACTAAAAAGCGTATCGAATCGAACAATATCAAAACGTTTGCCGATGTCGGAAAGCGCGGAAACAATATCGTTTCGTTTTCAGAACCGATGCACGCCCGAACGCGCGAGCTGATAAATTATCTCTTCACAAATCTCTACCGCCATTTTCGCGTGGTGCGCATGGCAGACAAGGCGCACAGGGTTCTGGTGGATCTGTTCAACGCTTACCTTGCCGACACAAAAGTTCTTCCCCCCAGCCTTCACGCCGAGATCGAGAAGAACGGCAAGGCGAAGCGCTATGTATGCGACTACATCGCCGGAATGACCGACCGCTTCGCCCTATCGGAACACAAGAAGCTATTTGATCCCGAGGAAAAGGTTTAATACATCTGCTGCAGGATCCAGTAGGACATCATGACTTTTTTGACGTAGAGATTGGTCTCGTCGTAGGGAATCTCTTCGATGAACTCTTCGATGTCGGGCGAATAGCCGTGGTTCACCCATCTGCCGACCGCTTCCTCTCCGGCGTTGTACGATGCTATCACCGCAACTGCATTATTCGGGAAAAGACCGTGAAGTTTTTTCAGATATTGAACCCCGTATTCGATGTTCTTCGCGGGCCGGTAAAGACTGTGCGCATCGAAGCCGTTGTCGCCGGATTGCTCAGCCATTTTCTGGGCGGTCACCGGCATCAACTGCATGAGGCCGACAGCGCCCGCAGGTGAAACGACCGCGGGCCTGAAGTTCGATTCAGCCCTCATGATGGCGTAGACGATCTTGGGGTCGAAGCTTCCCCCCACAAGTTTTTCCACGACCGGTTTGTAACTTTCGGGATACGACTGCTCCCAAACGAATCTTTGAAAACCATCCGCATCCGGCAGTGAATGGAGAAATGAAGCGTAGCGCTGGCTCGCGAACACGTATGAAATGTTATGCGCAAAATTTTTACTAGCGAGCCACATGACGAGATTGGCATCCGCGAATCTCTCCGATGAAACGGCTACGGAAAGCTCCCTTGCCGCCTCTTCGTGAAGCTTCAGTCTGTCGAAGACAATAGCCCGCGCAAGGTGCGGCGACGCCTGATACACGCCACGGGCGTCCGGGATTTCCTGCTTGAAATGTCCTGCCGGCCATCTGTGCGCAGGAGCTTCTGAAAAATCCCTAGTGTTTCTTACGTCGCCATCAAGGCGCCTCCTGGAAAGGACGCCGTAGTAACCGATGGGATGACTGCCAAGTATCTGCCTGTAAATGGAACGCGCCTCCTCGCGCCTCCCAGCCTTTTCAAGAGAACGCGCCTTCCAGTACGCCACGCGGTCATCCATCTTCACTTTCCCTTTTCTGGCGCCGCCTTTGAGAAGATCGTTCATGATCCGCACCGCGGAGTCGTACTCTTTCATCTGATAATAGCTCCACGCCATGTACCAGAGCACCTTCGTCCTCATACCCGCGCTGCCCTTGAGCCTTAAGACATTTTCAAATTCGTCTACGGCCTCTTTATAATGACCGTCGTCCAGAAGCAAAAAGGCGATCTTGGACTGTGAATCCAGAACCGTGCCCGGCATATTCGAATATTCGTGAATGATTTTTTTTCTAAGCTCTATCGAATGTTTGTAATCGTCGACGCGCGCGTATGCTGAGGCGAGGTTGTTAAGGAGCGTCAACCTCATTTGCCCGCCTCCTTCTTTGAGCAGTTCCTCCAAAAGCGGTATCACTTCTTTGTAGCGGTGTGCACGGAACAGCGAGCGCGCAAAAAACCACTTAGTCTCGAAATCCGACCTCGACGACATGGCCTTCTCCAGATGATTCAACGCATCCGTCCACTGGGAATGGTCCATCAGAGATTGGGCGATTTCGACCTGCACGGAAGGATCCTTGAGCCAGCGCTCGAATGACGAATTACCGAGCCTTGCCAGCTCCGCCAATTCGCTTTCGCTGACCGCATTTGAGGCCATGCGCCTTAGATGCGCAGCCGCTTCAGCCTCGTCGCCCTGGGCCATATACGATCTTGCCAGCAGAAGATTCGCATCGAACACATCGCTCGCCAAAGGGGCATTTTTTATATACTGTTCAATCAATCTTCTCGCATCTTCGAACCGCTTGAAGTTTATTTTGGCCTCGGCACCGTAACGCCTCGCCTCATTTGTCCACACACTTCCGTTTTTTTCCTCTAAGATTTTCGTGAAGAGCACATCCGCTTTCTCGTTGTCACCAAGGGCCAGCGCAGTGCGCGCGCGGTAAAACAAAATATGGTCGTCAATTACCGGTAAATCGCCGCACTTTTTAAAAAAGGCCTCCGCCTCGCTCCATTTTCCAAGCCGGTAGTTGGCGTAACCAAAAAGAAAATCCCTTTCCTGCGGTGATAAATCGACCGTCTCGCGACTGAGCGATTCCACGCCCTTGAGGATATTCTCGATGGTTGCGGCCGATGATGTGCCGATCAAAAGAAGCGAAGAACCGAGAGTTCCCGCCACTTCAGGCGGTTCGCCCGTCCGTCTTCCCTTTTCCTTTTTTGCCTGCGCGCTTACGCAGATGAGCATAAGAACGCAGACAATTACTATTTTCAATACGCGCATATTCACGCCTTCTGAATTCTGACTTCAGTATTCTGTCTTATTAGAACGATGTCCCGAATTGCAATATCAGCGTTCCCCAGTCGAGGCTCGTGCCCAATATCGGATCGGTGAGCGTTCCAATGCGGTCGCGATTGACGACGATGATGCCGTATCCCAGCCTCGCCGTCAAAGGCAGGCCGTGGCCTATGATGAAATCACCCCTCATCTCCGTGCCGACGCCCAGCATAAAATCATCAAAAAAGTTTATTCCGCTGCCTTCGTTTTGATCGGCGTTCCACGCATTTCCGTAATCTGCAAAAAATGCGGCGTAGAAGTTTTTCAGATAAAACGGCCACGTGCCTATGCCCCGCTGCGCGGCCACGATGGGCAACCTGTATTCCGCCGACATGAGCATCGCACGCGTTCTCGACAACGCCGATACCGGCAGACCGCGCAGGGGGAAATAATTATATGAATAGCCTCCTCCGAACGAGCCTTCGCCCAGTGCGCCGCCCAATCCGAACGTACCCTGAACCTGGCGGTCTCCCCACTGAATACCGCCGGCGGAACGAAGCGCAAGGACGTGATGATGCCAGAGTCTTATGTACTCGCGCCAGTCGCCGGCAAAAATTATCTGTTCGTTTCGTTCGCCTCCTCCAAAGATGGAATTGGTCGTCAGGCCGGTCAGGCGAATCGTACGTCCGTTTTCCGGGCTGATCGAAGCCGGATACATCTCCGCATCGCTGTACGTATAGTTTCCCATGAAACCCGCAAAGATCCCCAGATTCAATGCGTCCTTTTCAGGCTGCGTGAGCGATGTTTCAGGCATCCGGTCTTCGTAAAAATAGCTGGCGCTGAAGCTGTGATTCTTTATAGGGATCGTCAAGAAGGCGTTCAGGTTACGCCGCTCTTCGTAATAATGAACCGTGTTCGTGAGGCCGTCTGGAAAAACGAAAGTCAAATCTCCCATATCGACCGAGTAATCGTTTATCCCGACACCCATTACCGGCCGCCACCTGCTGTAGGCATACCTGCCAAAATAGCCGAAATGTTTTGAGTCTGTTCTGTATGTGCCGCCGGCGATCCAACTGTGGCGGCGCAAGACGTCCGTGCCCCCCGTCATGAGACTGAAGAAAAACGCATCCTGAAGATATGCGATATTTGGGAAAAGAACCCTTGGCAGAAATAGCGACTTGCCGAAGGGGGAATACTTCATCGTGTCATATGGTTCGGGTTCCATTGGCGGCGGGGCGGGAACCATAGGCGGGGCTTCCTTTTCCGCCTTGCTGATTTTCTCTTTCTTCCCTTTTTTGCTCTTTTGCTTTCTATCCCACTCTTCCCTTGTAAGGGGGGCGTCGAAACTCGATATGACAAATCCTTTTGAATTGTATTCGCGGACGTAGACTTTTGTTCCATCGCGCGTCACGGGTTCAAAGACACCGGTCAGGACGTTGCTGACCTTTACCGACGTTCCGCTTTTTGCGTCGGCGCGGTACACGTTGGGAATTCCACTCTCGTCGGATGAATAAAATATGTAATTGCCGTCGGGCGACCACCATGGCGACGTCTCCATACCCGTCCCGTTGGTGAGCCTCTTGTGCCATGAACCGCTCAGTGTATAGAGTTTTATCTTCCATCCCTCTCCTGTCTCCCACACGTCGCACGCAATCGTGAGGCCGTCTGGTGAAAACTTGGGATCGGCAAGATGAATGTTGCGAGGCTCCGGAGCCGTGATCTCAATTATCTCCTTCGTTTCCAGATTGATGCGTTTGATGGCGTCCGTGCCCGCTGATCCGGCAACGAAGACAATCTCTTTTCCGGCGGGATCGAAGTCGGGATCGCGCGCCCGAAGGCCGTTCGTCAGCTTTTTCGCCTTTTTTTCCGCCAGATCGTAGAGCCACAGGTCAAAGTAGAGATTGTAACTCTTGTAGGACGATTCCGCCGAGTAGGCGATTTTTTCCCCGTCAGGGCTCCATGCAATCTGATTTGCATTTCGTTTTGCGACGATTTCAACTTTGCCGGTTTCCAGATCCTTGACGCGTATTTCAGTTTTTCTGTGCGGGCTGGACGCGACATAGGCCAGCTTTTTGCCGTCGGGAGAAGGAACCGCTGCGGAAAATTGTTCGTCCCACGTTGGAGTCACAATCTTTTCAGTCTGTGTTAGGCCCTGTTCTTTGACGCCGGCCGCGATATCCTCATATTTCACGTCCAGGCCTTCGCGCCACTCGCGCCATAGCTGGTAAAACGTCTTGTGATAAACGTTGCGCGCCTGATGGTTGACCATCGAGAGAAGCGGGGAGCTCTGGATGCGGCGGTTGAATTCCAAGAATTTATCTTCGCCGTAGGTGTCCACCAGGTATTTGATGAACTTTCCGCCGAATATATATGCGGTGTTGTAGGATGGCCATCTCCATCCCAGCCCGTCTGCTTCGTCTATCGTCGGAAAATTATCTTCGAGAACGGCCGAACGAAGGAGCATTTCCGAATAACTCGAACGGTTGCGGCCGGCCGTCGTCTCCGCCGATTCTTCGTAAACCGCAACTCCCTCTCGCGCCCACCCGGGCGTAACGCCGTACGGGGAGACGGTTTTTCCAAAAATCATGCGAAAAGGTTTCCAGAAACCGCGCGCGGGATCGATGGTGAGAAGATGTGTGTATTCGTGAACGATGAGAGTGCGGAGCCAGTTGTCGTAATTAGCAAGCGACGAATCGGGGCGCGGAGGAACGACGTAGAGAATCATCCAGTTGTACGGTATGAGCGTCGTCATTCCGTTTGCGTCGTCGGTTGAATCGGTCAGGACGACCTCGGTTTTCCCCCATGGCTTCCAGTTGAATTCGGGGGAGAGCTTTGCATTGACCTCTTCCAGAATTCTTGCAACGTCCTGGGCGACCGGTTCGATCTCTTCAGGATAGCGTACAAAAAAATGATCCGTCTTTATCGTCTTCCAGTTGCGGTGCGGATCGAAACTTGCCGCAAGGGCCATCTGCAAAATTGTGAGAGAAAAAAGAAGGAAGAAAGCTACGAGCAGTAAGAAAGGCCCCCGTTTATTCATCCCGGTAACATACCGATTTTTTTAGAGAATCTCAATTACTTTTGATGGGTGAGGTGCCTTCTTTTACATATTTGGCAGTAAAGACGCCGTCGCCGTCTGCGTCAATGAATATGGGATTGGCAAGGGCAAACGCGAAGGCGCCCACCTCTTCCGCCGCATGGAACGGCGCAAGGTTGACGGGATCGAAGGTTTTCGGTTTCTTTGCGGGGTCGGCCAGGACGTCGGTGACGACGGGGAACAGCGAACGGTACCCTTCGGTATCTCTTGTCCCGCGCACGAGCACAACGATCCACGTGTCCTCGCCAACAGTGATCTTTGTATCCACCTGGGCGGTTATCACGCCGTTTTCCTCTTTCCAGTTCGTGAGCGTCTTATCCTTCAGACGGAAAGACTGGAGAGGTTCGTAGCCGTATTTCGGGACATGATACGGTTTATAAAACTCTGCCGGATCTGCCGCAACGCCGCTCATCGCGTTGCCCGTTTCGTCATCTATGGGGATAGGCTCCGTGTTCGCATAAAGTTCGACGCTGTCGAACCACGCCCATGAAGGCGACGACACCTTTATCGTGACGGTCGCATCTCTTCCCGATACCGTGTCGCCTATGACATGCACCGCACCGTCCGCACCTTTCGCCTCGACCGTTACAAACGGACCGGCGGAGATGATGACACGATGCTCGTTTATCGCCTTTGCGTATGCGGCGGGATCGAAACCGCCACCCTGCCCGTCGCGCGGATCAACCGCTGATGCTACAAAGTTTCTGGGCAGACCCATCGGATTTGAAAATTCGTCGTGGCTGTCCGATGAACCGGTCGCCGTCAAAATCATCCCGAGGTTCAAAAGATTGAACCACGTGGGCACAGAGGATTGCAGAAATTCCTCACGGATCGCATGAAAATCGAAACCTATCACGAGCTCCATCGTCGTCGCATCGGCGGTTACGAGCGTGCTGGACCCGAACGGTATCGGGAACTCCGGTCCTCCGCTCCTTGGCGAAAGACGCCGCTCCACGGGATCGGCATAACTTGAAAGTGGAGAAACACCGCTTTCGAGATAGAATCTGGACGTCACCCAGCCTGCAGCAACGGGAAGCCCTGTCGGGCTGTCGTCGATGTGATCGATTTGAATCACGTGTTCCCCATCGAGCCCCGCAATTGCGGCGACAACATCCACCGGGCTCATACAGTAATCGGGGGCGAAGCCCACTTCATCCTGCGCAGATGCCGACCAGTCAAGCGCCCCTCCGGTGATCGATTCGGAATCAAAACTCAGCGGAAATGCGTGGATGTGCCCGTAGTGATTTGGCGTTATCTCGTCGCCGGAAACGTTTCCCGCAAAACTCCCCGACGGAATGAGCCCCTGCGACGTCATCTTTTCTATGACCGGTCCGTAATCGAAAACATAGTCGTGGTCGGATGAATGCATGACATCCATCCCCTCAGCGGCCGCCGCAAGAACGCGTTTTTCGGGCACGATCCAGCTGTCGGGACTGACAACACTATGTAAATGGTAATCCCCGGAGATATATCCCGGCGTTGCGTACGCGCGGGAAATGGCAACTGCATCCAAACTTGCAGTCTTGCCGGCCTCGATAGTCACATCTTTCTCAACGGAGCCGTACTCGGCGCCATGCGAGAAGACGAATTTGTATGTGCCGGGTTCAAGCGCAAAACTCGATTGCCCCGTCAGGCCGAAAGTCCCCTTCGCCGTAATGTAGTGAAGATCGGCAATTCCATACGGGCGGTTGAACTCCTGTATATCGCCGAACACGCCGACTGTTTCCCCTTCAGGGGAAGGATCCTCGCCGACAATCGTCAAGCGCGCGGCAATCGGTTGGCCTGTTGACGCATCAGTCACCGGCGACGGAAGATTGATCCAACCGGTTTCGCCGAGCGCGCAGGTGACGTTAAGCGGTGCCATCGACGGCTCCACGTCTTCAGGCTCGCAGCTTCCGGCAATCGCCGTACCGTTTTTATGATACCCGGGCTTTCCAACCACAATGTGATACTTCCCTTCGCCAAGGGCCTTCGTAATGGGAGAATCTCCCGCCGGCAAATTTCCCGAGAATTTTCCGGCCGAATCGCTGCGATAGGTCACGATCGTGCCGCCGCCCTTTTTCTGTATCGCAACCGTTGCGCCGCTGACTACCGTTCCGTCCGCCGCGACAACGGTTCCGGAAATGGGACGCGTCGCCGCTCCCAGGGCCGTAAGCCCGCCGTCCATCACCGATCCCGCCGTGCCGTCGCCGACGACAAAATATCTTGTGATTGTGCGCTCACTCTTCGCGGGGATCGTAAAATTGATCTGAGGCTGTCCTCCCGAACCCAATGGCAAAACTT
The DNA here is from genome assembly GCA_041739675.1 of bacterium. Classification (GTDB taxonomy): domain Bacteria; phylum UBA10199; class UBA10199; order 2-02-FULL-44-16; family DYJF01; genus DYJF01. The sequence goes on from JBGSNL010000077.1 coordinate 30,677, forward strand.
TCAAGATTCCCTCTCCCAGCACCACAAACGTGACACCGGAATATGAAAGAGAGCCGCTGACGAGACGCACGCCGTCTTTATCTGCAAACTGCGCAAGATCGTAAAAATATCCATACGAGACATCTACTCCGTCAAAACCCGCATAGATGAGGGCCGGCGCATCACCAGCCGCCTGGGTCATGAGGTCCGGAGAAAAACCGATTCCGGGAATCAGAAAGTGGAGTTCGCCGCTGCCGTTCACAATGTCGCCGACGGGCACCATCACATCTTCGTCGCCGTTATTTTTGAGCGTCGTGTCGATGCGGACAAAATTGGAACCGGGATCAAGTTTATATTCCGTCACGACTTCGGGATCGACACCTCTTAAATCTTCATAAACGTTAAAGGGATCTCCGCGATCGTCGAAACGCCTGGCAAACGTGATCGGCTGGCCGGCAACGCCTTGGGCCACCTCGCTCACAAAATCCAGATCGATATATTCCCAGACGTCTATTTTTCCGTACGCCTTCAGAATTTTCGATCCGCCGTCCTCGCCGGTGGAGGTCACTTCATAGTTATAATAATTTACCGTCCACTCGATATTGACGAGCGGAAAGATCGAGCCGAACTCGTCGCGGCCGGCCTCTCCCGAAGAGCGCACACGGTCCGCATCTATAATGATGCCGCCGAACGAAAAGAGCCCTGCGTTCTTGGCAGGCTTTTGGATGATAACGCGGATCCGGTCGTTTTGCAGAAGCACATCGCCCACACGCCCCTGCGCGACAGGGCCGCCGATGAGATCTTTGGCGTCTTTGATCGTAAACGGGGTGTCGGGGTAACCTGAATAATTGGGATTATCCGGACCTCCACCACCGCCGCTGCAGGCCGCGAAAAAAAAGGCCAGAAAAAGGACGGTTAAAACCTTTTTGTATGAAAGATAAGAAACCATAGGAATTCAACGTCTTATCGTCTTTGCCACCATTTTGTTGCGTAAATAATTGAGGATCTTCTAAAAGGCTAGGCACAGGGCGTAAGTCTTTGCTACGCACCGTGTCGATAATTTGCATATTTCCGTGTAAAAACGAGGCTTTTTGTTATCTGTATACACTTGACCATCAGTCAAAAGCGGGCTAGAAACCAAAAGACACACAACAAAATACGGAGGTATCCTTATGATTATCGGCGTACCCAAGGAGATCAAGACGAAGGAGACCCGCGTCGCTGTGACCCCAAACGGCGTGAAGACACTCACGTCCAAAGGGCACAAGGTTTATGTCGAAGAAAACGCGGGTGTGCTCTCCGGTTTTTCGAATCAGGATTATACAAACGCCGGCGCCACACTCGAGCGCGATGCGGCCAAGATATGGAAAACGGCCGAGATGATCGTCAAGGTGAAGGAGCCGCTCGAGAGCGAATATCCATACTTAAGAAACAATCTTACGCTCTTCACATATCTGCACCTGGCGTCGGTTCCTTCACTAGCTTCCGCTCTTTGCGAGACAAAAACGACCGCGATCGGATACGAGACAGTTCAGACAGACGACGGGGGCCTGCCGCTTCTCCGCCCCATGAGCGAGGTTGCGGGGCGCGTTGCCACGCAGATCGGAACCTATCTTCTCCATAAAAATCACGGCGGTAAGGGACTTCTTCTGGGCGGTGTCACAGGCACGCGCCGCGGAACGGTCGTTGTCATCGGCGGCGGATATGTCGGCTTGAATGCCGCTGAAGTCGCGGCGGGGCTTCGCTCGGAGACGGTCATCTTGGATATCGACGATCAGAAGATTGCGTTCATTGAGGAATCATATCGCGGAAGGATCAATGCGGTTAAATCAACTCCGCAGTCGGTCGAAGAATGGGTGAAGAAGGCCGATCTTTTAGTCGGCGCGGTTCTTGTGATGGGCGACCGCGCTCCTCACGTTGTTTCGAGAGATCAGGTGAAAAAGATGAACCCGGGCTCGGTCATCGTCGACGTCTCTATCGATCAGGGTGGATGCATCGAGACATCGAGACCCACTTCGCATGAAGTTCCGACTTATGTGGAGCATAATGTGATCCATTATTGCGTGCCGAACATGCCGGCCCTCACACCGGTTACGTCAACTGAAGCGCTGACGGCGGCGACGTTCCCGTACGTGGAAAAGCTCGCGAACAACGGAGTTGATAAGGCGATCGCATCTGATCCGGTCCTTGCAAAGGGTCTGCAGGTGAAAAACGGCAAGATCACGCATCCGGTGATCGCAAAACTCTTCCCGAAACTTTCGTAATATTTATTGACGATAAAAAAAGCCGCAGAGTTTTCTCTGCGGCTTTTTTATTGATTAACTTTTTAGAAGTTTTTCTGGATGACCTTGATGCGCACGGCCTCTCTGTCGAGACGCCCGAGCCTTGCATCCTGCGCGCCCACCTTCTCCTGATAGGTCCTGGCGTTTAAATAATTTTCGGCTTTCTGGAGGGCCGCCACTTTCGCGGTTAAAACCTTCCTCTTTTCAGTCGTGAGCTTCTTCAGTTTATTTACGGTCTCAACTCGCTCGGATAGGTAGGCCTTAATTTTTCCCTTGAAAGCCTGCTCAAAGGCCTTTTTTCCCTCAGGGGATGTGCGTTTCACACCCTTTTTCTTGAGGTCAGGATGCTCTTTTAGAAACGTGGCCCATGTGTATTTCTGGTTGAGTGACATAACGCTTCCTTTCTTTGAATTGCGACTAGCGGCGCTAAATAGGCGATTTGGGGCAAATAGTCAAGCCTGTGGTTGATTTTCAGCGATTTGCGTGCTTTAGAGGCTCTCATGCTCTTGACGGTCGATATCGGCAATACATCCATTAGTTTTGGGGCTTTTGACGGAAAAAGGCTTGTCCGGCAGTGGCGGATGGCAACCAGGAAAACCGATGGAAGGACGCTTCGAAGGTCGCTTGGGACGGTCAAAAGCGTTCAAGGCGTGTGCGTATCAAGTGTAGTGCCGCGGCTCAATCCGATCGTAAGGCGGGCGGTCAAAAAACTGTTCGGGTGCAAGGTCCTTTTTGTCACGGCGACGAACGCCGGCATAAAAATCCTTCATTATAATAGAAGGCAGATCGGCGCGGATCGCCTGGTAGATGCGGTTGCAGCATTCGAACTTTATCGCAAACCCCTTATCATTATAGACTTCGGCACGGCGACGACATTTGATTATGTCACGGCAAAGGGTGAATATGGCGGCGGCGTGATCGCACCGGGGATCGGTATTATAAATGATGCGCTTTCAAAGATGACCGCAAAGCTGCCGAAGGTTCCGATAAAGAAGACAAATAAAATTATCGGTCAAAATACGAAGGCCGCAATTCAGTCGGGCGTGTTTCACGGGTACGTCGGACTTGTCGATCACATTGTGGAGAAATTGAAAAAAGAGGTAGGCGGAAAGTCAAAGATCATAGCAACCGGAGGTCTCGCAAAGCTCATTGCCGGACACACTGCCATGATAGATATTGTAAGACCCGCATTGACGCTTGAAGGATTGAGAATTATTTGGCGGCGGAACTCACGGCCATTCTGACAATGTGGGCAAGCTTTGAGTTTATCCTGCGTAAATTTCCAAGGATATCCAGATGAATTGAGCTCGTGTCGAAGGCCTCTTTCAAACCCTGATGGAGCCTTGTGATGTGCGCCTGCCTCAGGCTTTGCTCCACCTCGTCGATATGTTCCTCATGGTGATGGACCCTGGTGGCAAGCTCCTCTGAGGGTTGCGTCAGAATCGAAATCGTGAGATCGAAGTTTTCTTTAACCATCTGCTGAAAATTCCTTAGATCGTGCCAACCGTCGTCGGAAAATATTCTGCGCCACTGCGCCTTTTTCTTTGCCAGCATCGCCATCTCTTTTGAGATAGTGTCCCCGATCTCTTCAAAATCCGATGTGATGGCCAGGAGCACCATCTGCGTGTGCGCCTGTTCCGCCGAGAGCTTTTCAGCGGCTATCTCCGCAAGATAAAAACGGATGGCCTTGTCGAGGATGTCGATCTTGTCGTCCTCCTCCTCCATCTTTTCGACCTCCACTATTATGTCCATGCCCCTTGAAAACATCTTGAGGCATCCGTCGAACATCTCATAGGCAATCGACGCGATGCGGAGTATTTCACGCTTCACCTGCGCGAAGGCAAGTGCCGGCGTCTCGAGGGCCGCCTTGTCGAGATACAAGGGCTTAAACTCCTCTTCCTCGCTCTTCGGTGGTTCGGGAATGAGCTTTCTGACAAAACCGACCAGCGGGCCAATGAGCGGGAGGATGAGCAGAGCCAAAGCAACGTTGAAAAAAACGTGAGTCAGGGCGATTTTTCCAGCGACCCCGGTATTGAGAACGGAGAGGAGGCCGGACATTTTTGCGCTTACAATATCAATAAAGCGGCCTATCTGAGGGATGAACGGAAAAGCGACGATCACACCTATGACCTTCGCAAGGGTGTGGGCCGCAGCGACACGCTTGCCCTCCGTCTTGGACCCCAGGCCGGCAAGGATCGCGGTGACGCACGTGCCGACGTTGGCGCCGAGCACAAGGGGTATCGACGCCTCAAAACTTATCGTGCCGGCAAAGGCCAGCGCTATGGCGATGCCTATCATGCCTGCCGAATGGACCGCCGCGGCGATGATTGTCGCCATTACAAGACTGGCAAACGGGTGCGAGGCAAGGTACGCAAATATCTGAAAGGCCATGGGATCATTTTTCAGCGGCTCGGCTGCAGCCACCATGAGCTGCATCCCGTAAAAAATGAGACCGAAACTCATTAAGATCGACCCGATGGACCTGGTCTTTCTTTGACGCGCGATCATTTCGAGGAAAAAACCTGCGGCAACTATCACGAGCGACATGGAGGCGATCCGGTGAATGGACAAAAGGATGACGACAAACGTTGTTCCGAAATCCGCACCGAGAAGAATCGCGATAGCCTGGCTCAGCGTGATGAGGCGCGTGTCCGCAAAACTTATGAGCATGACGCTCGTGGCGCCGGAACTCTGCAAAATCACGGTGACAAGGGTTCCGAGTCCGAACGCCTTCATACGGTTGTCGGTTATTTTTCCAAGGGCCGCGCGGATACGATCGCCGACAATGAGCTGCAACCCTTTCTTTGCGCCGGAAAGGCCGAAAAAGAAGAAGGCAACGCCACCAATGAGAACGGACCAGCTGAAGGATTCCATAACTAGGCTATCGCAACTAGGCAACTGCTGCTTCGGGTTCTTGGGCTCCCTGGTTCAACCTGATGGAGACCATCTTGGAGACGCCGGCCTCCTCCATTGTTACACCGTAGAGCACATCCGCAAGTTCCATCGTGCGTTTGTTGTGAGTGATCAAAACAAACTGCGAATGCGGAGTCATGGCGCGGATCATGTTGTTGAAGCGGTCCACGTTGGCATCGTCAAGCGGCGCGTCCACTTCGTCCAGGAGACAGAAAGGAGCGGGCTTTGTGAGGAATATTGAGAATATGAATGCGATTGCCGTGAGCGCCTTCTCGCCGCCCGAAAGGAGCGTGATCGACTGAAGGCGTTTTCCCGGCGGCTGCGCGACGATCTCCACTCCGCTCTCCAGAAGATTTTCCTCGTCCGTCAGCATGAGCCTCGCCTTGCCGCCCTGGAAGAGTTTTGGGAAGAGTCCCTGGAATTTTGCGTCGACGTCTTCGAACGCATCTTTGAAACGCTGGCGGGAAATCCTATTTATCTTCGATATCGCCTGCTTTAGCGTTTCGATTGAAGTTGTGAGATCTGCGTGTTGACGGCTCATGAACTGGTGGCGCTCGAAGAGTTCCTCATATTCCTTGATGGCGTCCGTGTTGACCTGACCCATCGATTCGATTTTTTCTTTGAGGGAGGCCACCGCCTGATCTTCCGTTTCGATATTAAGTTCCATGGAGATGGAATTCTTGTCGATCAGGGAGAGTTCTATTCTGTAGCGCTCTCTTATTCCCTCGACCAGATATTTCACCTTTTCCCGGAGCTCTGTGAGCTTTATCGCCGCCTCGTGCGACAGGTTCAGCGCCTCTTCGCGCCGCTGCCTCAGTTCGCGGATCGAAAGTTCTTTCGTGCGTATATCCTGCGTTGAAAGCTGATAGCGCTCCTGCGCTGATTGCTGCGACATCGTGAGTTTTTCGATGGAACGGCCCGCGACGTTTAAGGCCTCTTTTCTCTCTTCGACGTCACGCCTCAGCGTCACGACGCGCTGATTGCCGGAGGTCATCTCGTCTTCTCTTTTGCCGATATCCAGAAGAAGTTCCGATTTGGAAGTGATGAGACGCTCGATCTCTCGGCTGACCGACGATTGGCGTTCCTCTGCCTGAGCTAGTGAAACTTTCAGATCTACGAGGCGCTTTTCGCGCTCGGACAGATCTTTTACGAAATCACTGACCTGGCGCACAACCTCGTCTAACGCGCTTTGAGTCTGTCTCTGATCCGCGGCCACCTGTTCCAGACGCAGCGTCGTGGACGTGCGCTCGCGATCGATCTCGCGCGCCTCTTCATTGAGCGCCGCCGTCTCGACAACCAGCCTGTCATGATCGCCGTCGAGTCTTGAGAGTTCGTCTTTCAGGCCGCCGAAATCCCTCTCCTCGCCGACGAATTTGATCTCAAGATTGTGTACGTCGCGATCCATCCCCTCTATCTCTTCCTCAAGGGCCTTGACCTGATCGGAAAGTCTGCGCGCATCGGCTTCGGATTTTAAAAGTTCATGCTCGCGCGCTTCAACCTCTTCTTTGAGCTCCTTGATTCTTCTCTTCTGCGCGATGAGCCCGGAATCGGCGTCGCCGCCCATGCCGCCGGTGATGACGCCTGAAGGATCGACAACCTCGCCCGACAGCGTGACGAACGTGTGGCCGCCTTCGCTTGCTTCCCAGTGCCGCAGCGCCGACCTGATATCGTCGACCAGCACAACATCGCTCATGAGATATCGCACGACCTGCTTGTAATCATCAGCGAAGCGGACCTTATCGACCAATGTGCCTATTATCCCCTCGCCTTCGAAAGTCTTTGATTCCCCCGAGCCGGCGCGCACCGCAAGAGGTATGAACGAGCTTCTGCCCTTCGCCGCCTGCTTCAGATAATCGATCGCCTCGACGCCTTCATTGTGCGATTCAACAACGACATACTGAAGCCTGTCGCCCAAAACCGCCGAAAGCGCGATTTCATAAGGCGGATCCGTTTCCAGAATTTCGCCAACCGTGCCGACTATTCCTTTCAGACTTTCCGTCGCCTCTTTCGACCGGAGGATGACGCTCTTGACGCCGTCGCGATAGCCGTCGAGGTTCTTTCTCATCTCTTCGATGGATTCAAGGCGGCTCTGCGCGGCGTGCTGCCGGCCGCGAAGCTCCCTTAAATTCTGTTCCACAAGGACAAGATCGCTTCTCCCCTTCATCAGGGCATCGCGCTTGCCGGTCATCTCGGCAGAGAGTTTGGATCTTAATTCCTGCAGACCGCCCAATCTGCTGTCGCCTTCTTTTATCTGTTCTGAAATCTGCTGACGGCGCCTGTCTATTGAATCGATCTCCGACTGATCCTTTGCGATTCTTCCAGTGATTTCGACGACGCGTCTTTCAAGGTGATCCAGCTTGGCCTTGAGTTCCGAGGTCGCCGCCGTGTCGGCGAATATCTGTCTGCGCCTCTCTTCCGCCTCTTCGTTCAATTTGAGCTGATCGCTTCTCAAGCGGTTCACTTCCTCTTCAAGAAGAGAAACCGCTTCCGTCAGAGACGCGAGCGCGCAATCGGCGTCCACTTTTTCCTGATTGGCACTTTCAAGTCTTTCCGCGTGCGTATTGAGACGTTCCTTCAAACCTTCAAGCTCCTGATTCAAAGAGACGCTCTTTGCAACAAGGCCGTCCGCCTCTTTCGTGTTGTGCTCTATCGCCGCTTCGTCCAACTTGATCGACTGATTGACCGAATAGAGCTCCTCCTGAATTGACTCAAGCTCGCGCTCAAGCTCGGCGATCGACATCTTCCGCGTTTCGATGTCCGCCTCGTGGCCGGAAAGTTCCGCCGACAATGAAACCTCCGCCTCGGCGCGAACGCGGCTGTCGGTCTCAAGCGTATCAAGATCTTTCGAGAGCTGGTTGTATTTGTATGCCGCGAGCGATACTTCGCGCTCCTTGAGCTCAAGAGCCACGCGCTGATAACGTTCCGCCTTCTTCGCCTGGCGATTGAGTGAATTTATCTGTCTGGAAAGTTCGGCCAAAATATCGTTGAGGCGCAAGAGATTTGCCTGAGTCGATTCGATTTTTCTAAGCGCCGCTTCTTTTCTTGATTTGAATTTCGAAATGCCCGCGGCCTCTTCGATGAGCACGCGGCGCTCGAGAGGTTTTGCAGAGATGACCATGCCGATCATTCCCTGCTCAACAATCGAGTACGCCTTGCTGCCGACACCGGTGTCCAAAAAGAGATCTACGATGTCCTTCAGGCGGCAGGGAGATTTGTTGATGTAATATTCGCTTTCGCCGGAGCGGTAAAGTCTGCGGCCTATTTCTATTTCAGAGAGTCCCGAATATTCTGCCGGCGCGCGGCCGTCGCTGTTGTCGAACGTCAGAAAAACCTGCGCCATGTTTATGGGATCGCGCGACTGACAGCCTGAGAAGATGACGTCTTCCATCTGGCCGCCGCGTAAGTGTTTTGCGGACTGTTCGCCCATCACCCATCTGATCGCATCGACGATGTTTGATTTCCCGCAACCGTTGGGGCCCACAACACCTGTGATGCCCTCTTCAAAATTGACGAGGGTGCGATCGACGAACGATTTAAAGCCGATTATCTCCAGGAATTTTAGGCGCATTTGGGATTTCTCTCGCTATTATAATTATCGGCAGGTTTTTCAAATGGTTGCTAATCTTTTTAACCCTTCGAACCCCCTGAAATTTTTGGGGATTTTAGCATATAGGGGTCGCAATGGCAATTAAAAAACCCCCTTCATAGAGACAAAAAGGGGACGTTCCTTGGTTTGCTAAAGAAACGTCCCCCAGGGTTTTTGGAATCTTTTACAGCTTCACCACATTGCTGGCCTGCTTGCCCTTGGGACCGGTCGTGACTTCAAACTCAACAGCGTCGCCTTCCTTAAGGGACTTGAATCCCTCGCCCTGAATCGCGCTGTGATGGACAAATACATCATCTCCGCCGTCGTCCGGTGTGATAAAACCAAAACCCTTTGTGTCTGAAAACCACTTCACTTTGCCCTTCGCCATCTTTCCACCTTACCTTTCCGATCGCAACCACTTGCGATCCAACTGATTTCTAGGGGCCATTTATGCGATTTCAAATTCGACTTCAAGAAAAAAGTTGGGTCCTCCGAAAAGGTTGACAAAAAAGCCAGAAGCGATAGGAAACCGGCACTTGGCATAAAAACAGCAACGGAGGTGAATATGGGACTTTTTGCCGAACGTGTCGAACGCCTTGACACGGAAAACGCGTTCAAGGTGGGCCCCTACATCAGGATGGTTGAGGAGGCGGGCCACAAGGTGATCAAGTGCAATTTAGGCGAACCCGATTTCCCCGTTCCGGAACACATCAAGACGGAGGTCAAGCGTCAGCTCGATCTCGACAACACGCACTACGTCGACCCGCAAGGCCTCCCCACCTTCAGAGAAGCAATCGCAAAACAGATAAGTGAAACGAGAAAAATAAAAGTGACGCCGGACCGCGTCGTCGTATTCCCCGGCGCAAAACCGCCGATAGGCCTGTGTCAGCAGACATACACAAATCCCGGCGACGAGATCATCTATCCTTCTCCCGGATTTGCGATCTACGAATCGTTCACGAGATATGTGGAAGCGAAGCCGGTTCCGCTTCATCTGAAAGAAGAAGATGATTTCAGCTTCACAGGAAAAGAACTGGAGCCGCTCATCACGGGTAAGACAAAGCTCATCTACGTGTGCTTCCCCTCCAATCCGACCGGCGGCGTTGCGACAGAAGATCAGCTAAAGGATATCGCATCGGTGATCAAAAAGAAGTGCGGCGAGAATGTCCGCGTCTATGCCGACGAAGTGTATGAAAATATCCTCTTCGACGGATGCAAGCACCATTCGATAGCCTCGATTCCGGGCATGGAAAAAAACACGATCATCGTTTCGGGCGCATCGAAATCGTTCTCATGGACCGGCGGACGCATCGGCTGGGCGGTCTTCCCCACCGTGGAAGAGGCGCAGGTCTTCAAGAATTTGAACATCAACTACTTCTCATGCATTCCGGGATACAACCAGATGGGAGCGAAAGTGGCGCTCGAATCTCCCGAGAGCCCGAAGGCAATCGCGAAGATGGTGGAGGCCTTCAAGGAGAGGCGCGATGTCGTCGTGAAGGGTTTGAATTCGATTCCCGGCATCACCTGCAAGAATCCCAAGGGCGCGTTTTACGTATTTCCGAATGTGGTCGGCGTCTGCAAGAACTTGGGCGCGCTGGACGCGTTCGAATCCATGCCGAGAGAGATCCGCGCAAAGACGTCGCCTTCCACGCTTCTGCAGATGTTTTTGCTCTTCGAATATCACGTCGCAACGATGGATAGAAAATCGTTCTGCAGGATCGGAACCGAGAATATGCATTTCCTCCGAATCTCGATTGCAACAGGCATCGACGATCTCAAGGAAGCGGTGGCCCGCATTGATAAGGCGACACAGGACAAGAGTGGTTTTGCGGCGTTCATAAAAAAAGGTGAGCATTTATATTAAAGTTGTCATTCCTCGCTGCGCTCCGAATCCCATGGGATCCTTCGGCTACGCCTCAGGATGACATACAGGAGGCAAAATGAATTTCGGCCCGAGACGCGCTGTCTTCATTAACATAGAAGATGAGATCAAAAAGGGCACCGTCAAGACCGCGCCGCAAAGCGAAATAGATAATTTCGAAACGCACAATCTCATCTACCGCTCCCTTTGCGCGATCATGTACAACTACGTTCCTGGCAGCGGACATCCCGGCGGCTCCATCTCGTCCGGACGGTTCGTCGAATCGATCATCTACAATTCGATGGACTATGATTTTTCAAACCCGGATGCGCCCGATGCCGACATCATCTCGTATGCCGCGGGCCATAAGGCGCTGGGTCTCTACGCGATGTGGGCCCTAAGAAATGAAGTTGCGCGCATCGGAAATCCGTCGCTTCTCCCGAAAGATATAAAATACCAATTGAGACTCGAAGATCTTCTGGGATTCAGGAGAAATCCGACGACGACAACGCCTCTTTTCAAAGAACACAAGGCAAAACCGCTGGACGGCCATCCCACTCCCGCAACTCCTTTTGTCAAATTGTCGACTGGCGCATCTGGCGTGGGCATCGCCACGTCCTTCGGTCTGGCGCTTGGGGCAATCGATACCTACCGCGACAATCCGCCGCATGTTCACGTGGTGGAAGGCGAAGGCGGAATGACGCCCGGGCGCGTGTGCGAATCGTTTGCCGCCGCAGGAACGATGGGCCTTTCAAATCTCGTTTTGCACGTGGACTGGAACCAGGCCTCGATAGATTCGAACCGCGTCTGCCGCGAAGACGGCAAGCCGGGCGATTACGTTCAGTGGGATCCCGTGGAATTTTGTTATCTCCACGACTTCAACGTCATCCTCGTTCCCGACGGGCTCAGTTACGCACAGATATTCGCCGCCCAGCAGAAGGCGTTATCGCTCAAAAACGGCCAGCCGACCGCCATCATCTATAAGACGATCAAGGGATGGAAATACGGAATCGAAGGCAAGGCCTCGCACGGCGCGGGCCACAAGCTCTGTTCCGACGGCTTCTTCGCCGCGCTTGAACCACTTCTCATGGAGATGAAGGGTGCCGTTCCCAGATGCGATGCAAACACTATGCGTTGCGGATCGGGCACGAATCCCGTTGAGGTGGAGGCGTGCTATTGGGAGGCTTTGAAAGTCGTCAGGTGTTCTCTTGAAAGCAGAAAGAACGTCACTGAAACCTTGAGCAACAAACTTACAGACTCTAAGAGAAGATTGGCTGAGCGCAAGCGTGCCCCCCGCGCAAACGGACCCAAACTTCAAGTCCTCTATGACCGGACAAAATTCGACGCCAAAAATCCTCCGGCGGAGTTCCAGTTTAAGGATGGCGCGTCCACAACGCTCAGAGGCGTCCTGGGCGACGTTCTCAACTACTATAATAAGCAGACAGGCGGCGCATTTTTGTCAGCAGCCGCGGATCTTCTGGGATCGACATCCGTCACCAATATCGCAAAGGGATTTCCAGAAGGGTATTTCAATTCGAAGACCAACCCCGACGCCAGGCTCCTCTCGGTCGGCGGAATCTGCGAGGATGCGATAAGCGGCGTGTTGGCGGGGCTCTCGACCTACGGACATCACATCGGCGTCGGCTCGTCTTACGGCGCTTTCATCGCGGCGCTGGGGCACATCGCATCAAGGCTCCACGGCATCGGGAATCAGGCGCGCCAGGCGATCGTTCCGGGCGAACCTTATAAGACATTTGTTTTGATATGCGCGCACGCTGGTCTGAAAACAGGCGAGGACGGGCCCACGCACGCGGACCCACAGGCGCTTCAGCTCATGCAGGAAAATTTCCCGGGGAACGTAATGATCACGCTCACGCCCTGGGACCCGCAGGAGATCTGGCCGCTTGTAACAACTTCGCTTCAACTGCGGCCGGCAGTTTTGGCGCCGTTCGTCACGCGTCCGAATGAAAAGACATACGACCGCGCAAAGCTGAAACTCTTACCTGCAACTGACTGCACAACGGGAGTCTATGCGCTACGGCGTGCCGATCCGAAATCGAAATGCGACGGGACGATCGTTCTTCAGGAGAGCGGAGTTACATACGCGTTCATCGAGCATGCTCTTCCCAAGTTGGATAAGGACGGATTCAATCTCAACATATTCTATGTGGCGTCGGCAGAGCTCTTCGACCGTCTTTCGGCTTCCGAACGCGAAAAGATCTATCCCGAATCGCTTGCAAGAGAGGCGATGGGCATCACGGGCTTCACGTATCCAACGATGTACCGCTTCGTCACCTCCGAGCGCGGAAGAAAAGCGACGCTCCATCCCTTCCAGAAGGGCCATTATCTTGGAAGCGGCCAGGCGATCAAAGTGTTGGAAGAGGCGGGCCTGGACGGCGAATCGCAATACAAGGCGATCGTGAAATACATAAAGGAAGGTAAATAACCGTGAAGAAAAAAACGGTACTCATTGCGGCATGCGCATTTATGCTCATGCCGCTTTTGTCTTTCGCCCAATCGAGGTTTTTCTATTCGGGCGACGGGAAGATTTCGATGCAGTCGGCAAAGACTAATGCAGCGTTTTCCGGAATATACAGAAATCCGGACGGCACTTATCGTCAGGATGCCGTGAAAAAAATCAACCGCGTCTTCGGAGCGGACGGATCGCTTCAATTGGAACCGATTTCATTGCGACTCGTCGAATTTCTGGATTACCTTCAGGATAAATTTAACGGGAAAACGCTGGTACTGGTTTCAGGATATAGAAGTCCCCAATACAACACTACACTTCGTGAAAACGGCGCGCTTGCCGGAAAAGCGTCTCTTCATCAATACGGGATGGCGACCGATTTTTCCATGCCGGGTGTGTCGTCGAAAGCGATCTGGGAATATGTGCGCGATCTTAAATTTGGCGGCGCGGGTTACTATCACGGCAAGAACGTCCATATCGACGCCGGTCCGGCAAGATGGTGGGACGAGGCGACTTCAGGGGTGGGAACGGATCTGGCCGATGAAAATAAACTCATCATGCTTGTCGCCGACCGCGATATTTATAAACCGGGCGAGAAGATGACGTTGGGCTTTGCAAGGATGACCGCCTGGCCCATCGGCGTCGATCCACATTTTTTTCTGGAGCGGGTCGGGAGCGGACAGGCTAAAAAATTCGCCCCGTTCATCGAAGGTTCAACGAGCGACAATGTCTGCCACATCTTCGGCGACTGGCGCCCGATGCTGGCAATGACGTGGCAGGTTCCATACGATCTGGCGCCGGGACGCTACTTCGTCCGCGCTAAATTCTGCGAAAAACAGTGGGACGCCATGCCCCCCGAAATCACCACAAACGAGTTTGTTATTGAACAGTAAACTCCCTCTGATAGATCCTTAAGGAAGCCAGGAAAACAGCGAGCAGCACCGGGCCGAAGATGATGCCGATGGGGCCGAACGCGCGCACGCCGCCCAAAAGCGCAATGAAAAGTAGAACTGGATGGACGCGCATCTTGCCGCGCATGGCGAAGGGTTTTATAAAATTATCCACACTCGATACAAAAACAAATCCGTATATCAGGAACATGATCGCCGCGTGTGCCCGCCCCATTGCCAGAAGAACAATGACCGCGCCGATGTAACATGAAGCCGCTCCGACAATCGGTATGAACGCGGCCAGCATCGCGATAAGTGTCCACATCAAAGGCTCGGAAAAACCGACAACCCAGAACCCGAGCCCGATCAGCAAACCCTGCACGATGGCCGTTGCAATCATCCCCAGAAGGATCGCGGATATTACGACACGGATCTCCTTCGAAATTTCCTCCTGATGCGAGACGGACAGGGGAAGTGCACGGACGAGCCACGCAAAGAGTTTTGAGCCCTCGGCGAAAAACACCACAAGAAAGATAACGAGGACGACAAGATTGATCCCCAACCGCGCCGTTGTGGCGAGCATCTTTGGCGAGAACTGATACAGAAATTGGCCTACCTCTTTCAACGCGACAATGATCGTTTCGCGGAGATCGAATGTGATTTCGCCGCCGCCGGGAAGCGCTGCAATCCATCCGCTTATCGTTTGCCCAACCTGATCGACGATGGGAGAAAGCTGCCCGCTTTGAACCTGGGCCGACAGCTTTGTCGCGAATTCAACGATATTAGTTGCCAAAAGCGCAATGACGATCACTACCGGTACCAGAACGACACAGAAACTGAGAATTGTCGTTACAAATGCCGCGACATAATTGTGCTTCCTGAAGAGTTTAAGGAAAAATACGTAGACGGGATGAAAAACAACCGCGATGATGAGCGCCAGAAATGCCGCCTTCATCATCGGCGCGGCCATATACAAAAATGCGGCAACGAGGACGCCGAAAAAAATGAGGAATGCAATTCGCGCGCCTTTTGGAGTTATCATTTCTAGCCCTCCATCGCCAATTTCAGAACCGCCATCATGACAAGGCCCGCTAGAAACACGACAAATGCAAGCAGCGCCTTTGAAAGTTTGGGCTCCTTGTGAAGCTCGGGGACAAGATCGGAGCCCGCAATATAGATGAAGTTTCCGGCGGCAAAAGGTAATATGTATTGCATTGCGCCGTGGAGCACAGACGACATGAAATAGCCGATCGCGGCCCCTGCAACCGCCACCACCGCCGTCACAAAATTCAAAAACAGGGCACGCCGTGGCTTCATGCCTCCGTAGACCAGCACTCCGAAATCCCCCAGCTCTTGCGGTATTTCGTGCATCACTATGGCAAGCGTTGTTGCGATCCCCACAGGGACGCTGATCAGATAGCTCATGGCTATCACAAAACCGTCTATAAAATTATGAACTCCGTCCCCTATGAGATTGAGATATGTGAAGGGGTGAACCTCGCAGATTCCGTTGTGACAGTGCCGCCAGAGGATCAGCCGTTCCAGAAGAAAGAAGAGAGAGAAGCCGATAAGAAGCGTGATGAAGACACTGATGGGGGCTATGCTCTCCAACGCCTCCGGGAGAATATGGAAAAAGGCGCCGCCCATCATGGCGCCGGCGGAAAATGCGACAAGGATGTAGAGAAGAAAATTTACGCGCGCTGCCGTCAAAAGAAGCGTTACGGCTCCGATAAGAGACATCACGCTTACGAGGACGACACTCCCGAAAATCCACGATGCTACCGGCATAACCCCCCTCTTTCGCCACTATCTACCAGCAAGAATTGCCCATTGCAATCCCCTAAAAAATAATGACAAATGACAAATTCCAAATGACAAAACACAACGTCAGATACGGCATCATCCTCATGGTTGCGGCGGAGCTCATTTTCGCCTGCGGTTGGGCCATGATCAAGCTTGCGGGCTCGCGTCTGCCAGTTTTTGAAGTCGTCTTTTTCCGCGCATCTTTGAGTCTCGTCATTTTGACGGTGATAATGCTCTGGCGGCGGTCGTCTTTCCGCGGAAAAAACCATAAGCTTCTCTTTCTTCGCGGCCTTCTGGGATTCGCCGGCATCGCCACATCATTTGTCGCGATGATCAGGATGAATTTGGGCGATGCGTCGATGCTCCTCAATACGTTTCCGCTTTTCGTCGCACTTCTGGCGCCCCTTTTGATCGGCGAAAAATTCCGCCGCATCAATTTCATCTTTGTCATCATAGCATTCGCGGGGATCGGTCTCATAATGAAGCCGACGCAACACGTCTTTCACAACGTGGCGCTTTTGGGGCTCGCGTCCGGCGTCTTTGCGGCGCTCTCCGTTATATGTGTGAGAAGACTCACGCTCACGGATAGCTCGTCGGCCATAACATTTTATTTCACATTGGTCACCACGCTTGCCGCAATTCCATTCATATCAAACGATTTTGTGATGCCGACAAAGATAGAATGGCTCTTGCTTGGAGGAATAGGAATAGCCGTTACGGTGGGCCAGCTCCTCATGGCAAGGGCATACAGCTTCGCCCATGCCGCAACGGTCTCGCCGTTCGCGTATTCGTCGGTAATCCTCGCCTATATTTTCGGAATAATATTGTGGGACGATATACCGGACATTTATTCGATTGTAGGAGGCGTACTCATCATCGCCTCTGGAATCGCGATCACGATTTCAGAGGGCCGGGTCGAATCCCAGCCGCCCGTCTGAGATTGCCACGCCCCGCAATAGGCTGGGCTCGCAATGACACCCTGTTTCACTTAAACGCAAAAATCGGTTTTATATCCACCGGGATGCCTTTGAGCTTCGCAATCGCATCCTCGAATTCCTTGGGCATCGTGCGGTATTTTTCCACAAACTTTTTGGCGCCGGCGTAGTCCCCTTTCGCCTCGATCATCAGAAGATCGCGCGCAAGGTCCTTTATCGCGCCGTCCATCTTAGCGCGATCAACGCCAAACTTACCGCTCTTCGGATCGTAAGTGAAGGCACCCTTGTCACGCAGATAATTGAACTGGATGATATTGGAGCCGCCGTGCGCTTCCTTGATACCGAAACGCGTCGACCTGAATATCCCCGCAAGGTATGTTGGATAGAGCGTCTTCATAAAATCTTCCGAATACATCCCCTTTGTCTTGAGAAAGAGCGTGTTGAAAAGACCCAGGGTGTCCGCCTTGCACTCCTCTATCACCGAGTAGAGATCTTTCAGCGCCTTGTTGACGGTCGTCTCTTTTCCGCCGACCTTGATCGTTCCCGGCCCAAGACCGTGAGACATCTCGTGAATGAGGGTATGGTTGAAGAAGGCATCGAACGAGACATCCTTCACGTCTTTTGGCTCCATCATCTGACTGGCGATGGGCACAAGGATATTTTCAAACTTCGCCTTCGAAACGTTTTTGAGCATAACTTTTTTAGATCCCTTTTTCTCGCGCACTTTTTCATCGTTGGGCAAATTGAAGGCCAGCGTCTGCACGCCCGCCTTCGTGTCACCCGCGGAATATATCTCCTGCGCGACGACTATCGGGGATTCTTTCCCGCGCCGCTTGTTGTGATATTCTTTTGGAATCGGAAGATTGGCTTCCAGCTCGTCCAGATAAGATGCGACCTTGGCAAGTTTTTGGGATTCGTCTTTGTCCACCGCAGTGACAAAGGCCTCGAATGCCGCCTTGTAGCCCATCAAATTGTCTTCGTAGACCTCATACGGCCCGAAGACGACTTCGAGTGAGTGATCCTTGAGATCCATCCAGTCGCAATCGCTCTGGAAATAATCGTTGGAGAGAAAAGCATCGGCGCGGCTCGTGAGATATTTTTTGAGGCTGGGATTCTCGGCAACGTCCGCCGCCTCTTTAAGAAGTTTTGCAGCGGGCTCAAGCCACGTCTTGTAAACCGCGGAGTACGGCGTCGCCCTCAAAAATTTTCCATCACGTTCGATGATCGTGAAATTGCTCTCAAAGGCCTTCTTATCCTTCGGATGGGCCCTCATCCAGCTCTCAAGTTCTTTTTTCGTCAGATCCTCGGGATAAAAATTGGCGCCGGCGGGCTTCTCCTTCAAACCTACGTCGATGAAGGGTTTGTCGTGGTCCAGCCTGTCGAAAGGACCGAAGTTGATCGTGAAATAATCGTCAAGGACGCGCTCGTTTCCTTTCATTTTCGAAAGTTCATCACGCAATTTAACATTTCCGCTCCAGACCTGACGCAGAAATATCTCGTCCATCATGCGCGCGGCTTCAACTAGTTTATCCACCGCCTTCTTGTCGGCTGCCGACAAGAGCTTCTCGTCATAATCCATTTTCACCGGTTTGAATTTCTCAAGCTGCGCCCTCACATGCTCAAAAGACGGTATCGGTTTCATAGCATCTGCCCTCCATGAAATTCCCATAATGGAAGCTGCAATGATCGCAATCAAAATTCCCCTCATATGACCTCCTCTTCTATTTAGTAAGAAGAATAATAAAAGATATCCGCCCTCAGCAGCGCACCTTTCCGCCTGCAACTTTCTTGCGCGATCTATGTCCCGGCTGCTCCTTGAAGTGATCGAGTATTCTCGTCATATCCCCGATTAAGAGATCCGCCATGTCGCGGCTGAACCCCTCTTTCACAACGACGCGAAGGACCTCAAGATCCGTGCAATTTTCCGGCATAGAGTACGCGGGAACGAGCCAACCGCGATGCCTTAGCATTTCGGAGATATCGTAGACTGAGAAATTCGCATCGGCGCCTTCTTTTATCTTGAAGGCAAAGACCGGAATGTCCGTGCCGTGCGTCAGACACTCGAACGGACCCATCTTATCGATCTTTTCGGAAAGATAGACCGCCGTATCCTGACACGCCTTCTGCACGCGCTGGTAACCGCTAAAACCCAGGCGCAGAAAATTGTAATACTGCGCCACGATCTGGTTGCCCGGTCGCGAGAAATTTAAAGCGAACGTGGGCATCTCTCCTCCCAGATAGTTGACTTTGAAAATCAGATCCTCGGGAAGTTCGTCCCAGTCGCGCCAGATCACCCATCCGACGCCCGGATAGACAAGTCCGTACTTGTGCCCGGAGACGTTTATGGATTTCACCCACTTGAGGCGAAAGTCCCATTCAAGGCTTTTCTGCAGAAACGGAGCGATGAAACCGCCGCTTGCACCGTCCACGTGTATCGGAATTTCAAAACCTGTTTTGGAATTGAGTTTGTCCAGCGCGTCGTTTATCTCTTTAACCGGCTCGTATTCGCCGGTGAAGGTCGTTCCCATGATTGCGGTGACGCCGATCGTATTTTCGTCGCAGCGCTTCACGACTTCTTCAGCGCTGATACAGTAGCGCCCCTTTTCCATGGGAATGAGCCTCGGCTCTATCTCCCAGTAGCGGCAGAACTTCTCCCAGCAGACCTGTACGTCCGCGCCCATGACCATGTTGGGCTTGTCTGAGGGCCTGCCTTTGGCTGCCATCCTCTTTTTCCATTTCCACTTGAGCGCCATGCCGCCCAGCATCGCCGCCTCGCTGGAGCCCGTCGTCGAGCAACCGCACGCGTTGCCGCTTGTAGGTGCATGATAAAGATTGGAAAGGATGTTCACGCAGCGCATTTCGAGTTCGGCCGTCTGCGGATATTCGTCCTTGTCGATCATGTTTTTGTCAAAAGTCTCCGCCATCAGTTTCTCCGCTTCCGGCTCCATCCACGTCGTGACAAATGTCGCCAGATTGAGTCTGGCGTTTCCATCCAGCATCAGCTCATCATGGACTATCTGATAAGCATTCCTCGGGCTCATTCCTTCCCCGCGCAGTTCATACTTGGGAACAGGTTCCTGAAGCTCCCGCGAACCGAAGGTCGGGGCAATCATCCTCTCCTTCTCGCTCATTTTTTTAAGGTCGTGTTTTGGATGGAGCATAATTTTCTCCTTTATCTGAGCATCATTATATATGTCACTTTCCGGACGGCATCCACTCCGGCTTCTTAAAACGGTGTATGACAAGCGGAGCCAGCGTGAAAACAAGCGAGCCGATCAGAAGAAAGATCACGTAAAATGCGGGACTCCCGACTGTCAGCTGCGACGGCGGGAAAAAACCCACGACGATTGCGAAGATCGCGGCGGCCATTCCGAGCCCGGCGACCGTTATCATCCCTGCTTTGCCGCCGGGGACCTTATAACTGCGGGGAACGTCAGGCTTCTTGAAACGAAGCGCGATGGCCG